>JAERSW010000035.1 GCA_016845305.1 Acidimicrobiales bacterium
CCCTTCCCGCTGTGCAGGAGCACGAGGAAGATGAGACCGAGCCCCGAGAGGGCCTGGATGATGGCGACCAGCACGAACATGGTGGGCAGGCTACCGGCGGGCTCAGCCCACCAGTCGGTAGGCGATGATCCGGGCGAACTCGTCGGGGTCGAGTGACGCCCCGCCGACCAGCGCCCCGTCGATGTCGGGCTGGCCCATCAGGTCCGGGGCGTTGACCGGCTTGACCGAGCCGCCGTACTGGATCCGCACGTCGTCGGCCGCCAGGGCGCCCCACCGGTCGCGCACCGTCGAGCGCACCGCGGCGCACATCTCCTGGGCGTCCTCGGGCGTCGCCGTGCGGCCCGTCCCGATGGCCCAGATCGGCTCGTAGGCGATGACCAGTCCACCCACCTGGTCGGCCTTCAGGCCGTCGAGCCCGGCACGCACCTGGCCCTCGACCTTGGCCACCGCCCCGCCGGCCTCACGCTCCTCGAGCGTCTCGCCGCAGCACATGATCGGCGTCATCCCGGCGGCCAGGACGGCCTTGACCTTGCGGTTCACGTCCTCGTCGGTCTCGCCGAACAACTCGCGGCGCTCCGAGTGGCCGACGATCACCAGCGACACGTTCAGCTTGGCCAGCATCGACGGCGACACCTCGCCGGTGAACGCCCCCTTGTCCTCCCAGTGGCAGTGCTGGGCACCCAGGGCGATGCCGACCTCGTCGGACTCGATCACCGTCTGGACCGACCGCAGGTCGGTGAACGGCGGATGGACCGACACGTCGACAGCCTCGAGGTCGTTCGCCGACACCACGTAGGACAACTTCTGCACGGCCTGGATGGCCTCGAAGTGGTTGTGGTGCATCTTCCAGTTGCCGCTGATCAGCGGCCTGCGCCCGGCCATGGGGTTCCTCCTCGTCGTTCGACCGTCCGGCTCAGGCCTCGCCCCGCAGGGCGGCCAGGCCGGGCAGGTCGCCCTGCTCGATCAACTCCAGTGCCGCTCCCCCGCCGGTCGACACGTGGTCCATGCGGTCGTCGACGCCGAACTGGCGGGCCGCCGCCGCGCTGTCGCCACCGCCGACGACGGTGAAGCCGCGGCACTCGGCGACGGCCTCGGCGACGGTGCGGGTGCCGGCGGCGAAGCGCTCGTCCTCGAAGAGGCCCATCGGGCCGTTCCACAGCACGGTGCGGGCCTCGGCGATCAGGTCGCAGAACTCGACCGCCGAGCCGGGGCCGATGTCGAGGCCCATCCAGCCGTCGGGCATCGACGTGCCGACCTGGCGGACCTCGCCGCCGGCCGACGGATCGCCGATCTTCCCGCCGGGGCCGAGGGCGGTGACGTCGAGGGGCAGGCGGATCGGCGCGCCGGAATCCAGCAGGCGGGCGCAGGTCTCGACCATGTCCTCCTCGAGCAGCGAGGAGCCGACGTTGGCGCCACGGGCGGCCAGGAACGTGAAGCACATGCCGCCGCCCACGATCAGCTCGTCGACCACGCCGAGGAGGGCCTCGATCACGCCGAGCTTGTCGCTGACCTTGGCCCCGCCCATGATCCCCACGAAGGGTCGCTTCGCCGAGGTGCGCAGGCCACCGAGGACCTCCACCTCACGGGCCAGCAGGCGCCCCGCCGCCGACGGCAGGTGCCGGGGAGGGCCGACCACCGAGGCGTGGGCGCGGTGCGAGGCCCCGAAGGCGTCGTTGACGTAGGCGTCCTGGCCCTCGACGAGCCGGGCCACGAACGCCGGATCGTCGGCCGTCTCCCCCGGGTCGAACCGCAGGTTCTCGAGGAGCTCGACGCCCGGGGCCACCTCGGCGAGGCGCTCCCGGACCGGGTCCATCGAGAACGCCGGATCGGGCGCGCCCTTCGGGCGTCCCAGGTGCGAACACGCCGTGACGTGCGCTCCGGCGTCGAGCAGGTAGCGCAGCGTCGGCAGCGCCGCCCGGATCCGGAGGTCGTCGGTGATGACGCCGTCGGCCAACGGCACGTTGAAGTCGCACCGCACCAGCACCCGACGACCCGACAGGTCGCCGAGGTCCTCCAACCGGGGGACGTCCATCGCTCAGCCGCCTCGGGGTCGGACCTGCGCTACTTCTTCTTCCCGGGCTTGGCCTTCTTCGTGCGGCGGGTGCCGACGATCCGGGCGAGGTCGACCAGGCGGGTCGAGTAGCCCATCTCGTTGTCGTACCAGCCGCAGACCTTCACCATCGTGCCGACGGCCATGGTCAGGCCGGCGTCGATGGTGCACGAGGCCGGGCGACCGACGATGTCGGCCGACACCAGCGGGTCCTCGCTGTAGTCGAGGACCTTCGACAGCGCACCCTTGCGGGCCGCGGCGGCGTACGCCGCGTTGACCTGCTCGACGGTGGCCGGCTTCTTGAGCGTGCCGACGAAGTCGGTGATCGAGCCGTCCGGGATCGGCACCCGCAGCGAGATGCCGTCCAGCTTCCCCTTCATCTTCGGCATGACCAGGCTGGTGGCGCGGGCCGCACCCGTCGAGGTGGGGACGATGTTCACCGCCGCGCCGCGGGCACGCCGCAGGTCGCTGTGGGGGCCGTCGACGAGGCTCTGGTCGCCGGTGTAGGCGTGCGTGGTGGTCATGAAGCCCTGCTCCACGCCGAAGGCGTCGTCGAGGACCTTGATCATCGGCACGAAGCAGTTCGTGGTGCACGAGGCGTTCGACACGACGTGGTGCTTGGCCGGGTCGTAGTCGTCGTCGTTCACGCCGACCACGAAGGTGGCGTCGCAGTCGCCCGACGGGGCCGAGATGATGACCTTCTTGGCGCCGCCCTCGAGGTGCAGGGCGGCCTTGTCGCGGCCGGTGAAGAAGCCGGTGGACTCGACGACGACGTCGACGCCGAGGTCGCCCCACGGCAGGGCGCCCGGGTCACGCTCGGACAGCACCTTGATCTTGTGCCCGTCGACGACGATGCCGTCGCGGGTGGTGCGGATCTTGGCATCGAGACGGCCGTGGACCGAGTCGTTGCCGAGCAGGAACGCCATGGTGTCGATCGACCCCAGGTCGTTGACGGCGACGAACTCGAGGTCCGCGCCCTGGGCCCTGGCGGCCCGGAAGAAGTTGCGGCCGATGCGGCCGAATCCGTTGATGCCCACACGGACGGTCATGGGGGATGGTGCCTCCTGCGGCACGGGGCCGCTCGATGATGCGCATGCGCCCGCCGGCCACCGCGCGGTGGCGCCGGACCCGTCATTCCTAGCCGATCGCGGCCACCCGACCACGCGACACGACGGCGAAATCCGTCACGGGCCCCGCCGACCCGGATTCCCGGTCTGAGAGCCCCGAATGCTTCAGGCGCCGACGAGCGACGCCAGTGCTTCGCCCAGCCGGACCGGGTCGTGCGTACGACCGTCGTCGGCGGCGACCGGTGCCGCCTCCACCCGGCAGCCGCCCGGCAGGCCAGCGGGCAGGCCCGTCGGCACGGGACGCGTCGAGGACGGGTCGACCAGCAGCACGTCGGGCGTCACCCCGTGTTCGACGAGGAGGCGCACGTGGTCGGCGAGGTCCGCGGGTCCCTCGCGGTCCGCGACCAGGTTGGCCACCAGCACCAGCGGGCCCGACCGGGTGGCGAGGGCGTCGCGGACGTCGACGGACAGCGTGGCGGCCAGGACGCTGGTGAAGAACGAGCCCGGCCCGAGGACCACCTGGTCGGCACGCCGGATCGCCCCCACCGCCTCGGCCGGCGCCGGGGCGTCCTCGGGCACGAGGCGCATCCCGACCACCCCCTCGGCACGGTGGACGGCCACCTGGCCCTCGACCTCCCAGTCGCCGGTGTCGGCCACCAGGTCCACGGGCACGGTCGTGGCCGGCAGGACCCGCCCGGCCGAGCCGACCATCCGTCCCACCTCGTCGAGGGCGGCCACCAGGTCGTCGCCGGCGGCCACCAGGCCGGAGATCAGGAGGTTGCCGAGGGCGTGGCCGGCCAGCTCGCCGCCCCCGAAGCGCCATCCCATCTCGGCGGTCAGCATCGAGGCGTCGCCGAGGGCCTCGAAGCAGCGCCGGATGTCGCCGGGGGCGGGACCCCCGATGGCCCGCCGGATCCGACCACTGGACCCGCCGTCGTCGGCGACCGAGACCACGGCGGTGATCTCCCCCGCGTAGGTGCGCGCCGAGCGCAGCGTGGTGGCGAGGCCGTGCCCGCCGCCCAGGGCGCACACCCGCGGCGCCCCGATCGTCCCCCCGGTCGGAGCGACTGGTTCGGACGAGGTCACCGGTCGACGTCGCGGTGGGCGACCACGGGGTCGAAGCCGCGACCCCGCAGCATCTCGGCCACCGTCTCGGCGACGGCCACCGACCGGTGCCGCCCCCCGGTGCAGCCCAGGGCCACCGACAGGTACGACTTCCCCTCGGCCACGTAGGCCGGAAGCAGCATGTCGAGCATGTCCTCGAGCTGGTCGAGGAACTCCTGGGTGACCTCATGACCGAGCACGTGCTCGCGTACCGGCCCGTCCATCCCCGACAGCGGCCGCAGTTCGGGGATCCAGTGCGGGTTGGGGAGGAACCGGCAGTCGAAGACGAGGTCGGCGTCGCGGGGCAGGCCGTGCTTGTAGCCGAACGACGTGATGGTGGTCCGCATGGGCCGGTCGTCGGCCTGCCCGTAGAGCCCGCCGACCCGGTCCCGGAGGTCGTGGACGCTCAGGTCGGAGGTGTCGAGCACGAGGTCGGCCACGGCCTTCACCGGCTCCATCAGGGTCCGCTCGGCCTCGATGGCGTCGGCGAGGCCCACGTCGGCCTGCGACGGATGGGGGCGGCGGCTCGACTCGTAGCGGCGGACCAGCGCCTCCGTGGAGCAGTCGAGGAAGACGACGCGCAGGCGTTCGCCGATGTCGCGCAGCTCGTCGACGGCACGCAACGTCTCGCCGCCGACCACGTCGGCGGGCAGGGCGAAGGCCACCCGGTCCCACGGCACGGCCGGCCCGACGGCCAGGTCGGCGACCTTGGCGGCGATGTCGGGCGGGAGGCGGTCGATCACGAACCACCCGAGGTCCTCGAGGTCCTTGGCGAACTCGCTGCGCCCGGCGCCCGACAGGCCGGTGATGACCAGGAGGTCGCTCATGCCGTCGATGCTAGACGGGCCGGTCAGGAGGGCTCACGGGGCTCGCGCTCGGCCAGCAGGACCAGCAGGCGCGGGATGGTGGCGGCGTCCCGGTAGAAGGCGGCCCGGGCCAGGAACCCCTCGGCCGGGCGGGGTTCGTGCATGCGCCGGAGGACGAGGCCGTTGTCGGCCAGGGCGTTCACGTACCGGCTCACCGGTCGATGGACGAACGGCAGGAAGACGCCCCGGTCGACCTCCGCGGACTCGATCGACTCCGACAGGTACGGGCCGAGGCGCCAGTACTGCTCCGGCGGATCCACCAGGTGGTCGTCGACCCAGCCGCTGTCCGGCGTCTGGATGAGCGGGTGGTTGAGGAAGAGGGCGAACCGTCCACCGTCGGCCAGGACCCGGGCCACCTCGGCGACCGCCTCGTCGACGGCCTCGATGTGCTCGAAGACGAGGCAGGCCACCACGGCGTCGAACGACCCGTCGGCGAAGGGCAGTCCGTCGGCCGCGGCCCGCAGGTACGACGGTCCTCCACCCCGGCGGGTTGCCTCGACGACCTGCGCGCCGGTCGGGTCGACGCCCACCACCTGGCACCCGGCGTCGTCCCCGGCCCCGGCGGCGGCCAGGCGGCGGGCCACCTGCCCCTCACCGCACCCCACGTCGAGGATGCGACGGTGCCCGACCAGCAGGTCCTCGGCCAGGGGCAGGATCTGCTCCTCGTACTCGGGGTCGGCGCCGTCGGTGAAGCCGTCCTGCCACCAGCCGGCGTGGACCTCCCAGGCGGCCGGCTCGGAATCCACTGCGAGAGCCTCGCACGCCGCCCCGTAGCCTCCCCGGATGGCTGCCCTCCTCGCCCTCTTCTCGGCCATCGTGTTCGGCGCCGGCGACTTCTTCGGCGGGACCGCCTCACGCCGCAACCACGTGCTCGTCGTGATCGGCGTATCCCACGTCGTCGGCCTGGCCCTGATCCTCGCCGTCGCCCCGTGGATGGCCGAGACGGTCACCGCCGAGGACCTCGCCTACGGCCTGGGCGCCGGCATCTTCGGGCTGGTGGGCATCGGGTGCCTGTACCACGCCCTCGGGCGGGGTCCGATGGCCGTCGTCGCCCCGGTGACCGCGGTGACCAACGCCGCGCTCCCGGTCCTGTGGGGCATCGGCTTCGGCGAACGGCTGACCTCGCTGCACCTCGTCGGCGTGCTGCTCGGCATGGTGGCCATCTTCCTGCTGTCGAGGAGCGCTCCGGACCCCGACGGGAACGCCGCCGTCGGGCCGGTGACGCCCGGGTTGCTGTTCGAGTGCCTCGTGGCCGGCGCCGGATTCGGCGGCTTCTTCGTGTTCATGGACCTGACCGACGAGGCCACCACCCCGTGGCCGCTGGTCAGCGCCCGCGTCCTGTCGGCCGGCGTCGCCCTGCTGCTGGTGGCCCGGATGCGCCTCTCCCCCCTTCCCCGTCGGGGCGAGGGCGGCGCGGCCATGGTCGTCGCCGGAGCGCTGGACATGACGGCCAACCTGTCCATCCTGCTGGCCGTCCACCGGGGGATGCTCAGCCTGGTGGCCGTGCTCGGGTCGCTCTACCCCGCGTCGACGGTGCTGCTGGCCCGCACCGTCCTGGGCGAGCGGATGGGACGGGCCCAGGTGGTCGGCCTGGTCGTGGCCCTGGTCGCCGTGGCCGGCATCGTCAGCGGCTGACGGCTCACGCCTCCTCGGGGGCCTCCTCGGGGGCCTCCCGGTGGGCCGTGGCGTAGACCGCCTCGGCCACCGCGTCGGGCAG
The DNA here is from genome assembly GCA_016845305.1 of Acidimicrobiales bacterium. Lineage (GTDB taxonomy): Bacteria > Actinomycetota > Acidimicrobiia > Acidimicrobiales > MedAcidi-G1 > UBA9410. The sequence goes on from JAERSW010000035.1 coordinate 6,805, forward strand.
CCACGGCAGGGCCGTCAGGTCGTCGAGGCTGGCCCGCTGCACGGCCCGAACCCCACCGAAGGCCGACACCAGGCGCTTGCGCCGGGCCGGCCCCAGCCCGGGGATCCCGTCCAGCACGGAGCCGGTCATCCGCTTGGACCGCAGGCGCCGGTGGTACTCGACGGCGAACCGGTGTGACTCGTCGCGGATCCGCTGCAGCAGGTACAGCGCCTCGGAGCCGCGGGGCAGGCGGATCGGCGCCGACGAGCCGGGCCGGTACACCTCCTCGAACTGCTTGGCCAGCGACGCCACCGGGATCCGATCGGCGAGGCCCATCTCGGCCACCACGCGCTCGGCCACCCCCATCTGCCCGATCCCGCCGTCGACCAGCAGCAGCTGCGGCGGGTAGGCGAAGCGACCCGGCCGTTCGTCCACCGGCATGGCCTGCTCCTCGAGGTAGGCGGCGAGGCGTCGACCCAGCACCTCGGCCATGGCCGCGTAGTCGTCGTTGCCGTCGACGTCCCGGATCCGGAAATGCCGGTAGTCGGACGTCTTCGGCAGCCCGTCCTCCATGACGACCATGGAGCCGACGTAGTCGGTGCCCTGCAGGTGGCTCATGTCGTAGCACTCGATGCGCAGCGGCGCCTCGGGCAGCGACAGCGCCTCCTGGAGCTCGTTCAGCGCCCGGGCGCGGGTGTTGTGGTCCGAGGCCCGCTTCATGCGGTGGCGGACGAACTCCTCCTCGGCGTTGCGGGTCACCGTCTCGAGCAGCGACCGCTTGTCGCCCCGCTTCGGCACCCGGATGGTGACCGGTCCCTCCCGTTCGCCGGCCAGCCACCGCTCCAGCAGTGGGCCGTCGTCGGGCTCCTCGGGCACGAGCACCTGGCGGGGCACGCCCCGGGGCGGGTCGTCGCGGTACAGCGCGGACACCACCTCGGCCACGACGCGGCCCCGGTCGAGGTCCTCGGCCCGCTCCACCACGAAGCCCTTGCGACCCACGACGCGGCCGTGGCGGACGTGGAAGACCTGGGCGGCCGTCTCGAGGTCGTCGCCGGCCAGGCCGACCACGTCGAGGTCCTCGTCGCGGGCGGCCACCATCTGCTGCTTCTCCTGGGCCCGCAGGACGCTGGACAGGCGGTCGCGGTGGCGGGCCGCCGCCTCGAACTCGAGGGCCGCCGACGCCGCCTCCATGTCGGCCCGCAGGCGGTCGACCACCTCGTCGGCGTCACCCTCCAGGAAGCGCACCAGGTCCGCGATGATCGCGTCGTACCGCTCCCGGGTGACCTCGCCGACGCACGGGCCGCTGCACTTCTCGATGTGGAACAACAGGCAGGGTCGCCCCTGCCGCTCGTGCTCCCGGAACTTGGTGTCGGGGCACGTCCGGGCCGGGAAGGTGCGCAGCAGCAGGTCGAGCGTCTCGCGGATCGATCCGGCGTGTCCGTAGGGGCCGAAGTAGCGGACGCCGCGCCGCCGCTTGCCCCGGGTGACCATCGGGCGGGGCCACTCGTCGTCCATGGTGATGGCCAGGAACGGGTACGACTTGTCGTCCTTCAGGTCCACGTTGAAGCGGGGCCGGTGCTCCTGGATGAGGGAGAACTCGAGCATGAGGGCCTCGAGCTCGTTGGCGACCCGGATCCATTCGACGCTGGTGGCCTCGTCGAGCATCTGGGCGGTGCGGGTGGCCAGGCGATCCCGTCGCCCGAAGTAGCTGTTGAGGCGGTTGCGCAGGCTCTTGGCCTTGCCGACGTACAGGACCCGCCCGTCGGCGTCGCGGAACTGGTACGAGCCAGGTGCGTCGGGGATGGTGCCCGCCGGGGGCCGCTCGACCATGGTCCGAGCGTAGGACCCGCGGGCCGTGGGCCTAGCCCAGCAGGTCGGCCAGGAAGCGGCCGGTGTGGCTGCCGGCCACGGTGGCGACGTGCTCCGGGGTGCCCTCGGCCACGAGCGTCCCTCCCCCGCTGCCGCCCTCCGGGCCGAGGTCGATCAGCCAGTCCGCGGTCTTGACGACGTCCAGGTTGTGCTCGATGACGATCACCGAGTTGCCCTGGTCGACCAGCCGGTTGAGCACGCCGAGCAGCTTGCGGACGTCCTCGAAGTGGAGGCCGGTGGTCGGCTCGTCGAGGATGTAGACGGTGTGGCCGGTCGGCCGCTTGGCCAGCTCGCTGGCCAACTTGACCCGCTGCGCCTCGCCGCCGGACAGCGTCGGCGCCGACTGGCCGAGCCGCACGTAGCCGAGGCCCACGTCGACGAGCGTCTGCATGTGCCGGGTGATGGACGGCTGGTTCTCGAAGAACCCGAGCGCCTCGTCGCACGGCATGTCCAGGACGTCGGCGATGGTCCGGCCCTTGAAGCGCACGTCGAGGGTGTCGCGGTTGTAGCGCTGCCCCTTGCAGACCTCGCACGGCACGTACACGTCGGGCAGGAAGTGCATCTCGATGCGGATCGTCCCGTCGCCCGAGCAGGCCTCGCAGCGGCCGCCCTTCACGTTGAAGCTGAAGCGGCCGGGCTGGTAGCCGCGGATGCGGGACTCCTCGGTCTTGGCGAACAACTTGCGGACGTGGTCGAACACGCCGGTGTAGGTCGCGGCGTTGGACCGCGGCGTCCGCCCGATGGGCGTCTGGTCGATGTTGATGACCTTGTCGACCGCCTCGACGCCGTCCAGCGCCGTGTGCAGGCCGGGCGGCACCTTTGACCGGTACACCTTCTGCATCAGGGCCTTGTGCAGGATCTCGTTGACCAGGGTCGACTTGCCGGAGCCCGACACGCCGGTGACGGCCACCAGGCAGCCGGTGGGGAACGCCACGTCGAGGCCGTCCAGGTTGTTCTCCCGGGCGCCCCGGACGACGAGGTGCCCGCCGTCGCCAGGCCGGCGCACCTGGGGGACGACGATCTGCTTCTTGCCCGACAGGTACTGGCCGGTCAGCGACCGTTTCTCCTCCAGCAGCTCGTCGACCGGGCCGGAGTGGACGACGGCCCCGCCGTGTTCGCCGGCCCCGGGGCCGATGTCGACGACGTGGTCCGAAGCCCGGATGGTCTCCTCGTCGTGCTCCACCACGATCACCGTGTTGCCGAGTTCACGGAGCCGTTCGAGGGTCTCGATGAGACGCCGGTTGTCCCGCTGGTGGAGGCCGATGGACGGCTCGTCGAGCACGTACAGGACGCCGACCAGCCCGCTGCCGATCTGCGACGCCAGTCGGATGCGCTGGGCCTCGCCGCCGGCCAGGGTGGCCGCCGACCGCGACAGCGACAGGTAGTCGAGGCCGACGTCGAGGAGGAACCCGAGCCGGGCGTTGACCTCCTTGAGGACCTGCTCGGCGATCATGGCCTCCCGGTCGGTCAACTCCAGGTCGCGCAGGGCGGCCGCCGCGTCGGCGATGGACAGGCCGCAGACGTCGGCCAGCGAGTGCCCGTCGATGGTGACGGCCAGCGACAGCGGGTTGAGGCGGGCGCCGTCGCACTCGGGACACGGCACCTGGCGCATGTAGCCCTCGATGTGCTCCCGAGCGGCGTCGCTGTCCGAGTCGCGGTGGCGGCGCCGCAGGTACGGCATGACACCCTCGAAGTTGGCCGAGTAGACCCGGGTCCGACCGAAGCGGTTCTTGTAGCGGACCTGCACCCGACCCTTCAGGCCCCCCTGCAGGAACGTCTTCTGGGCCTTCTTCGGCAGCTTCGACCACGGGGTCGACGGGTCCACGCCGAGCTCCTCGGCCACGGCCTCCACCAGCCGGGCGAAGTAGCGGTTGTTGCCGCCCGACCACGGGGCGATCGCCCCCTCGGCCAGGCCCAGGTCCGGGTTGGGCACCACCAGCTCGGGGTCGACCTCGAATACGGTGCCGAGGCCGTCGCAGTGGTCGCACGCCCCGTACGGGCTGTTGAACGAGAAGTTGCGGGGCGCCAGGTCCTCGAACGACTTGCCGTCGCTGGGCCGCGACAGGTGCTGGCTGAACACGATGGTCCGCGGCTCGACCGGGTTCCCGTCGTCATCGACGTCGCCGTCCCGTGGCACCACCTGCACCTCGGCGACGCCCTCGGCGAGGGCCAGGGCGGTCTCCATCGACTCGGTGAGGCGACGGCCGATCCCGTCCTTGAGCACCAGGCGGTCGACAACGACCTGGATGGTGTGCATCTCGTAGCGGGCCAGGTCGAGGCCGTCGCTCTCCAGGTCGGCCAGCTCGTGGGCCTCGCCGTCGACGACGACCCGGCTGAAGCCCTGCCCGGCCAGGTCGGCCAGCAGCGTGTCGTAGGTGCCCTTGCGGCCTCGGACCACCGGCGCCAGCACCTGGAAGCGGGTGCCGGGTTCCATCTCGAGGACCCGGTCCACGATCTGCTGCGGGGTTTGGCGGACGAGGCGCTCGCCGGTCTCCGGATCGTGGGGCACGCCGATGCGGGCGTACAGGAGGCGCAGGTAGTCGTAGACCTCGGTGATGGTGCCGACGGTGGACCGGGGGTTGCGCGAGGCGCTCTTCTGGTCGATGGAGATGGCCGGCGACAGGCCCTCGATGAAGTCGACGTCGGGCTTGTCCATCTGGCCGAGGAACTGCCGGGCGTAGGCCGACAGCGACTCGACGTAGCGGCGCTGCCCCTCGGCGTAGATGGTGTCGAAGGCCAGCGAGCTCTTGCCCGATCCGGAGATCCCGGTGAAGCAGATGAGCCGGTCGCGGGGCAGGTCGAGGTCGACGTCGCGGAGGTTGTGCTCGCGCGCTCCCTTGACGATCAGCCGGTCCGACACCCGGGCGAGCCTAGGCCCGCCTCACACGGCCTCGGAGAGGTCGCGGAGCTCGCGTTCGATCTCCCGGATCTCGTCGCGGAGGCGGGCGGCGTACTCGAAGCGCAGGTCGGCAGCGGCCTCGCCCATCTCCTGTTCGAGGGTGAACAGGAGGCGTTGGAGGTCGTCGTGGCCCATCTCGGCGAAGTCCTCCATCAGGCGCTCGGTGCGGCGCTTGCGGCCCTTCGGGGTGGGGGCGGTCTGATCGGGGCGGATCATCGAGAGGATGTCACTGACCGCCTTGCGCACGGTCTGCGGGTCGATGCCATGCTCGGCGTTGTAGGCCTGCTGGAGGCTGCGTCGGCGCTGCGTCTCGGTGATGGCCCGGTGCATCGACGGCGTGACGGCGTCGGCGTACATGACGACCTGGCCGTCGACGTTGCGGGCGGCCCGGCCGATGGTCTGGACCAGCGACGTCTCACTGCGCAGGAAGCCCTCCTTGTCGGCGTCGAGGATGGCCACCAGCGACACCTCGGGCAGGTCGAGGCCCTCCCGCAGCAGGTTGATGCCGACCAGGACGTCGAACTCGCCGGTGCGGAGGTCACGCAGGATCTCGATGCGCTGCACGGTGTCGATGTCCGAGTGCAGGTACCGGACCTTCACGCCCTGCTCGAGCAGGTAGTCGGTGAGGTCCTCGGCCATCTTCTTGGTCAGCGTGGTGACCAGGACTCGCTGCTCGGCGGCCACCCGCCCGGCGATCATCTCCTGGAGGTCGTCGATCTGACCCTTCGTGGGTCGGACCACCACCTCGGGGTCGACGAGGCCGGTGGGCCGGACGATCTGCTCCACGACGCCGCTGCTGTTCTCCAACTCCCAGTCGCCGGGGGTGGCCGACAGGAACACCACCTGGCCGACCCGGCCGGTGAACTCGTCGAAGGTGAGCGGCCGGTTGTCGGCCGCCGACGGCAACCGGAAGCCGTGCTCGATCAGCGTCTCCTTGCGGGACCGGTCACCGGCGTACTGGCCGTGCAGCTGCGGGACGGCCACGTGCGACTCGTCGAGCACGACGAGGAAGTCGTCGGGGAAGTAGTCGAGCAGCGTGTAGGGACGGTCGCCGTAGGAGCGGCCGTCGAGGTGCATGGAGTAGTTCTCGACGCCGTTGCAGTAGCCCAGCTCGCCGAGCATCTCGAGGTCGTGCTCGGTGCGCATCCGCAGTCGCTGCGCCTCGAGGAGCCCCTGGCGGGCCTCGAACCACTGGAGGCGCTCGGCCAGCTCGGCCTCGATGCCACCGATGGCCCGCCGGATGTTCTCGGCGTCGGCCATGTAGTGGGTGGCCGGGAAGACGACCAGGTCGTCAAGGCTGCGGAGGTGCTCGCCGGTCAGCGGGTCGACCTCGGTGATGGCCTCCACCTCGTCGCCGAACAGCGAGATGCGGAAGGCGGTCTCCTCGTAGGCCGGGTGGACCTCCAGGGTGTCGCCCTTGACCCGGAACTTGCCGCGGCCCAGCACCATGTCGTTGCGCTCGTAGTGCAGGTCGATGAGCCGCCCGAGGGTGGCCCGGTGATCGAGCTCCTGGCCGACCTCGAGGACCAGCAGTTGGCCCTCGTAGTGCTCGGGCGATCCGAGGCCGTAGATGCACGACACCGAGGCCACCACGATGGTGTCGCGGCGGGTCAGCAGGGAGGCCGTCGCCGAGTGGCGCAGCCGGTCGATCTCGTCGTTCACCGACGAGTCCTTCTCGATGAAGGTGTCCGACGTCGGCAGGTAGGCCTCGGGTTGGTAGTAGTCGTAGTACGAGACGAAGTACTCGACCCGGTTGTCGGGGAAGAACTCGCGGAGTTCGTTGGCCAGCTGGGCGGCCAGGGCCTTGTTGGGGGCGATGACCAGGGTCGGGCGCTGCACCTTCTCGATGGTCCAGGCGATGGTGGCGCTCTTGCCGCTGCCGGTGATGCCGAGGAGGGTCTGGAACCGCTCCCCGCCCTCGATGCCGTCTGCCAGCTCCTCGATCGCCTTCGGCTGGTCGCCGGCCGGGGCGAACGGCGCCTCGACGCGGAAGGGACGACCGCGGCCGGTGCCCACTTCCCCGACGGCCTCCCCGATGGCCTCCCCGTCGGCCTGCTGGTCGGTCATGGGAACGAGCGTAGCGAGCACCCCTGACACGGCCCGGGGGCCGCCGAGGGCGATTCAGGCGTCGGGCCGCTCGGCGCGACTCCCGATGCGGGTGACCTCCCGGTCCAGCGGAGGACGTTCCAGGGTGTCGATCCAGGCCCAGGCCCGCTCCACCTCTGCCTCCAGGTCGTCCAGGGTGCCGGAGTTGTCGACCACCACGTCGGCCCGGGCGAGGCGGTCCTCACGGGCCGCCTGACGGGCGATCCGATCGCGGGCGTCCTGCTCGGCGAAGCCGCGGTGGGCCACCAGGCGCTCCACGGCCACCTCCGGGTCGATGTCGACCACGATGATCCCACCGAGGCCCTCGTGGCCGGACTCCACCAGCAGGGGGATGTCGAGCACGACGGTGGCGTCGGTGCCGGCCAGCTCGGCGCGGCGACGGGTCATCTCGTCGCCGACGGCCGGGTGGACGATGGCGTTCAGGGCCTTCAACTCGTCGGGGTCGCCGAACACCCGGTCGGCCACCGCCTGGCGGTCGAGGGTGCCGTCGCCGGCCACGATCCCGTCACCCCAGCGTTCCACCATGGCGGCGAACACCGGGGTGTCGGGCTGCTGCACCTCGCGCACGATGGCGTCGGCGTCGAGCAGCACGGCCCCGCGTTCCACGAGGAGTGCGGCGACGGTGGACTTCCCGGAGCCGATGCCCCCGGTCAGGCCGATCTCGAGCATGGCGACGCGTCGGGGCCCGTGGGTCCCGGACGTCGGGCCGATCAGGCCTCGGTGGTCTCCAGCGGCTCCTCGGCGGGCGCCTCGTCAGCGACAGCCTCCGCGGGAGCGGCCTCGTCGACCTCGTCGGCAGCGGCGGGCTCGCCCTCCTCGCCGTACAGGTCGGCCCAGGCCTCCTGGCCCTCGGAGGACTCGCCCCCGATGTAGTTGCCCTCGGCGTCGTAGGCGTGCTCGCCGAAGTGCTCCTGGTACTCGGCGGCCACGGTGCCACCCTCGGCGGCCTGCTTGATCGACAGGCTGATCCGGCGGCGCTGGAGGTCGAGGTCGATGATCTTGACCCACAGTTCCTCGCCCGGGGTGACGACCTGCTCGGGCAGGTCGACGTGGTGGGCCGACATCTCGGAGATGTGGACCAGGCCCTCGATCCCGTCGCCCACCTGGACGAACGAGCCGAACGGCACCAGCTTGGTGACCCGGCCGTACACCAGCTCGCCCACCTGGTGGGCGCCGGCGAACTCCTGCCACGGATCCTGCTGGGTGGCCTTCAGCGAGAGGCTGATGCGCTCGCGGGACAGGTCGACCTCAAGGACCTGCACCTCGATCTCATCGCCCACGGACACCACCGAACCGGGATGGTCGACGTGCTTCCACGACAGCTCGGAGACGTGGACGAGGCCGTCCATGCCGCCCAGGTCGACGAAGGCGCCGAAGTTGACGACGCTGGACACGACGCCCTTGCGGACCTCACCGGGACGCAGGTCGTGGAGGAACTCCTCGCGCTGCTCCTTCTGGGTCTCCTCCAGCCAGGCACGGCGGGACAGGACGACGTTGTTGCGGTTCTTGTCCAGCTCGATGATCTTGGCGTCGATCGTGGTGCCGATGTACGGCTGCAGGTCGCGGACGCGGCGCAGCTCGACGAGCGAGGCGGGCAGGAAGCCGCGGAGGCCGATGTCGACGATCAGGCCGCCCTTGACGACCTCGATGACGGCGCCGGACACCATGCCGTCGCCCTCCTTGATCTCCTCGATCTTGCCCCAGGCCCGCTCGTACTGGGCCCGCTTCTTGGAGAGGACCAGACGGCCCTCCTTGTCCTCGCGCTGCAGGACGACGGCCTCGACCTTCTCACCGACGGTGACGACCTCGTTGGGGTCGACGCCGTTGCGGATCGACAGCTCGCGGGGCGGGATCACGCCTTCCGACTTGTAGCCGATGTCCAGCAGGACCTCGTCCTTGTCGACCCGGACGACGGTGCCCTCGACGAGTTGGCCGTTCTGGACGTCGACCATGGTGGCCGAGTAGGCCTCGTCGAGGCTGAGGGAACCGAGGTCGTTCTCGGTGATCGGACGGGGGGTGTACTCCCCGCTCTCGTCGAAGGTCCCCATGGGCGGGGAGTCGAGGGCGGAGGGGGTGGTGAGGGTGTCGGACACGGATCTTCTTCTCGTCGGATGGGGCATCGATGGACAGTGGACCGTCCGACCGGGTGCGCACGGCGACCACGGAACGGACCGGGGAAGCCTACCGGGGCGGCCCCACGACTCGGTCAGGGCCGGACGTCAGCCTCGTCGGCGCCCCACCAGCAGGAACTCGGGGTGGTCGAGGTCGGGCGGGCGGTCGCCGTAGTCGCCGGGGGTCACCGAACGGACCTCCAGGACGTCGAGGCCGGCCCGGTCGGCCAGCAGGCGCAGTTCCCGGGGCGTGAAGCACGTCGTCCACAGTTGCGACGGGGCCTCGACGCCGTCGGCGTCGCGCAGCACCGTGTCCTCGCGGTTCACGCCCCGATCGGCGTCGAAGTCGTCGGTGGACTCGAGGAACCGGACCTGGAAGTAGGCCGAGAAGGCGCTGAGGGCGACGTGGCCGCCGGGCCGCACCGCGGCGACGATGCGTTCCAGGATGGCGCCGTCCGGGTCCAGCGGGAGCGGGTCGGAGCCGGGCCCGCTTGCGAGGCCGAAGGCCCCCTGGCAGAGCGAGACGGCGTCGTCGAACTCGGCGTCGAAGGCCATGGTGCGGGCGTCGCCGTGGACGAACGTGGCCCCGGGCGGGGCGTCGCGTCGGGCCAGCTCGACGAAGGCCGCCGACACGTCGAGGCCCACGACCTCGATCCCCCGTCGGGCCAGCTCGTGGGCGTGGCGTCCCGGGCCACAGCCGACGTCCAGCACCCGGCTGCCCGGCGTCAGGCCGAGGACGTCGACCAGCACGTCGACCTCGCGGACGGTGCCGTAGGTGAACGAGTAGCGCAGGTAGGCCTCACCGAGGTGGTCGGCGACCGCCTCGAACCAGTGGCCCGACGGGTCCCCGCCCGTTGCGGCCCCGGTCATCCCTTGGCGTCGGCCCAGGTGGCGCCGGTGGCCAGCTCCACGGCGAGCTCCACCTTCAGCTCGTAGGCGCCGCCCATCTCGGCCCGGACCATCGCCTCCACGTCGTCCAGCTCGTCGTCCGGGACCTCGAGGATCACCTCGTCGTGGACCTGTAGCACCAGGTCGCTGGCCGACCCGTCGGTCCGGAGGCGTTCGTCGATGCGAATGAGGGCCACCTTGAACACGTCGGCGGCCAAGCCCTGGATGCCGGCGTTCATGGCCTGGCGCTCGCCGGCCTGACGCACGTTGAAGTTCGGCGACGACAGCTCGGGGATACGGCGGCGACGTCCGAAGAGGGTCTCGGTGTAGCCCTTGCGACGGGCCTCGTCGACGGTGTGGTCCATGTAGTCGCGGACGGCCGGGAAGGCGGAGAAGTACGACTCGAGGATCTCGGCGGCCTCGTCGACCGGGCAGCCGAGGCGCTGCGACAGCCCGTAGGCCTCCATGCCGTAGGCCAGGCCGTAGGCGACCATCTTCGCCCGGTTGCGGACCTCGGGGGTGACGTCGCCGGGGTCGAGGTGCCAGGTGCGGGCGGCCACCGCGGTGTGAATGTCGTCGCCCGCCTCGAAGGCCGCGATGAGGCCCGGGTCGTCGGCCAGGTGGGCGATGCAACGCAGCTCGATCTGGTTGTAGTCGGCCACCAGCAGCACCCGGCCGTCGGCCGGCACGAAGGCCCGCCGGAAGGCCCGTCCGGCTTCGGTGCGGACCGGGATGTTGTGCAGGTTCGGGGCGTCGGAGCTGAGGCGCCCGGTGCGGGCCACCGTCTGGTTGAAGGTGGCCCGGATGCGGTCGCCGGGCCCGACCTCGCCGAGCAGGCCCTCGCCGTAGGTGGAGCGCAGCTTCTCGACCTCCCGGTAGGCCAGCAGGTGCTCGACCACCGGGTGGTCGTCGCGGAGCCGTTCGAGGGTGGCGGCGTCGGTGGAGTAGCCGGTCTTGGTCTTCTTGCCGGGGGTGAGGCCCAACCGGTCGAACAGGACCTCCCGGAGCTGCTTGGTGGAGTTGACGTTGAACTCCTCGCCGGCGGCCTCGTGGACGGCGGCCCGGAGGCGATCGCACTCGGCGGTCAGCTCGTCGCGCAGGCGGGTGAGCTCGGCCACGTCCACGCCGACGCCGAGCTCCTCCATGCGGGCCAGCACCGCCACCAGCGGCACCTCGATCTCGTCGTTGAGGGCCACGAGCCCCTGCGCTTCGAGCGACTCCAGCAGCGGACCGCGGAGGACGGCCGACGCCGCGGCCCGGTGGCTGGCCTCGACGGCGGGGTCGGCCACCTCGCCGGTCAGGTCGAGCTGGCCCTCCGGCGGGCCGGTGACCGGCAGGACCCGCTGGGCGTGGCGTTCCAGGAGGACGTCGAGGTCGTAGGTGGCGTCGGCCGGATCGAGGAGGTAGCCGGCCAGGGCGGTGTCGAGCACCAGGGCCACGTCGTCGACGCCCCGGCGCAGCAGGGCCCGGAGCAGCGGCTTGGCGTCGTGGGCCACCAGGCCCGGACCGTCCGGACCGACCGCTCCGGCCAGGGCGTCCCGGCAGGCGTCGTCGTCCAGCAGCGTCGTCGGCACCCACCAGGCCCGGTCGCCGTCGGACAGGGCCAGGCCGTCGCCCAGTTCGGGACCGGACTCGCCGGACGGCGGACGCTCCACCGTGGCCACCCCCAGCGGCCCGGAGGCCTCTCCGACGACCGCGGCGATGCCGGCGGCGTCGCCCAGGTGGACGACGTCGACCTCCAACGGCCCGGTCGGCGCACCGTCGGCCGCTCCCCCGTCACCGCCAGCGAAGTCGACGCCGAGGAGGGCGCCGAGGCGTTCCCGCGCCCGGGTCAGCTCGAGGACCTCGAGGAGGCCCCCGGCCCGCTCGACGTCGACCGTCCCGGCCGACACGTCGTCGATGCCCACGTCGAGGGCCACGTCGCGGACCAGGACCATCAGCTCCTCGTTGAGCCGGGCGTTCTCCTCGTTGGCCGCCAGGTTCTCCCGCAGCTTGGGCGTCTGCTCGTCGACGGCGGCGAAGATGCCGTCGAGCCCCCCGTGGGCGTTGACCAGCTTGGCGGCCGTCTTCTCCCCCACCCCGGGGACCCCGGGCAGGTTGTCCGACGGGTCGCCGCGCAGGGCGGCGTAGGCCACGTAGTCGGCGGGGGTGACGCCGGTGCGTTCGGCGATGCCGGCCTCGTCGTAGAGGGCGTAGTCCGACATGCCCCGCTTGTTGTAGAGGACCTTCACGTGGGGGTCCTCGACCAGCTGGTAGCTGTCGCGGTCGCCGGTGACGATGGTGACGTCCCGGCCGGCGTCGCGGGCCATGGTCGCCAGCGTGGCGATGACGTCGTCGGCCTCGTAGCCCTCGGCGTCGACCACCGGGAAGCCGAGGGCGTCGACGAGCTCGCGCACCAGATCGAGCTGCTGGTAGAGGCTGTCCTCCTGCTTCTCCCGGTTGGCCTTGTACGACGGGAGTCGCTCGTGGCGGAACGTGCCGCCGGGCAGGTCGAAGGCCACGGCGATGCCCTCGGGCTCGTGCTCGCGCAGCAGCGTGGCCAGCATCTGGGTGAAGCCGAAGACGGCGTTCGTCTCCTGGCCGGTGCGCGTCACCATGTCCCGGGGGATGGCGAAGAACGCCCGGTAGGCCAATGAGTTTCCGTCGAGGAGGAAGAGTCCCGGCACCGCGGCGACCCTACCGGTCGGTCCTGACAGCGCCGGGCAGGCCCGGCACCGGCACCCGGGTCAGTCGGGGCGGAGGCCCTCGCCGAGCACCCGGTGGGCGACGTCGGCCATCGTGGAACGCGATGACATGGCCGTGGTCTGCAGGAAGCGGAAGGCGTCGCCCTCGGTGAGGCCGGCCTCGTCGATGAGGACGCCCTTGGCCCGGTCGATGGCCTTGCGGGCCTCGAGGCGGTCGGACAGCGTGCGGGCCTGGTCGGTGAGCGCCCGCATCTCGCGGTGGCGGGCACGGGCCACCTCGACGGCCGGCACCAACTCGGAGCGCTGGAACGGCTTGACGAGGTAGGCCAGCGCCCCGGCCTCGATGGCCCGGTCCACGAGGTCGCGCTGGCTGTAGGCGGTGAGGATGACCACGGCAGCGTCGTGGTTGGCGGCGATGCGCGAGGCGGCCTCGATGCCGTCGAGGCCGGGCATGCGGATGTCGAGGATGACGACGTCGGGATCGAGGTCGGCCACGAGGTCGACGGCGTGGTCGCCACGGCCGGTGTCGCCGACCACCTCGTAGCCCTCCTCCTCGAGGGTCTCCTTGAGGTCGAGGCGGACGATGGCCTCGTCCTCGGCCAGCACGACCCGCACCTTCGGCGGGGACGGCGGGGCGTCGTCCTGCGATGCCATCCCGTCCGACGCCTCGGGCACCTCGTCAGGCATCGGCGGTGAGCCGGTCGAGCAGGTCGTCCTGTGCGGACTCCAGGCGGGCGATCTCGGCCAGCAGGTCGTCGCGGTGGCGTTCCATGGCCCGGGCGTGGCGTTCGGCGCCCCGATGGGCCCGCTCGGAAAGGGCCGTCTCGGACACCAGCGAACGGACACGGGCGTCGTCGGCGTCGGCCACCAGGTGGGCCAACTGCTCCTCGGCCACGGCGAGGTCGGAGCGGAGGCGGACGAGCCGCTCGCCGACCTCGGTCAGCCGTCGTTCGATCACCGGTCGTGCCATGGGGTCGGCCAGTGTACGAGCGGTGCCCGGAGCGCCCACGGAGGGCCCGGCGCGGGGATCGGGCTGGCAGGCTGGACGGGTGACCCGTCGTCCCGCCCTCGGCTCCGCAGCCCTCGTCGCGCTCGTCGCCGGGGTGCTGGCGGCCTGCGGGAGCAGCGAGGCGGCGTGCGACGTGCCCCGTCAGGAGCCACCCGATCCGGCGTCAGGGCTCCACGTGCTGGACGACACCGGCCTGGCGTGGGACTCGGTGGCGCCGACGTCGGGTCCGCACCGGGGCGTGGCGCCCGAGGGCGGCCTACGGGACGCTCCGGTCGACGAGCTCGACCAGGTGGCATTCCTCGAGGCCGGAGGTGTCGTGGTGCAGGTGCATGCCCGCTCCGTGCCCGACGAACTCGCCGCCCTGGCGGGCCCCGACGTCCTGGTGGCACCGGGCCGCCCCGAGCTGTCGGACCGGGTGGTGGCCACGGCGTGGACGTGGCGCCTGAGTTGTACGGCCGTCGACGTAGAGCCCCTGCGGGCCTTCATCGTCGAGCGGGTCGGGGCCTCCGCCGGCCACTGACCGACGAGGCGTGCCGACAGGGCTTGCCGAAAGGGCCTCAGCCCCGTCGGCGGGGCCCGATCAGTAGATGGCCAGCAACTCCGCCACGAGGATCAGGCCGAACATCACCACGTTCGCCAGCCGGAAGACCGTCATGTTCCAGGCGTCGAACCGACCACGCACCTTCTCGCCGAAGCCCTCCTCGGCGATGTCCTGTCCCGCCGCGTAGAGGTCCTGCATGGCGTCGTCGATGAAACCGACGGTGAAGAGGGTCGTGATCGCAGCGAGGGCGGCCAGGGCCAACTGCGTCCCCGAGTCCTCGAGGCCACTGCCGCCGAAGCCGAGGACCACCAGCAGGGCGGCGTGGACCAGCGCGTAGAAGATCATGAGGGCCCGGATGTCGGCTGCCCTCGCCGTAAAGAACGTCGTCGTGACTTCCCGATCCATGGTGCTCTCCCGCTCTCAGGAGGGACAGGTCCATCCCGCCGCCTCGTCCCGGAGCCTCCACCAGGCCGGGGGGGGCGTCAAGCGCCCAGACGTCGTGCGGATCAGATGTGCCCGGGGCGGGACTTGAACCCGCACGACCTCGCGGCCAGAGGATTTTGAGTCCCCCGCGTCTGCCAATTCCGCCACCCGGGCGGGCCGCCCGATCCTACCGGTGGCCCCGGGGACCGCCCGTTCGCCCGCACACGGCGATTCGGGCACCCGGAACGGTCACGGCTCCCGGGCACCTACCATGTGCCCGCGTCGACGGGCGGAGGTCGCAGCACCCCGCCCTCCCGAGGAGACCGATGATCGCCTTCACCTACTCCGGCCAGGGATCGCAGCAGCCCGGCATGGGCGCCGCCTGGGCCGACCACGAGGCCTGGGAACTGGTCGACGAGGCCTCCGAGGCCGCCGGCCGCGACGTCGCCCACCTCCTGCTCCACGCCGACGCCGACGAGCTGCGCGAGACCCGCAACGCCCAGCTGGCCACCTTCGTCACCAGCATGGTGATCCTCGACGCCGTCACCCGGCTCGGCATCGACGCCGCCGGCCACGCCGGCCACAGCCTCGGCGAGTACAGCGCCCTCACGGCCTCCGGCGCGCTGGACTTCGGCGACGCGGTGCGTCTCGTCGTCGAGCGCGGCGAGGCCATGCAAGTGGCCGCCCAGGACCCCATCGGCACCATGGCCGCCGTGCTCGGCCTCGACGACGACGGTGTGGCCGACGCCTGCACCTCGGTCGACGGCGACGTGTGGGTCGCCAACTACAACGCCCCCGGCCAGGTCGTGATCGCCGGCGCCCCCGACGCGGTGGCCGCCGCCGGTGACGCCGCCAAGGAACGTGGCGCCAAGCGGGCCGCCGAACTCGAGGTCAGCGGCGCCTTCCACACGCCGTTCATGGCACCGGCCCGCGACCGCCTGTCGGCCGCCATCGACGACACCGAGATCCGCTCGCCGGAGGGCGTCGTGGTCGCCAACGTGGACGCCACCGCCCACGAGAACCCAGACACCTGGCGGGCGCTCATGAACGCCCAGTTGTGCAGCCCGGTCCGCTGGTACCAGAGCCTCCAGACCCTGTCCGACGCCGGCTTCACCACCTTCGTCGAGCTCGGCCCCGGCAACGTCCTGACCGGCCTCGTCAAGCGCACCCTGAAGGGCGCCACCCGGCTCACCGTCAACACGCCCGACCACCTCGACGCCCTGCTCGACGCCCTCGCCCCGCCCGCCCCGGCCGACGGCGAGGAGGCCACCAGCGCCGTCGAGGGCGAGCACCTCTTCGCCACCGACCGCATGGTCGTCAGCCCGGCCACCGGCGTGTTCACCCCCGTCGACGGCCTCGGCCCCGGCCAGGTGGTGGCCGCCGGCGCCCTGCTGGGCCACATCGGCGCCACCGAGGTCCACTCGCCGTTCGCCGGCGAGTTCATGGGCTGGCTGGCCGTCGACACCGAGCGGGTCACCGCCTCCAAGCCCATCGCCTGGCTGCGGGCCCACTAGCCCACGCAGGCCACCCAAACGCAGGCCACCCGAGACCCTCCGAGGAGACCCCATGAGCGACGAGACCGCCACGACCAGCCGCACCGTCCTGGTGACCGGCGGCAACCGGGGCATCGGCCTGGCCTGCGCCCTGGCGTTCGCCGCCGACGGGCACCGGGTGGCCATCACCTGCCGAGGCGAGGCCCCACCGGAGGCCGTCGAGGCGGGCCTGCTGGCCGTGCCGTGCGACGTCACCGACACCGAGCAGGTCGACGCCGCCTTCGCCGCCATCGAGGAGGCCCTCGGTCCGGTCGAGGTGCTGGTGGCCAACGCCGGCATCACCCGGGACGGCCTCGTGCTGCGCATGTCCGACGACGACTTCACCAGCGTGCTGGACGCCAACCTGACCGGCGCCTTCCGCACGGCCCGGCGGGCCGTCAAGGGGATGATGAAGGGCCGCTGGGGCCGGATCATCCTCGTGTCGTCCATCGCCGGACGGGTCGGCCAGACCGGGCAGGCCAACTACGCGGCCTCCAAGGCCGGCCTGGTGGGCCTCGGACGCTCGCTGGCCAAGGAGTTCGCCAGCCGCAACGTCACCGTGAACGTCGTGGCCCCCGGCCCGATCGTCACCGACATGCTGGCCGCCCTGCCCGAGGAGCAACAGCAGTCCTACGCCGAGGCCGTGCCGCTGGGCCGCCTCGGCCGGGTCGACGAGATCGCCGCCGCGGTGACGTTCCTCGCGTCGGAGCCGGCCGGCTACGTCACCGGTGCCGTCCTGCCGGTCGACGGCGGCCTGTTCATGGGCTGAACCACTGCCGGAGCGCCCTCCGGGGCACCTGCGGCGACCCGGAACGGGGCCGTGGCGTCGGCCACAATCGTTCCCCGGCGGCGCCCGCGGCACCTAGGGTGACGCCAAGCTGATCACCGACCAGAACGGAGCATCACGGTGAGCGACGACAACTTCGAACGGTTCAAGCAGTGCGCGGTGGAGGTCCTCTCCGTCGAGGGCGACCAGGTCACCCTGGAGGCCTCGTTCGCCGATGACCTCGACGCCGACAGCCTCGACCTCGTCGAGCTGGTCATGGCGCTCGAGGAGGAGTTCGGCGTCAACGTCGAGGAGGAGGAGCTCGAGGGCATCACCACCATCGGTGCCGCCTACGAGCTCATCACCGGCAAGCTCTGATGGCCCGGCGTCGGGTCGCCGTCACCGGTCTGGGCGTCGTCGCCACCTGCGGCGTCGGTGCTGACGCGTTCTGGGACGGCCTGTGCGGGCCCGCTCCCGAGGGCGACCGGCTGGTCCACGACTTCGACCCCACGCCCCACTTCGACAACCCCAAGGAGGTGCGGCGGAGCGACCGCTGCACCCAGTTCGCCATCGCCGCGGCCGACATGGCCCTGGAACAGGCGGGTGCCCTGACCGCTGATCCGTCCCGCAGGGGCGTGTTCATCGGCACCGGCATCGGTGGCATCCAGACCCTCGAGGACCAGATCCTCGTCATGGCCGAGAAGGGCGCCCGACGGGTGTCGCCGTTCCTGGTCCCGATGATGATGCCGAACGCCGCCCCGGCCGCCGTGTCGATGAAGCACGGCTTCCAGGGCCCGGCCGAGAACACGTGCACGGCCTGCGCGGCGGGCACCCACGCCCTGGCCAACGCCGCACGGCTCATCGCCCACGGCCGCTGCGACGTGGTCCTGGCCGGCGGCAGCGAAGCGCCGTTCGTGGACGCCGCGGTGGCCGGCTTCACCAACATGACGGCGTTCTCGTCGGTGGGGATCTCCCGACCGTTCGACGCCGAACGCGACGGCTTCGTCATGGGCGAGGGCGCCGGCGTGCTGTGCCTCGAGGAGTGGGAGATGGCCGAGGCCCGGGGCGCCACCATCCTCGGCGAGATCCTGGGCGGCGCCAGTACCGCCGACGCCCACCACATCACCGCACCGTCGCCGGGCGGCGTGGGCGCCATCACCTGCATGCGCCTCGCCCTCGAAGAGGCCGAGGTCGACGCCTCGCAGGTGCGCCACGTGAACGCCCACGGCACCTCCACGCCGTTGAACGACATGGCCGAGGCGGTCGCCATGATCGAGGTCTTCGGCACCGACGGCCCGAAGGTCACCTCCACGAAGGGCATCACCGGCCACGCCCTGGGCGCGGCGGGAGCCATCGAGGCCGTGGCGGTCATCCTGGCCATGCAGAAGGGCCTGATCCCGCCGACGGCCGGCTACGCCACCCCCGACCCGGAGATGCCGGCCATCGACATCGTGTCGGGCGCCCCGGCGTCGTGGGAGCCGGGCATCTCCATGTCGAACTCGTTCGGCTTCGGCGGCCACAACGGCAGCCTGGTGCTCGGCCCCGCCTGAGTTTCCGCTCCCGCCCGCGCCCCGAGAAGTTCCGGCTGGCGCTGACGGCTCACACGAAGACGAACATCAGCTCGCAGCGGCAGGCCTCCTCGCCGTCCACCGTGGCCCGGCCGGCCCCCTTCCCGGCCCGGGCCGACACCCGCCCCAGCTCGACCTCGAGCTCCAGGCGCTCGCCGGGCACGACCTGGCGTCGGAAGCGGACCCCGTCGAGCCCACCGAACAGGGCCAGGCGACCGGCGAAGTCGGGCCTGGTCAGCAGGGCATAGGCGCCCAACTGGGCGATCGACTCGCACATCAGCACGCCCGGCAGCGTCGGGCGCCCCGGAAAGTGACCGGCGAAGAACGCCTCGTCGCCGGTCAGGTCCCAGTAGCCGCGGGCCCGCTCCCCGACCGTCACCTCCGTGACCTCGGTCAGCAGCAGGAACGGGTCCCGGTGCGGGATCACGTCCTCCGGTCGAGGCAGGCGGTTCTCGGAATCGGCGGTCACGGGGCCTCCAGGCGGCGAACGAGGGGGTGGAACGGCCGAGGCCGGGGCGTCGCCGCCCCGGCCTCGGTCACTTCGTCAGGTTGTCCGGGCCGGACGGACCGGCCCGACGGATCAGAACGCCGAGGCCCCACCGCTCTTGGCGGCGGCCTTCAGCTTCGAGCCGACCGACACCTTGCAGGCCTTGGTGGCCGGCACGTGGATGGACTCGCCGGTCTGCGGGTTGCGGCCCATGCGGGCGGCCCGGGTGACCTGCTCGAACGAGATCCAGCCGGGGATCGACACCTTGTCGCCCCCGGCGGCCACCGCGTCGGCCACCACGTCGAAGAAGGCGTCCAGGCAGGCACCGGCGTCCTTGTTGGACACGCCAGCACGCTCCGCCATCGCACCGATCACATCGCTCTTGTTCATCGACCATCTCCTTTGTAGGTCTCGGGATGGGCGTGCCCACCTCGTGGTCAAATGACATCCGACACCCTCAGCGGCGCCATGTCAAGCATTTTCGACCACCGAGGCCTGCCATTTCAAGGATCGTCGGATCACCGTGTCCGCTGCGGTGAATCACAACGGGTGGTCGGCGACCCGCCCGCGGGTCAGTCGGACGCGTTGACGAGGTGCTGCGCGGCGCTGAGGAAGTACTCCATGACCGCCGCCTCCGCCGCCGGGGGCAGCTCCCCGCCGATCAGCGCGGTGGCCATGCACCGCAGCCAGGCGTCCCGTTCGGCCGCACCGATACGGAACGGGGCGTGGCGCATCCGCAGCCGGGGATGGCCCCGCTCGTCGCTGTAGGTGGTCGGCCCACCCCAGTACTGGCGCAGGAAGCCGGCCAGGCGTTCTGTCGGCAGCCCCAGGTCGTCGGGGTACAACGGCACCAGGACCGGATCGGCGGCCACCCCCTCGTAGAACCGGGCGGCCAGGTCGTCGAACCAGGCGTCGCCGACCATGTCGTAGAGCGTGTCGTGGGCGACGCCGTCCGCGGTCGTCCAGGTCCGCTCACGACCCAGCGAGAGGTTCACCGCTGCATCCCCGGCCGGTGAATCAGCCGGCGTCGAGGGCGGCCCGGAACGAAGCCACCAGCTCGCCCACGCCCTCGGGTCCGGCTCCGTCGACCATGCGTTGGACGACGGCCGAGCCGACGATCACGCCGTCACCGTGTGCCGAGGCCTCCACGGCCTGCTCCGGCGTGCCGATCCCCACGCCGACCAGCACCGGCAGGTCGGTGACCGGCTTGAGGCGGGTGGCGATCTCCACCGCGCTGGCCGCCAACTCGGACCGCACGCCGGTGACGCCGAGGAGCCCCACGCCGTACACGAAGCCCCTCGAAACGGCGCAGATCTCGGGCAGGCGCTCGTCGGGCGCCGTGGGGGCGGCCAGCAGGATCGGCTCCACGCCGGCGACCCCGGCCGCCTCCAACCACGGGCCGGCCTCCTCCAGGGGCAGGTCGGGGAGGATGCAGCCCGACACGCCGGCGGCCACCAGCGACTCGGCGAAGCGTTCCAGGCCCATCCGGAAGGCGATGTTGTAGTACGTCATGACGGCCAACGGAGCACCCACGTCGGCGCCCCGCAGGGCGTCGAGGATGCCGGTCGGCGTCGCCCCGGCGGCCAGGGCCAGGTCGTTGGCGGCCTGGATGGTCGGACCGTCCATGACCGGGTCGGAGAAGGGCACGCCGATCTCGATGGCGTCGGCACCCGCGGCGGCCACCGCCCGGGCCGTGTCCAGCCAGTCGTCGCCCAGGCCGCCGGTCACGTAGACCACCAGGCACTTGCCACCGGCGTCCCGCCGGGCCCGCAGGGCCGCCTCGAACGGTCCGGCGCTCACGACAGGATGTCCATCATCTGGGCCACGTCCTTGTCGCCACGTCCGGACAGGTTCATCACCACCGACTTCCCGGCCAGCGACGCCCGCTCCCGGGAGATCCAGGCCAGCGCGTGGGCCGACTCCAGGGCCGGAATGATCCCCTCGGCCCGGCTCATCAACTGGAAGGCCTCGACGACCTCGGCATCGGTGACCGGCTCGTAGCGGGCCCGACCCGACGCCGAGAGGTGGGCGTGCTCGGGTCCGACGCCCGGATAGTCCAGCCCGGCGCTGATCGACTCGGCCTCCTGCACCTGGCCGAACTCGTCCTGCATCAGGTACGAGACCGACCCGTGGACCACGCCGGGCACCCCCCGACCGATGGCCGCCCCGCCGGCCGGCTCGACGCCGACCAGCTCGGTGGGGGCGTCGGCGAAGCCGGAGAAGATCCCGATGGCGTTCGAACCACCGCCCACGCAGGCCACGACCACGTCCGGCGGCGCACCCAGCACCGCCTCGCTCTGGTCGCGGGCCTCCCGACCCAGAACCTCGTGGAACGTGCGGACCATCCACGGGTACGGGTGCGGGCCGTTGACCGACCCGAGGCAGTAGTGGGACTCGACGACGGTGGCCACCCAGTCCCGCATGGCCTCGTTCACGGCGTCCTTCAGCGTCCGGCTGCCCGACATGGCCGTGCGGACCTCGGCGCCCAGGAGGCGCATCCGGAACACGTTGAGTTCCTGGCGGGCCACGTCGACCTCGCCCATGAAGACGCAGCACTCCATGTCCATGAGGGCCGCCGCGGTGGCCGTGGCCACCCCGTGCTGGCCGGCCCCGGTCTCGGCCACCAGGCGGGTCTTGCCCATCCGCTTGGCCAGCAGCGCCTGGCCGAGGACGTTGTTGATCTTGTGCGACCCGGTGTGGTTCAGGTCCTCCCGCTTGACGAACAGGCGGCAGCCGAACTCCTCGGAGAGGTTGTGGCACTCGGTCAGCGGCGAGGGGCGACCGGCGTACTCGGCCAGGAGGTGGTCGAGGTCGGCACGGAACGACGGATCGACCCAGGCGGCCCGGAATTCGCGTTCCAGCTCCTGGCAGGCCGGGACCAGCGTCTCGGGGACGAACTGCCCGCCGAAGTCGCCGAAGCGGCCGTCCGGGGACGGGTCCTGCAGCGGGGCGTTGGCGCTCTCGGTCACGAGCCCTCCATCGATTCGTCGTCCTCCTGCCAGTCGAACGGCCGTCGGCCGACGTCTCCCTGGTACCGCTCGGGCGCCTCCGGGGGTCGGGCCGCCCGAGCGTTGGTCATGAACGCCCGCAGCAGGCGGGGGTCCTTGCGTCCCGGACCCGCCTCCACGCCGCTGGCGACGTCGACACCGTACGGGCCGACCCGTTCGATCGCCTCGCCCACGTTGTCGGGCGTCAGGCCGCCGGCCAGCAGCATCGGCTCGGACACCGCCCGGGGGTCGGCCATCGTCCAGTCGAACACCACGCCGGAGCCCGGCGCGGGCCCGTCGAGCAGCAGCAGGTCGGCGCCGAACTCGTCGAAGCGCAGCAGGTCGGGCGACCCGGCGGGAAGTGCCCGGATTGTGACCGGGACCCGGTCGGCCACCCAGCGGGTGGTGGCCGGCGACTCGCCGCCGTGGAGCTGGGCGGCCCGCAGGCCGATGGTGTTGACGGTCTCCACCACGCGGGCCCGACCGACGTCGCGGAACACTCCGACCGTCATGACGTCGGGCGGCAGTTGGCCGACGATGTCGCGCACCACCTTCTCGGAGACCTGGCGGCGCGACGGACACAGGATGAAGCCCAGGGCGTCAGCGCCCAGGGCGGTGGCCAGCAGTGCGTCCTCGACGTTGGTGATGCCGCAGATCTTGACGAACACGGTCGGATCATCCCACCTGCGTGCACCGGCGGAGGGATCGCACCGCGGCGGCCCGGTCACCGGAGGTCACCACCGACTCCCCCACCAGGAGGGCGTGGTAGCCGGCGTCGACGAGGGCCCGGGCGTCGTCGGGGCAGCGGACGCCGGACTCGGCGACGCGGACCACGCCGTCGGGCATGACCGGTGCCATGCGTAGGGCCCGGGCCGTGTCGACCTCGAAGGTGACGAGGTCGCGCTGGTTGACCCCCACCAGGGTGGCGCCGACGGCCAGGGCCCGCTCCAGCTCCGGCTCGTCGTGGACCTCCACGAGGGCGTCGAGGCCGACGTCGACGGCCAGGGCGTGGAAGTCGGCCAACTCGGCGTCGTCGAGCGCCGCGGCGATGAGGAGCACCGCGTCGGCGCCCATGAGCCGGGCGTCGCACACGTCGTGGGCCGAGACGGTGAAGTCCTTGCGGATGACCGGGATCCCCACGGCGGCCCGGGCGGCGGCCAGGTCGTCGGGCGAGCCACCGAAGAATTCCCGGTCAGTGAGGACGGACAGGCAGGCCGCCCCACCCTCGGCGTACTCCGCCGCCACCTCGGCGGGATCGAGGTCGCCACCCAGCTCCCCCTTGGAGGGCGACCGGCGCTTCACCTCGGCGATGACCGCCGGCTCGCCGTCCGGACGGGCGGCCAGGGCGGCGGCGAAGCCCCGGCAGGTCGGACGGATCCGCGCCTCGTCGACCAGGGCGCCCAACGGCCGCTCGTCGCGGGCCGCGGCGTCGCGGTGGGCGACGAGGATCCGGTCCAGGTAGGTGGCCACCGGTCGAGGCTACCGATCGGGGCCGTCGCCACCCGGGTGGAAACGGGCCGGAAACGCTCATCAGACCCTCATGGGACACGCCGGGGAACCGTGGGCGGGTCGTGCGACGATGGGGACGTGATCGCTGGGAATGCCGGGGATGCCGGGAGCGCCGGAAACGGGGCCGTGGTGCTGGTCGTCGAGGACGACCCCCACATCGCCGAGCTGCTCGACGCCTACCTCCGACAGGAGGGCCATCGGCCGGTGGCGGCCTCCGACGGGGAACGGGCCCTCGGGCTGTTCCACGAACGCCGCCCCGACCTGGTGTTGCTGGACCTGGGCCTGCCGGGCGGCGTGGACGGCGTGGAGGTGTGCCGCCGACTCCGCCGGACATCCGATGTGCCGGTCATCATGCTGACAGCCCGGGCGGACGAGCTCGACCGGGTGCTGGGCTTCGAGGTGGGCACCGACGACTACGTCACCAAGCCGTTCAGCCCCCGGGAGCTCATGGGCCGGGTCCGGGCCGTGCTCCGCCGGACGGCCGCTTCCGCGTCGGGCGGTGCCGGGAGCGAGACCGGCGTCCACGCCTTCGGTGGCGTCCGGATCGACGGGGGACGCCGCGAGGTCACCGTGGACGGCGTCGAGGTGTCCCTCGCCGCCCGGGAGTTCGGGCTGCTGCGGTACCTGGTCCGCCACGCCGGGCAGGCCCTGAGCCGCCGCCAGATCCTGGACGGGGCGTGGGAGGACGGCTGGATCGGCGACGAGCGCACCGTCGACGTCCACGTCCGCCAGCTGCGCCGCAAACTGGGCGACGACCTGCCGCTGGCCACGGTGCGCGGCCACGGCTACCGGCTGGGATGAACTCGTGAAGCGTCGCCTCCTCGTCACCATGGTCGGGCTCGTGGTGCTGTGCCTCGTCCTCGTCGGCGTGGGTACCGCCGTGGTGGCCTGGGTCCGGTCGGCCGACGCCACCGAGGACCACGTGGAGGGCCAGGTCCGGGGCGTGGCCGCCTCGTTCGAGGACTCGCTCCCGCTGCTGGCCCGCCAGGGCTTCAGCCCGCACCGCAAGGAGCGCCTGCTGGCCGCGCTCAACCTCGACGACCTGGGCGTGGCGTTCGTGCCCCGCGACGGGAGCCCCATCCACGTGGTGGCCGCGCTGCCCGACGAGGTGGCGGCCGTGGACCTCCGACCCCTGGCCGAGGACGCGTCCGGACCCGAGGAGGCCCTCTCGACGTCCGGACACCACGGCGAGACCGCCTGGGCGGCTGCGGTGGTGCCCCTCGCCCCCGATGCCACCGGCCCGGCCGTCGTCGTGGTGGCCACCCGCCGGACCGCCGATCCCCTGGCCGGGACGTACGGCTGGATGCTGGTGGCCGGCCTGGTCTCGCTGGTCGTCTCCGCCTTCGCCGCCCTCCGCCTGAGTTCCTCGCTGGCCCAGCCGGTCATCGACGCCACCGACGCCGCCCGCCGGATCGCCGACGGTCGCCTCGATGCCCGCCTCGACGAGCCCGACCCCGGTCGCCGCGACGAGCCGGCCGAGCTGGCACGGGCCATCAACGCCATGGCCGAGGGGCTGGAGCGGTCCCGTGGCCTGGAGCGGCAGTTCCTGCTGTCGGTGTCCCACGACCTGCGGACGCCGTTGACCTCCATCCGGGGCTACGCCGAGGCGCTGCGAGACGGGGCCGGGGTCGACCCGGCCCGATCGGCCGAGGTGATCCTGGCCGAGTCGGGGCGCCTCGACCGGCTGGTGCGCGACCTCCTCGAGCTGGCGCGGCTCGACGCCCGCCAGTTCGCCCTCGAGCCCCGACCCGTCGACCTCCACGCCGTGACCGCTGACGCCGTCGAGGCCTTCGCGCCGCTGGCCGAGGACGCCGACGTGACCCTGCGGACCGTCGGCGACGGGCCGGTTCCCGCCACCATCGACCTGGACCGGTGGGCGCAGGTGGTCGGCAACCTGGTCGAGAACGGCCTGCGCTACGCCGCCACGACCCTGGAAGTCGCCATCGCCGACGACGCCGGAGGCCTGGTGGTCCGCGTCGACGACGACGGGCCGGGCATCGACGCCGCCGACCTCCCCCACGTGTTCGAGCGGCTCTACGTGGCCCAGCACCGTCCCGCCGACCGGGAGTCCGGCTCCGGGCTGGGGCTGGCCATCGTGCGCGAGCTGGTCGAGGCCATGGGCGGCACGGTGGCCGCCGAGCGGCGCCACCCCTCCGGCACGTCGATGGTGGTGCGCCTCCCCGCGACGCCCGACTGAGTAGTCCCGCCTGAACGGGCGGGCAGGTCAGTCGGCGATGAGGTGGACCGGCGTGCCGTCGGCGTCGACGACGGCCGGGACCTCCACGGCCCGTCGCACCGAGGCGAGGGCCACGAAGCCGTCGCCGTTCGGTGCCGGCGCCGCGCTGGTCAGGACCCCGGCCTCGACGCCGTCGAGCGTGATGGCCACGCCCGCCGTCGGCACGGGCCCGTCGCCCGAGGCCCGCACGAGGCGGGTCGGCGTGCCCGCCGAGCGGCTGTCGACCCGGGCCACCAGCTCCTGGCCGGTGTAGCAGCCCTTGGTGAAGCTGGCCGACCTGTCCACGACGCCGGTCGCGCCGGGAATGGTCGAATCATCCATCTCGGTGCCCATGGCGGGGATCCCCGCCGCGATCCGACGCGCCTCCCAGACCGCAGGGTCGGCTTCGGCCACGCCGTCGGGCACCCCCACCCCGGGGCCCAGCAGGTCGACGGCGGTGAGGCCCGTCCAGGCCACGTCGAGGGCCAGGCCGCCGTCGGGAGCCGGCAACGCCCCCGGCTCGGCGTCCAGCACCGTGACCAACCCGTGGTCGACGGGCTCGACCACGCAGTCGGTGCGCAGCAGGAACCGGGTCAGCCGGGCCACCACGGCGGCACCCCAGCCGGCGTCCATGTCGAGCAGGTACTCGTCGTCTCCGGAGCGCGACACCCGCATCCAGGCGTCGACCTTGCCGGTGGGCTGGAGCACGAAGGTCTCGGCCGAACCGCCGACGGCCAGGGCGGCCACGTCCTGGCTGAGCTGGCCCTGCAGGTAGGTGGTGGCGTCGGGGCCGGCGACGCGGACCACGTCCCGCTCCCGGCGGACGGCGACCGGCGTCACCGCGCTCACGTCCCCGCTGCGGCCCGGCGGGCGGCGGTCATGCGGCGGGCCGCCGGGATGGCCGACAGCAGGGCCCGGGCCTTGTTGCGGCACTCCAGGTCCTCGAGTTCGGGGACGCTGTCGGCGACGATGCCCGCCCCGGCCTGGACCGAGGCCACGCCGTCGGACACCAGCATGGTGCGGATGGCGATGGCGGTGTCGATGTTGCCGGAGAAGTCGAAGTAGCCGACCACGCCGGCGTACGGGCCCCGCTTGACCGGCTCCAGCGAGTCGATGACCTCCATGGCCCGCACCTTGGGGGCGCCGGACACGGTGCCGGCGGGCAGGGTGGCCCGCAGCACGTCGATCGGCGTCTTCCCGTCGGCGAGGTCGCCGGCCACCTGGCTGGTGAGGTGCATGACGTGGCTGTAGCGCTCCAGCGTCATCATCTCCTCGACCTCCTCGGTGCCGAAGGCGACGACGCGGCCCACGTCGTTGCGGGCCAGGTCGACGAGCATCACGTGCTCGGCGAGCTCCTTGGGATCCTCGGCCAGCTCGGCGGCCATGCGCCGATCGTCGGCCTCGGTGCGGCCCCGGCGACGCGTCCCGGCGATGGGGCGGGACACCACGCGGCCGTCGAGCAGCTGCACCATCGGCTCAGGCGAGGCGCCCACCACCGACAGGTCCTCGTAGCGCAGGAAGTACATGTACGGGCTGGGGTTGACCTGGCGCAGCACCCGGTAGGCGTCGAACGGCTCGGCGTCGAGCTCCACGTCGAAGCGCTGCGACAGGACGACCTGGAAGACGTCGCCGGCCAGGATGTGCTCGCGGGCCGCCTCGACGGCCAGGCCGTAGGCCTCCGACCCCATCGACGACGTCACCTCGGGCGGCTCGTCGGCCGGGTCGGGCGGCGCCATGAGCGGCTCGTCGAGGGGACGGGCGCCGTCGGCGGCCAGGGCGTCGAGGCGGACGCAGGCCTCGTCGTAGGCGGCGTCCAGGATGGCCTCGTCGGCGCCGTCGGGCACGACCACGTTGACCATCAGGACGGCCCGCTGGCGCCAGTGGTCGATGGCCACCAGATCGCCGATGACCGACATGACGGCGTCGGGCAGGCCGCGGTCGTCGGGTGGTACGTCAGGCAGGTGCTCGACCTCCCGGACCACGTCGTAGCCGAGGTAGCCCATGAGCCCTCCGTGGAGCGGCGGGAGGCCCTCGATGGCCGGCGACCGGTAGTGGGCCAGCAGGTCCTCGAGGGCGGCGAGGATCCCGTCGCCGGTGCGGACCCCGTCGGGCAGGTCGCCGTCGACGTCGAGGCGCCCGTCGATCGAGGTGAGGGTGAGCGACGGGTTGCGGCCGATGAACGACCAGCGTCCCCACGTCTCGCCCCGGTCGACGCTCTCCAGCAGGAAGCCCTCGCCGTCGCCCACGCAGCGGGCGAACAGCGACACGGGGGTGGTCAGGTCGGCCAGCAACTCGCGCCACACGGGAACCACGGCGTGGTCGCGGGCCAGGGCCCGGAAGGCGGAGCGGTCGGGGCTGGTCACGGTCTCGTCGGGTCGGCGGGCGGTCGGAGGGGCCAGTCAGAGGGTCAGGCCGCGTCGGAGCCGAAGGCGCGGAAGAAGCAGCTGTACTCGCCGGTGTGGCAGGCGCCCTTCCCCTCCTGCTCGACCACGAAGAGCAGGGTGTCGCCGTCGCAGTCGTAGTACGCCTCGCGGACGTACTGGCGGTCGCCGGACGTCTCGCCCTTGCACCAGTACTCCTGGCGGCTGCGGCTCCAGAACCAGGTCCGACCGGTGGCCATGGTCTCGCGGAGCGAGTCGGCGTTCATCCACGCCATCATCAGGATGCGGCCGGTCCCCTCCTCCTGGACGATGGCCGGCACGAGGCCGTCGTCGTTGAAGGTGACCCGTCCGAGCTGTTCCTCGGTGGCGTCGATCGGGGTGCTGGCGATGCCCATGGCGGCCAGCCTACGGCCGGGCCCGCGGGCCGGAACCGGCCGTTTCCGGCGGTGCCGGCCCTCGGTCCGGGCTACAGGTAGAGGCCGGTGCTGCCCTCTTCGAGGCGGCGGGCGGCCACGGCGTGGATGTCGCGCTCCCGGAGGATCACGTAGTCGTGCCCCCGGACCTCGACCTCGTAGCGGTCCTCCGGGTTGAACAGCACCTGGTCGCCGACCTCCATGGCCCGCACGTTGGGACCGGCGGCCACCACCTCGGCCCAGCCCAGGCGCTTGCCGACCTGGGCGGTGGCCGGAATGAGGATGCCCCCGGTAGAGCGGCGCTCGCCCTCCTCGGCGTCCAGCCGCACCAGGATGCGGTCGTTCAGCATCTTGATGGGCAGGCCCTCGTGGTCCGAGGGGCCCGGCAGGGCGCCGTTGCCCGTCGACGACACGGCAGGGGAATCGGTGCTGCTCACGGCGGGAACGGTACCGGCGGTCGGCGACGGTCAGGCCGGGCGGACGGCCACCCCGGCGGCCGCCAGGTGGGCCTTGGCCTCGGCCACGGTGTGCTCGCCGAAGTGGAAGATCGAGGCGGCCAGTACGGCGTCGGCCCCGCCGTCCACGGCGCCCTCCACCAGGTGGTCCAGCGCGCCGACTCCGCCCGAGGCGATCAGGGGCACGGTGGCCGCCGGGCCGACGGCGCGCAGCATCTCGACGTCGAAGCCGTCGCGGGTGCCGTCGCGGTCCATGGACGTCAGCAGGATCTCGCCGGCTCCCCGCTTCACCACCTCGGCCACCCAGGCCACCAGGTCGATCCCGGTCGGGGTGCGTCCCCCGTGGGTGAACACCTGGAAACCGCTGGGGGCATCGGGTTCGCGTCGGGCGTCGACGGCGACGACCACGCACTGGCTGCCGAACTCGGCGGCCACCTCGCCGACCAGGTCGGGGCGGTCGACCGCGGCGGTGTTGACCGACACCTTGTCGGCGCCAGCCCGCAGGATGCCCCGGGCGTCGTCCACCGAGCGGATCCCGCCGCCCACCGTGAACGGGATGAACACCTCCTCGGCCACGTGGCGGACCATGTCCAACGTGGTATCGCGGGCGTCCGACGAGGCGGTGATGTCGAGGAAGACCAGCTCGTCGGCGCCCTCGGCGTCGTAGCGGGCGGCCAGCTCGACCGGGTCACCGGCGTCGCGCAGGCCCACGAAGTTGACGCCCTTGACGACGCGGCCGCCGTCGACGTCGAGACAGGGCACCACCCGGACGGTCTCCACCTCAGGCCCCCGCTCCCCCGGCGGGACCGGCGCCCAGGCGGCGCACCGCGTCGGCCAGATCGACGGTGCCCTCGTAGAGCGCCCGCCCGAGGATGATCCCGGCGATGCGGCGGCCGCCGGCCTCGAGGGCGGCGAGGTCGTCGAGGTCCGAGGGTCGCCCCACGCCGCCGGATGCCACCACGTCGACGGGCGTGGTCGCGAGCGCGCCGGCCAGGCCGTCGAGGTCGGGGCCCTCCAGCGTGCCGTCGCGTTCGATGCGGGTGATGACGAAGGCGGCCGTGCCCAGGTCCGAGTAACGGGCCAGGGCGTCGTCGAGGCGCAGGCCGCTGCCCTCGGTCCAGCCCCGGACGGCCACCTCGTCGCCACGGACGTCGAGGCCGACGGCCACGGGCCCGTGGGCGGCCACCGCCGGCACCAGGTCGGGGTCCTCCACGGCCGCGGTGCCCAACACGACGCGGGCCACGCCGGCGTCGAACAGGGCCCGGGCGTCGTAGACGCTGCGCACCCCGCCCCCGGTCTGGACGGGCACGTCCAGCGCCGCGGCCACGGCGGCCACCACCGGACGGTTCACCGGGTCACCCGAGCGGGCCGCGTCGAGGTCGACCACGTGCACCCAGTCGGCGCCGGCCGCCTGGAAGGCCAGGGCCTGGGCGACCGGGTCGTCGCCGTAGACGGTCTCCCGGTCGTAGTCGCCCTGCAGCAGGCGCACGCACCGGCCGCCGCGCAGGTCGATGGCCGGGAAGAGTGCGGGCCGGAAGGCGACGGTGCTCATGCCACCCTCCGTTCGGCGCGTCGGGCGTCGACGAGGGCCACGAAGTTGGCCAGGACCCGCAGGCCCGCCGTCGACGACTTCTCGGGGTGGAACTGGCAGGCCCACAGGTCGCCCACCGCCTCCGCCGCGCAGACCTCCGTGCCGTACCGGCAGGTGGCGACGGTGGCCGGGCCGACGGGCGCCGCGTAGCCGTGGACGAAGTAGGTCCATGGTCCGTCGCCCAGGCCGGCGAACATCGGATGGTCGGCGGCCCCGTCCACCGGCTCGAGCCGGTTCCACTGCATCTGGGGCCGCTTCACGTCGCCGACCAGCACGCCGACGTCGCCGTCCAGCACGCCCAGGCCCACGGCCCCCGGCGACTCGTCGCTGCCGTGGTGGAGCATCTGGAGGCCCACGCAGATCCCGAGGAACGGCGGACCGGTGCCCGCCGACGCCCCGCGGGCCGCCCGTTCGGCGACGGGACGTAGGCCGGACGCGGCCAGGGCCTCCACGCAGCGCCCGAAGGCCCCCACGCCGGGGAGGACCACGCCGTCGGCGGCCGCCACCAGGTCGGGGTCGTCGGTGAGGCGGGCATCGGCGCCGACCTTCTCGAGCGCCTTCTGCGCCGAGCGGAGGTTGCCGATGCCGTAGTCGAGGACGGCCAGCAGCGGGGCCGGGCCCGCCGACGGGTCGCTCACAGGCTGCCCTTGGTGGACGGTACGTCGCCGCCCTCGACCCGCACGGCGTCGCGCAGCGAGCGGGCCACGCCCTTGAACGAGGCCTCGATGATGTGGTGGGTGTTGCGCCCCCGGACCGAGGTGAGGTGCAGGGTGATGCGGGCGGCCACGGTGAAGGCCCGCCAGAACTCCTCCATCAGCTGGGGGTCGAACGGCGGGTCGCCGAGGATCTTCTCGCCGGGGAACTCCACCTCGTGGTGCAGGTAGGGCCGGCCCGACAGGTCGAGGGCCACGTCGACCAGGGCCTCGTCGAGCGGGACCCGCATCGAGGCGAAGCGCCGCACGCCGGCCTTGTCGCCCAGCGCCTCGGCGAACGCCTCGCCGACGGCGATGCCCACGTCCTCGACGGTGTGGTGGGCGTCGATCTCCAGGTCGCCCCGGCACGACACCTCGAGGCCCATGCCGCCGTGGCGGCCCAGCTGGTCGAGCATGTGGTCGAAGAACGGGATGCCGGTCGAGGCCGAGACCCCGACGACCTCGGTGCGGTCCAGGTCGACGGCGACCGAGATCTCGGTCTCCTTCGTGGTGCGTTGGCGGCGGCCGATGCGGGCCATGTCAGTCCCCTTCCGTGGACGGGCTGTCGAGTGCCTCCCGGAGGGCGTCCAGGAAGTGGTCGTTCTCCTGCCGCGTGCCGACGGTGACCCGCAGGCACCCCTCGACGCCGGGCATGGCGGTGAAGTCGCGGACCAGCACCGACCGGTCCAGCAGGGCCTGCCAGACGTCGCGTCCGGGGCGGGCCTCGGGGCGGAACAGCACGAAGTTTGCCTGCGACGGCCACGTGGTGACCGGAAGGTCGGCCAGGGCGGCCGACAGGCGGTCGCGTTCGGCGACCAGGGTGGCCACCCGCTCGGCCATGGCGTCGGCATGGCGCAGGGCCAGGACCCCGACGGCCTGCTTGAGCGAGTCGAGGTGGTACGGCAGGACCACCTTCTCCAGCTCAGCCACGCACCATTCGGGGGCCAGGAGGTGGCCGAGGCGGACGCCGGCCATGGCCCAGGTCTTGGAGAAGGTCCGGCTGACCACCAGGGGGCGGTCGTCGGCCAGCAGGGTCGCCGCGCTGGCCTCGGCGAACTGGCCGTAGGCCTCGTCGACGACCACCAGGCCGCCGTACCCGGCCGCCGCGTCGACGACGTCGGACACCAGGTCCAGCGGGTCGACGGTGCCCGTCGGGTTGTTGGGCGAGCAGAGGAAGACCAGGTCGGGCCGCTGGTCGGCCATGAGGGCGAGGACGTCGTCGCGCACCAGGCGGTGGTCGGCATCACGGCCGCCGCGCACCAGCCCCGTGCCGGTGGTGAGGGCGATCTGGGCGTACATGGCGTAGGTGGGCTCGAAGATCGCCGCCGAGCGTCCCGGACCGCCGTACGCCAGGAACAGGCTCTGGAGCACCTCGTTGGAGCCGTTGGCGGCGAACACCTGCCCGGCCGCCACGCCGTGCGCGTCGGCCAGAGCGGCCCGCAGGGCCGTGGCGCCCCGGTCCGGGTAGCGGTGCCAGGCCTGGTCGGCCACCGCGGCGGCCACCGCCTCGGTGAAGGCGGCCGGGGGCGGCACGGGCGACTCGTTGGTGTTGAGCCGGACGTCGACGTCGACCTGGGGCGAGTGGTAGCCGTCCATGGCGGCCACGCCGGGCCGGGCGGCGGGCAGCACGGGGTCAGCCACCGTCGGACTCCCCCGGTCGGTCGGCCACCCGGATGCGCACCGACTCGGCGTGGGCGGCGAGCCCCTCGGCGTCGGCCAGGGCGGCCACATGCGGGGCGAGGCGTTCCAGCGCCCCCCGGTCCGCGGTGACCACGTGGACCTCCTTGGTGAAGTCGGCCACGGTCAGGGCGCCGGAGAAGCGCGCCGTGCCGGCGGTGGGCAGGACGTGGCTGGGCCCGGCCACGTAGTCACCGAGCGACGCGGGCGACCACGGGCCGCAGAACACGGCGCCGGCGTGGCGGACCCGGTCGGCCATCGCCTCGGCGCCCTCGACCATGAGCTGCAGGTGCTCGGGGGCGATGGCGTCGGCCACGGCGAGCGCCTCGTCGGGCCCGTCGACCAGCACCGTCCAGCCGGCCGAGGCCAGCGTGGCGGTGACGTCGTCACGCCGGGGCGAGGCCTCGACGATGCGCTCGACCTCGGCCTCCACCGCGTCGGCCACGGCCTCGTCCCACGAGACCAACCAGGCCAGCCCGTCGGGGCCGTGCTCGGCCTGGACGACCACGTCGACCGCGGCATAGGCGGGCGGTGCGCCGGCGTCGGCCACCACCACGACCTCCGAGGGGCCGGCGAAGGCCGAGGGCACCCCGACCAGGCCCGCCACCTCGCGCTTGGCGAGGGCCACGTAGACGTTGCCGGGCCCGGCGATGACGTCCACCTTGGGAACCGAGGCGGTGCCGTGGGCCATGGCGGCCACGGCCTGAGCGCCGCCGACGGCGCAGACCACGTCGACGCCGGCCACGGCGGCCGCTGCGAGGGTGACCTCGGCGATGCGTCCGTCGGGGCCGGGCGGCACGCACAGGACGACCTCGTCGACGCCGGCCACCCGGGCCGGCACCGCGGTCATGAGCACCGTGGAGGGGTAGGCGGCCCGCCCACCGGGGGCGTAGCAGCCGGCCCGTTCGACAGGGCGGCTCGACGAGCGGACGACGAGGCCGGCGTCCTCGGTGCGGTGTTCGGGGTGCACCTGACCCTCGTGGTGGCGGCGCACGTTGGCGGCGGCCACCTCCAGCGCGGTGCGGACCTCGGGGTCGATGTGGTCCAGGGCGGCGGCCACCTCGGCGGGGTCGACGCGGATGCTCGGCGGTTCGGCGCCGTCGAA
Organism: Acidimicrobiales bacterium; assembly: GCA_016845305.1. Lineage (GTDB taxonomy): Bacteria > Actinomycetota > Acidimicrobiia > Acidimicrobiales > MedAcidi-G1 > UBA9410. Next base: position 40,692 of record JAERSW010000035.1, read on the forward strand.
GCGGGCGGTCAGCTCCCGGAGGGCGTCGTCACCCCGGGCCACCACCTCGGCGATGATGGCTCGGACGGCCTCGAGCGGACCCTCGCCGGCCACCTCGGGCCGGGGCAGGACGGCAGACAGGTCGCCGAGGGGACCGCGCAGGTCGAGTCGCCGGAGCACCCCGTCACGCTACCGGTCGTCGCTCCCGGCCTCCGGGGGGATTCCGG
>JAERSW010000036.1 GCA_016845305.1 Acidimicrobiales bacterium
CGAGAGGGGGGATCCGTGTCGGCGGCCGAAGAGGACGTACGGGAGGTGGAGGACCGATTCCGGCTCATCGTCAAGGAGTCGGAGGGCGAGATCCCGGGTGGTCTCGCCTGTCGCCCGGGAATCGGACCGGACCGCAGCGAACCTGCTCAGGTAGTCGTGCCCGAGGAGGAGGTCTGGGTTCGGACCACACCGGAAGTAGGGGGTCGTCCTGCCAGCGTGGGCATTCACGTGGTCGTAGTCGGAATAGATGATCCGATGGGAAACCGTGGCCGTACGGCGCAGCACAGCGACGGTTGTCGGCTCGACCACGTCGCCGGCCTCGAGGTCGATGATCCAGGTCCTCGCGTCCTCGGTGGGAGCGCCATGGGATGTTGTCAGGTGGCTCGTGTCCAGCCCGTCCGGAAGGTGGAGGGACCAGGATGGGTCGATCTGGTCGGCGATCGAGGCGATCGTCGGTTCGGCGCCCTCGAGCCCGTCGAGGACGAAGGCGATCCTGGTGGTAGTCGGATCCAGACCGACATGCACCGCGGAGCGTGAACGGTCGTCGGGCGAGAGGGTGACGTGCCGCTCCCTCCAGGCCCGGTAGTCGACCGGTGGAGGCCGCCGGTTCCCGACCCGTCGGTGAATCCGACGGATCACGCCTGCGAGATCGCCGGCCGCCACGAGGCGGCCGAAACTCTGCAGGGTTCGCCTGGTAATGGTCACCGTCTCGCGTCCCATCGCTCCAGCGCCCCAACCCGTCGGACCGATGGTTCCTCTGGGAGGCAGGCGGTTGGGGCGGGGGTCAGAGCCACTCTCCGACACTAGGACTGGGTGCCGAGGACCCCTCGGATAGGGTGAGACTCCAGTTTGTGAGGGATCGTCGTCGGAGGCTCAGATGACCATCAAGGCCACATCCGTCGAGATCGGATCTGGGGCTGTCATGGGCTCCGGGCTCGAAGCGGCATCCCGACGGAGTTGGCCGGTGGCCGGGCCTGACGAGCGGGTGAAGGTCCTCCTCGTCTATCCGAACTACCGGGGCATGAACATGCTGCCGCCGGCCATCGGGCTCCTGTCGGCCTGCCTGCTGGAGAGCGGGCACGAGGTCGAGCTCTTCGACACCACCTACTACGCCTCGGTCGACGAGGACGACGGGGAGTTGAAGGACTCGGACGGGAAGAAGAGCGACCAGCTCATGGCCCGTCCGTTCGACATGCCGGTCGAGCTCACCCTGAAGACCACCAACGTGCTCGACGACTTCGCCCAACTGGTCGACGATTTCGAGCCGGACATCCTGGCGTTGTCGTGCACCGAGGACATGTGGCACCTCGGGCTGCGACTCCTCCGGCACCAGAGACCCCGGAAGGAGGTCCTGACCATCGCCGGCGGCGTGTTCCCCACCTTCGCCCCGGAGCTCGTCCTGGGCCACGAGGAGGTCGACATCGTGTGCAAGGGCGAAGGTGAGGACGCCCTCCGCCTCCTGGCCGACCGGGTGGGTCGGGGGCAGGACTTCGCCGACATTCCGAACCTGTGGACGAAGTCCGATGACGGGACCATCCGGAGCAATCCGATCGAGATGGTCGACATGGACGCCAACCCCCTGATCGACCTGGACCACTTCGAGGAGGCCCGCTTCTACCGGCCCATGGGCGGGCGGGTGTGGAGGATGTTCCCCGTCGAGACCCACCGCGGCTGCCCCTACAAGTGCGCGTTCTGCAACTCGCCCAGCCAGATGGCCATGTACCGCAACGAGATCGGCGAGAACTACCTCCGGCGCAAGACGTTCGAGAACATGTTCCGCGAGCTGACCTTCTACAAGGAGGAGATGGGGGCGGAGTACCTGTACTTCTGGGCCGACACGTTCTTCTCCTGGAAGCCGGGGGAGTTCGAGACCTTCGCCGAGATGTACGAGGACATCGACCTGCCCTTCTGGTGCCAGACCCGCGTCGAGACCGTCGAGTTCGAGCGGCTCACCCGTCTCAAGGACATCGGCTGCGCCCGGGTCTCCTTCGGCCTCGAACACGGGAACGAGGAGTTCCGGGCCACCTGGCTGAAGCGACGCATGTCCAACGAGTTGATCGTCGACAACTTCGCCATCGTGAACGAGGTCGGCATCCCGTTCAGCGTCAACAACATCCTCGGCTTCCCCCACGAGACCCGGGAGTTGGCGTTCGACACGATCCGGTTGAACCGGCGCTTCGAGTGCAGCGACCGCAACGCCTACGCCTTCACCCCGTTCCACGGCACACCGCTCCGCGACGAGTGCGAGAAGCTGGGGTTCCTGGAGGACGCCGACATCGTCCGCTCGATGGTCACCGATGGCACCCCTCTGGACATGCCGCAGTTCCCCCGGGCCCAGGTGCTCTCCCTGGTGAAGACCTTCAACATGTACGTGCGATTCGAGGAGGAACGCTGGCCCGAGATCGAGCTGGCCGAGCAGGACACGCCGGAGGGTCGGGAGAAGTACGAGGAGCTTCGTCTGGAATTCGTGGACCGCTTCTGGTCGACCGAGCCGTCCACCAGCTTCGAGGAGGCGTCGGCCTCGGTCTGACCCCCGGCGGGGGCCACCGGCGGGGACGGATAGCCTGAGGAACATGCGACCGCTGCGATTCGTGGTGATCGGTGGCGGCCCGGGAGGCAACTCGGCGGCCACCTACGCGGCCCGGCACGGTGCCGAGGTCGTGGTCATCGAGAAGGACGTCATCGGCGGCGCCGCCCACCTGTGGGACTGCATCCCGTCCAAGGCCATGATCGCCACCGGTGGGGCCATGTCGTTCCTGGCCCGGGCCGGGGGCATGGGGCTCGGCGACGTCAGCCCTCGGATCGACGTCGACAACCTGAGCAACCGTCTGGCCCGCATCGAGGAACGCATCCACCGGTCGACCACGGCCCTGCTGGAGAGCCAGAACATCCGGATCATCGACGGGACCGGTTCGCTCAAGGGCCCGCACCAGGTGGTGGCCGAGACGGCCGACGGCCTGGAGGAGATCGAGGCCGACGTGGTGGTGCTCAGCACCGGCAGCCGGCCCCGCATCCCGGCCTTCGCCGAGGTCGACGGCGAGCGGATCCTCACCACCCGGGACGCCTACCCGCCGAAGGAGTTCCCCGACCACGTCATCGTGATCGGATCCGGCGTGACCGGCGTGGAGTTCGTCCACATGTTCGCCTCCTACGGCTGCGAGGTCACGCTCGTGGTGAGCCGCCAGCAGGTCCTCCCCCAGAAGGACCCGGAGGTGGCCGCGGCGCTCGAGGCCGACTTCCTGCGCCGGGGCGTCCGGCTCTTCAAGGGCGCCCGCGCCGAGTCGGTGACCCGTGATGGCGACCGGGTGACGGTGCGGTGCGACGACGGTCGGGTGGCCGAGGGCAGCCATGTGATCCTGGCCGTGGGGTCCATCCCCAACAGCGACGGCCTGGGCCTGGACACGGTCGGCATCGAGACCGACGGTGGCTACATCCCGATCGACCCGTACTGCCGGACGTCGGTGCCGCACGTCTACGCCGCCGGCGACGTGTCCGGCAAGCTGCCGCTCTCGTCGGTGGCCCAGATGCAGGGCCGCAAGATCGCCGAGCACGCCATGGGCCTGACCGAGGACCGACCCCACCGCCAGCTCGACTACGACAAGGCCGCCTCGGCGGTGTTCACCGAGCCGGAGATCGCCGACGTGGGCCTCGCCGAGGCCGACGCCTTCGCCGAGGGCCGCAAGATCCGGGTCACCAAGGTGCCGTTCTCGGCGTCGGCCAAGGCGGTCATCAACGACGACCCCCGGGGCTTCATCAAGATCGTGTCCGACCCGGCCACCGGCGTCGTCCTGGGCGGGTCGATCGTGGGTCGCCACGCCGCGGAGCTGATCTCCATCGTGGCCCTGGCCGTCACGGCGGGCCTCACGGTGCACGACATCCAGGAGAGCCTGTTCGTGCACCCCACCCTGGCCGAGGCCCTGGCCGACGCCGCCGAGTAGGTCGACCGACGCCTCGTCGGCCCTGACGGCGTTCGCCCTACTCGATCACCACGACGACATCGCCGGCGCCCACCGAGTCGCCCGGTGTCACCAGCACCTCGGCGATCGTCCCCGCCTTGTCGGCGGCCACGTTGTTCTCCATCTTCATGGCCTCCAGCACGCAGACCGGGTCGCCGGCCTCCACGGAGTCGCCGACGGCCACGAGCACCTTGACGATAGTGCCCTGCATGGGGACGGCCACCCGGCCGTCGCCCCCACCGGCTCCGCCACTGGAGCGTCGACCCTTGGCCTTCCCCGGTCGGGCGGCGGCCGCCGGGGCAACGGTTTCCGGCACCCAGAGGCTGACCGCGAAACGGCGGCCGTCGACCTCGACGGTGGTGTCCCGTCGGGCGGTGGCGGCAGCGTCATCGTCGTCACCCACCGGGGCCGCGCCATCGGCCCGGACGTCGGAGAGGTCGAGGGTCTCCTCGACCCACTTGGTGGAGTGGGACACGGCGCCGAAGTCGGGGTGGGCGAGGATGGCCACGTCGGCGGGGATGGTGGTGGCCACGCCCTCGACCACCATCTCGTCGAGCGCCCGCAGCGTCCGGCGGATGGCCACGTCCCGGTCCCGGCCCCAGACGACCAGCTTGCCGACCAGGTTGTCGTAGTACTGGCTGATCTCGTCGCCGGCTTCGTAGCCGCCGTCGAAGCGCACCCCGAAGCCGTCGGGCACCTTGAGCCCGGTGATCCGGCCCGGGCTGGGCAGGAAGGCACCGCCCGCCGGGTCCTCGGCGTTGATCCGGACCTCGATGGCGTGGCCGCTGATGGCGACGTCGTCCTGGGAGAAGGACAGTGGCTCGCCCGAGGCGATGCGCAGCTGCTGTTCGACCAGGTCGAGCCCGGTCACCAACTCGGTCACCGGGTGCTCGACCTGGAGGCGGGTGTTCATCTCCAGGTAGTAGAAGTCGCCGTCCTCGTACAGGAACTCCACCGTGCCGGCGTTGGTGTAGCCACAGCCGAGGGCCACGGCCACCGCCGCCTCGCCCATGGCGGTCCGCACCTCGTCGGGCAGGGCCGGCGCCGGCGCCTCCTCGATGAGCTTCTGGTGGCGGCGCTGGGCCGAGCAGTCCCGCTCGCCGAGGTACACGGCGTTGCCGTGGGCGTCGGCCAGGACCTGGATTTCGACGTGCCGGGGCGCGGTCAGGTACCGCTCCATGTAGATCTCGTCGCGGGCGAAGTAGGCCATGGCCTCCCGCTGGGCCGACTCGATGGCGTCCTCGATGGAGGCCTCGTCGGTGACGACCTTCATGCCGCGGCCGCCGCCCCCGTACGCCGCCTTGATGGCGACCGGGTAGCCGTGCTCGGTGCCGAAGGCCCGGACCTGGTCGGGGTCGGTGATGAAGTCCGTCGTGCCCGGTACCCCGAGGACGCCGACCTTCTCGGCGGCCAGGCGGGCGCTGATCTTGTCGCCCATGACCTCGATGGCCCCGGGCGGCGGGCCGATGAAGGTGACGCCCCGGTCGGTGACCGCCCGGGCGAAGTCGGCGTTCTCGGAGAAGAAGCCGTAGCCGGGATGGACGGCGTCGGCGCCGCTGCGGTCGATGGCCGACAGGATGGCCTCGGTGTCGAGGTAGCTCTCGGCGGCCGTCTGGCCCCCCAGCGCGTAGGCCTCGTCGGCGAGGCGCGTGTGCAGCGCCTCGCGGTCGAGGTCGGAGTAGACGGCGACCGTGGCCACGCCCATCTCGCGGCAGGCGCGGATGACGCGGACGGCGATCTCACCGCGGTTGGCGATCAGGACCTTGGTGAACACGTCCCTATCATCGCCCGAATGGAGGGGGCGTCGCACCACCGTGGCTCCGGCCCTCCGTCACAGGACCCCTTCCGGGTCGAGGTCGTCGAGGTGACGGGTTCCACCAACTCCGATCTCGCGGAGCGGGCGCACGCCGGGGAACCGGCTGGCCTGGTGCTGCGGACCGACCACCAGACCGCGGGCCGGGGCCGCCTTGACCGGGAGTGGGAGGCGCCACCGGGGACCAACCTCCTGTTCTCGGTGCTCCTCCGTCCCGACTGGCCCGCGGAGCGCGTTCCGCTGGCCACCTCGGCCCTGGCCGTGTCCCTGGTCGGGGTGCTGGAGGGGCCGCTGTCGAGCCTCGGGTTGGTGCCGGCCGTGAAGTGGCCCAACGACGTGGTCCTCGTGGACTCCGCGGGCTCGACGGTGGGGAAGGTGGCCGGGATCCTGGCCGAGCTGGTGGACTCCGACCCACCGTCGGCCGTGGTGGGCATGGGCGTGAACGTCGGCTGGCCCGGTCCGGACGACGGCCCACCCGGAGCCGTCTCGTTGCGCGCCGTCGGCCTCGACCTGGAGGTCGACCGGGTTCTTCCGCTGGTTCTGGCGGGCTTCGGCCACTGGTGCGAGGTGCTCGCCGAACCCGACGGGGACGAGCGCCTTCGTGCCGAACACCTCCGACGGTCGGCCACGGTCGGCCGGAGGGTGTCGGTGGAGATGGCGGCCGGACCGGTGGAGGCGATGGCCGTCGACGTCGCCGCGGACGGCGGCCTGGTGCTCGATGTCGACGGTCGGTCGGTCGAGGTGCGGGCCGGCGACGTGGTCCACCTCCGGGCGGACGGAGCCCCGGACGGTGGTCCGGACCGACCGGGGAGGGCGGGGACCTAGGGGTCCAGCGACGAGTCCTGGACCGCGGCGAAGGCGGCCATGGCCCGGGCGGTGACCGGGCCGGGTGCCGGATCGAACGTCGCCTCGACCACCCCGGTGACGGCCGAGATGGGGCTGACGTCCCGGGTCGACGAGGTCAGGAAGGCCTCCTCGGCCGAGTGGAGCTCGTCGGCGGCGAGGTCGCGGACCGCCACCTCGTCGCCCAGGGCCTCCAGCAGGAGCTCACGGGTCACGCCGGCCAGGCAACCCGACGACAGGGGCGGGGTGGTGGGCACGCCGTCGACCACCAGGAAGAGGTTGGTGCCGGTGCCCTCGCAGAGGTCGCCGGCCACGTTGCGGAAGATGGCCTCGCTGCAGCCCGACTGCTTGGCGGTGGCCAGGGCCAGGGCGTTCTCGGCGTACGAGGTGGTCTTGAGTCCGGTCAGGGCTCCGTGCTCGTTGCGGCGCCACTCCACCAGGTGGACGGCCTCGGCGGTGGGCCAGTCGTTGCCCGGCGAGGTGGCGACCACCAGGGTGCCGTCCCCGCCGCCCCGAGCCGAGCCGAGCGGGCCGCTCCCGCTGGACCACGTGATGCGCAGGAGGCCGGCGTCGGGGTCGGCGGCCAGGACCTCGTCGACGGCGGAGCGGACCCTGCCCTCGCCGACCTCGGGGAGACCGAGTCCCGACGCGGAGGCGTCGAGGCGGCGGAGGTGGCGGGTCAGGGCGAACGGGGTGCCGTCGACCACCTTCATGGTCTCGAAGACACCGTCGCCGACCACCACGGCGTGGTCGTCGGCGTGGATCGACGGCTGGCCGGGCTCGACGAGCCGGCCGTCGGTCCAGCACGCACCGGTCGGCGTACCCGACGGGGGTGGTACCG
>JAERSW010000037.1 GCA_016845305.1 Acidimicrobiales bacterium
GGCAGCCGACAGCTCGCCGACGCCGCCGCCGGTGGTGGCCGTCGTGGACACCACGGCGGGCCGAGCCGCCGTCCCGGAGCCGACGCCGGGACGCCGGTGACCGGTCATGGCCGACAGGTCGAGCATGAGCTCGAGGTCGCGGCGCACGTCGGCGGCGTCGGGGCGGTCCGACTTGTTGACGGCGAACAGGTCGGCGACCTCCAGCAGGCCGGCCTTGTTGGCCTGCACGGCGTCGCCCATCCCCGGGGTGACGACCACCAGGCAGGTGTCGGCGGCCGACGTCACGTCGACCTCCACCTGGCCGACGCCGACCGTCTCGACGACGACCGGGTCGTAGCCGGACAGCTCGAGGACGCGCACCATGCCGGGGACGGCCAACGCCAGGCCGCCGGCGTGACCCCGGGTGGCCATGGACCGGATGAACACCCCGGCGGCCGAGGCCTCGGCCATGCGGACCCGGTCGCCGAGGATGGCCCCGCCGGTCAGCGGCGAGGACGGGTCGACGGCCAGCACCGCGGGGCGTCGCCCGGTGGTGGCGAGGCCGGTCAGCCAGGCGGCGACCAGGGTGGACTTGCCGGCGCCGGGCGGTCCGGTCACGCCGACCACGTGGGCGTCGGTGCCGGCCGCTCCGACGTGCGGCCAGGTGGCCTCGGCCACCTCGGCGGCAGTGTCACCACCCCGCTCCACGAGGGTGAGGAGCCGGGCCGTGGCCCGGCGTTCACCACCCCGGGCGGCGGCGACCAGCTGCTCGACCGTCCGGGTGGTCACCGGACCCCCGTCATCGCGTCGTCCCCACCCGGGTCGGCCCCTCAGGGCCCGCACGCGGCGTGGACGCAGGCCACGACCTCGTCGGCCGAGGCACCGGGTCCGAGCACGCCGGCCACGCCGGCGGCGGCCATGGCCGGCCGATCCTCGTCGGGGACGATCCCGCCGATCACCACCGGCACGTCGAGGCCGGCGTCGGCGAGGGCCTCGACCATGCGGGGGCCGAGGGTGAGGTGGCCGGCGTTGAGCATGGAGATGCCGACCACGTCGGCGTCCTCCTGCTCGACGGCGTCGATGATCGTCTCGGTGGTCTGGCGGAGGCCGAGGTAGACGACCTCCATCCCGGCGTCGCGCAGCATCCGGGCCACGACCTTGAGGCCGCGGTCGTGGCCGTCGAGGCCGAGCTTGGCCAGGACGACCCGGACCGGTTGCCCGTGGTCGGCCGTCGCCTGCGGGCCCATCACACCACCGCCTTCTCGGTCCAGGTGCCGAAGACCCCCTCGAGCGCGTCGACGACCTCGCCGACGGTGGCCCGGGCCCGTACGGCGTCCAGGAGGGCGGGCATGACGTTGGTGGTCGGCTCGGCGGCGTCGGCGGCCACCCGGGCCAGGGTGGTGGCCACGGCCCCGTCGTCCCGGGCCTGGCGGACGGCGGCCAGGCGCTTGCGCTGCAGGTCCTCGGTGTCCTGGCCGATGCGCAGCAGGCGTCGGCTCTCGGGGTCGTCGCCGTCGGTGAAGGCGTTGACGCCGACGACGATGCGCTCGCCGGCGTTGACCTCGCGTTCGTAGCGGTAGGCGGCGTCGGCGATCTCGCCGGCGAACCAGCCGCTCTCGATGCCGGCGTGGACGCCCTCGAGCAGCGAGCCGTCGCCGAGGTCCTCGAGGTGGGCGAACACCTCCTCGGCGCGGCGTTCCATCTCGTCGGTCATCCACTCCACGTAGGCCGAGCCGCCGAGGGGGTCGACGACGTTGGCCACCCCGGTCTCGTGGGCGATGACCTGCTGGGTGCGCAGGGCGATGCGGGCGGCGTCCTCGCTGGGCAGGGCGAGGGCCTCGTCGAACGAGTCGGTGTGGAGGCTCTGGGTGCCCCCGAGCACGCCGGCCAGGGCCTGGAGGGCGACGCGGGCCACGTTGACCTCGGGCTGCTGGGCGGTGAGCGACACCCCGGCGGTCTGGGTGTGGAACCGCAGCTTGAGGCTGCGCTCGTCGGTGGCGCCGTAGCGGTCGCGCATCCACCGGGCCCAGATGCGGCGGGCGGCCCGGAACTTGCCCACCTCCTCGAAGAAGTCGAGGTGGCTGTTGAAGAAGAAGCTGAGGCGGGGGGCGAAGTCGTCGACGGCGAGGCCGGCGGCGGTGGCGGCCTCGACGTAGGCGAAGCCGTTGGCCAGGGTGAAGGCCAGTTCCTGGGCGGCCGTCGAACCGGCCTCGCGGATGTGGTAGCCGGAGATGGACACCGGGTTCCAGCGGGGCATCTCGGCGGTGGTAAAGCGGATGACGTCGGTGACGAGGCGGACCGACGGCCGGGGCGGGAAGAGGTACTCCTTCTGGGCCTGGTACTCCTTGAGGATGTCGTTCTGCAGGGTGCCGGACAGGCGCCCGCGCTCGACGCCACCCTCGGCGGCGACGGCCACGTACATGGCCAACAGGATCGGGGCGGGCCCGTTGATGGTCATCGAGGTGGACACGGCGCCCAGGTCGATGCCGGCGAACAGGTCGGCCATGTCCTCGACGGTGTCGATGGCCACGCCGGCCCGCCCGACCTCGCCGATCGCCCAGTCGTGGTCGGAGTCGCGGCCCATGAGGGTCGGCATGTCGAAGGCCGTGGACAGACCGGTGCCGCCCGCCTTCAGGAGCTCGTGGAAGCGGGCGTTGGTGTCGCCGGCGGTGCCGAAGCCGGCGAACATCCGCATGGTCCAGAGGCGGGAGCGGTACATGTCGGCGTGGACGCCCCGGGTGTAGGGGTACTCGCCGGGGGCGGGCCCGTCGCCGTAGACGGCGTCGACGGGGACGCCCGACAGGGTGCGGAACTCGGGGTGGTCGGTCACCCCCGGAGATTACTCTGACTTCCTACTATCTGCCACCCGAAGGTCTGGCTAGGGTGGCCCCGTGGCCCCGTCCGACCCCCTGCCCTTCGACCCCATCGCCGAGGCCCGCCGCAACTGGGAGGCCCACGGCTGGGGTGCGGTGGACGCCATGTCGGCCGCCACCTCCATCACCCGGGCCCACCAGATCCTGCTGAAGCGCATCGACGCCGCGCTGGAACCGTTCGGGCTGGTCTTCAGCCGGTTCGAGGCGCTCGCCCTGCTGTCGTTCACCCGCACCGGCGCCCTGCCGCTGTCGAGGATCGGCCAGCGTCTCCAGGTCCACCCGACCAGCGTCACCAACACCATCGACCGTCTCGAGGCCGACGGACTGGTGGCCCGCACCCCGCACCCCACCGACCGGCGCACCACGCTGGCCGAGCTCACCGACCGGGGACGGGCGCTGGTCACCGAGGCGGCCGCCGCCCTGGCCACCATCGACTACGGACTCGCCGGCATGGACGGCGACGGGATCGCCGCCGTGCACGGGGCGCTGCGGTCGCTCCGGGCCGCCGCGGGCGACTTCTCCGACGGCGCGCCCGCCCCCTAGGGTCCGGCGCGTGATCGTCTCCACCGGCATCGGACTGCTGGCCCTCGTGGTCGGTCTGGTCGTCGGCTGGCCGGTGCTGGTGCTGCTGTCCATCATCTTCACCATCGTGCAGCTGGTGATGCTGGCCGCCAAGACCGCCGTCGAGCGCAACGACGTGAAGGTCGCCGACCGGCTGGCCGCCAAGCAGGCCCGCCACCGACGCCCCGACGACACCGCCTGACCCCCCCGGGACCCCCCAACTGAGAAACGGAGCCACCCGTGGCCGATGCCCCCACCGCCCGTCCGCTGGACATCACGGCGAACCCCAAGCTGAACATCACGTACCGCACCGATCCCGACCGGATCGCCGCCCTGCTGCCCCCCGGCCTCGAGCCCACCGGCAGCCCCAACGTGTACGTCGGCGTCTACTGCGTGCCCATCCTCGAGGAGCCCGAGTACGGCGTGTCGACCCGTGTCGAGGCCACCTGGAACGGCATCGCCGGCCAGTACTCGCTGGGCATCGGCATCGACCAGGAGGCGGCCATCTTCGTGAGCGCCGAGACCAACGGCCAGCCCAAGTTCCCCTGCACCACCCGCTACTTCCGCCTCGGTGACCGGATCGAGGCCCGCTGCACCCACCAGGGGTACACGTTCCTCGAGTTCCGGGGCGACGTCACCGGCGAGGAGGAGGTGGACGGCACCGACGCCGTGCACGACGAGTGGTGGACCAAGTACTCGCGGGCCATCGGCGGCGCCGAGGGCGAGTGGGACTTCCCCCCGCACGTGGTCCACGTCCGCCAGGTCAGCGAGGCCGTGCACGTCGAGGTCCTCGACGGCGAGCTGACGCTGCGGGACAGCCCGTGGGACCCGCACACCGAACTCCTGCCCATGGAGGAGCTGGTCGACGCCCGCCTCGTGACGTCACGCCACAAGGACCGCTCGATCACCAACGGCGGGCCGCTCGACCCGGTCGCCTTCTGGCCGTACGCCGACACCATCGGCGGGTCGCGCTGGCCGGGCACCCGCGGCGGTCCCCGTCGGGGCTGACCGACGCCCCGACCCGCCGTCCCGAGCCCGGAGGAATCCGTCCATGGTGCTGAGCCGCTTCGACGACTACCCGATCCACCAGACGCCCGACCCGCTGGCCACGCCGGCGACCACCGACAAGGACGTCTACGAGCGCTACTGGTTCAACGGGTACGACACCAGCGGTGACCTGTTCTTCGGGATCGGCACCGCCCTCTACCCGCACCTCGCCATCCGCGACTGCGGGCTGAGCCTCGTCGTCGACGGCGTCCAGCACGCCTTCCACGCCTCGTGCCGCGCCACCGGCGACCCCGCCGACCAGGTCGTCGGTCCGTTCCGCCTCGAGATCCTCGAGCCGATGCGGTCGTGCCGGATCGTGCTGGACGACAACGAGACCGGCGCCCGAGCCGACCTGGTGTTCGAGGGGCGCACCGCCAACGTCGAGGAACCCCGCCACCACTGGGGCGGCGCCATCCGCCGGACCATGGACACCACCCGGTTCACCCAGATGGGCCGGTGGTCGGGCTGGATCGAGTTCGACGGCCGACGCATCGAGCTGGACCCGGCGACGACCCGGGGCACCAAGGACCGCTCGTGGGGGCACCGACCCATCGACGGCGGCGACCGGCGGGGCGCCCCCGCTCCCCCAACCCAGAACAGCCTGTTCTTCCTGTGGGCGCCCATCAACTTCGACGACCTGTGCATCCACTACCAGCTGTTCGAGGACTCCGAGGGCCGGCCGTTGTCGACGGTGGGTGCGCTGCTGCCCACCTACGACGCCCTGGACGACCTGCCCGGCATCGAGGACCCGGCGGCACGGCACATGCGCAACCACGTGCACCGGCTCCACTTCGACGAGGGCAGCCGCCTGGCCCACGCCGCCGACCTGGCGTTCAGCGCCACCGACGACGGCAGCCTCCACGAGTTCCGCCTCGACCGGATGTACAGCTTCCGGATGAAGGGCCTCGGCTACCACCATCCCGAGTGGGGGCACGGCGCCTGGAAGGGCGAGATGGCCATGACCGTCGAGCAGTGGGACGTCGACGGCGTGGACGACACCGCGTACGAGAACCAGCACTGCCAGCACGTCATGCGGGCCACCTACCGGGACCAGGCGGGCGTCGAGCGGGTGGGGATCGGCGTGCTCGAGCAGCTGATCCTGGGCCCGTACCGGCCCTACGGCCTCGAGGGGTTCATCACCCGGCCGAGCTAGCCCCGGTTCCGTTCGCGGCCCCGACGTCCCGAACGGGCCGGTCGACGGGCGGGGGCCGACGACCGGTCGAAGCGCCGGTACCAGTCCCGGAAGCCCGGCAGGACCGACCGGTCGGGTTCGGCCCGCCATTCCGGGTCGGCGACGGACGTGGCCCGGACCGCCACCGTGAAGCCGTCCACGGGCGTGACGAAGGCCCGACGGCCACCCGCCTCGACCGTGCCCGGTCCGTGGACCCGGACGACGTCTCCATCGGCCAACCGCGACGACCACGCATCGCCGTCCCCAGCGGCATCTCCCGCCCCGAGGCCGACCAGCACGCCGACGAGCACGTCCTCCGGGTGTCCGGCGACCTCCACCTGCGACCCCCCAGCAGGTGCAGCGGGCGGTGGTCCGGGCGGCTGCTCGCCGCTCCGCCCGTGGAAGGCCCAGACGGCGCCGCCGGCCACCTCGGTGGGCCACACGCGGAGCTCCACGCCGTCGGGGACCGGTCCGTCGGCGGCCGACGTGCAGGCGCCGCCGTGACTGAAGCACCACTCGTGGAGCGGGCACACCACCCGGTCGTCGTCGATGCGCCCACCGGCGGCCAGGTCGGCGCCGAGGTGCGGGCACGTGGCGTGGACCACCAGCGCGCCACCCGACGGGGTCCGCCCGACGGCCAGGTCCTGGCCGAAGGCGGCCAGCGGCACGAGCGCCCCCTCGGGCACCGCCGCGGCGTCGGCCACGGCGAACCAGCCCACCGGGAAAGGCGGCCGGTGTGCCGGACCGTCGGCCACCGCCGGCACCCCCGGTGGCGATGACCCGTCGGCCACCGTCACTCCTCCTCGTCGTCGACGGGATCGGGCGTGAGTGCCTCGGCGGCCACCATCGGGTTGGGGAACTCCTTCACCCCGCACACCTTCCCGTCCCGGAACCGCCACAGCGCGATGTAGGCGTTGCGGTAGGGCTTGCCGGTCGGGGTGGCCACCCCGTCGCTCTCGTACTCGACGACGAGCAGGTCCGGATCGAGGCACTCGTGGACGGCGGTGAGGCGCAACGTGAACCGGAAGGTGCCCAGCCGGGGCGCCAGGTAGGCGCCGATCTCGCGGCCGCCCTCGAGGCGGACCGGCGGGTCGCCGAACGGCAGCTCGAGGACCCAGTCCGGGTCGTAGCAGGCGGTCAGCTCGCCGGCCCGTTCGGTGCCGTACAGCGAGACGACGTGCTCCAGCAGCGCCCGGTTCGCCGCCCGTCGCGCCACGCCGTCGTTTGGGGCGTCCTCCGGGGCGTCGTCCCGGGCGTCGGAGGGCACGGGAGGCTCAGTCCCGGTAGGAGGGGTCTTCGGCGTCGAGGATGGCCTTCAGCTCGGCGAAGTGGGCGACGCCCTGGTCGGTGAACCGTGCCCACATGCGCACCACCGAGTCGGCCAGCTCGTCGTCCATGGGGCGCAGCTCCCGCCCGGTCGACAGGGCGATCACCGTCGTCCGACACGCCCGCTCCAGGAAGTACAGCTCCTCGAAGGCATGGGCCACCGTCTCGCCGACCACCGTGACGCCGTGGTTGCCCATCATCATCACCGAGTTGCCGACGAGGGCCTCGGCCACCCGGGCCCCCTCGGCCGGATCATCGGGCGGCCCGGCCATCTCCAGGTCGTAGACGGTGCGACCCCAGAAGCGGGCCGTGGCCTGGTCCAGCGGCGGGATCGACGGATCGGCCAGACCGCACAGGGCGGTGGCGTATGGCGGATGGCAGTGCAGCACGGCCCGAGCCGTCGGGATGCGGGCGTGGATGGCCCCGTGGATGCACCACGCCGACGGGTCCGGGGCGTCGGGCCGGTCCATGGTCGACGGATCGTCGGCGTCGAGCAGGATCAGCTCGCTGGCCCGCACCAGGGAGAAGTGGCGCCACTTCGGGTTGCACAGGAACCGCTTGCCGTCGGGCGACACCGCGGCGCTGAAGTGGTTGGCCACCGACTCGTGCATGTCGAACCGGGCGGCCAGGCGGAAGGCCGCGGCCAGGTCCACCCGGACCTGTGCCTCGTCGAGTTCGGTCGGGACTCCGGGAGCGTCGAGCGTCGTCATGCGCGCAGTCTGGCCCGAGTCAGCCGGCCAGCGAAAGGGCGGCGTGCAGCAGCACCTCGGCTCCGACGGTGGCCTGGCCCGGTTCGATCGACTCGGCCTCGTTGTGCGACAGGCCGTCGAGGCACGGCACGAACACCATGGCCGCCGGACCCCGCGACGCCACGTAGCAGGCGTCGTGGCCGGCGCCCGAGACGATCCGCTCGTGGGAGCGGCCCGTGGCCGCGGTGGCCGCGGCCACCGCCTCGACGCACGCCGGGTCGAACGCCACCGGCGGCGAGTCGTTGTCGACGGCGATCTCCCAGCCGCAGCCGTGTCGCTCGGCCGCCTCCGCCACCAGGGCCCGGAGCTCGGCGTCCATGCCGTCGAGCACGTCGGCCTCCGGGTGGCGGATGTCGACCGAGAACCGGATGGTGGCCGGCACCGTGTTGGGTGACACCGGCTCGGACCGGAACTGGGCGGGCGTGGCCCGGGCCCATGGCCCCCGCTCGGCGGCGATCCGGTACAGGCCGTCCAGCACCTCGGCCAGCGGTCGGGCCGGGTCGTGACGCAGGTCCATGGGCGTCGGCCCCGCGTGGGCCGGGTCGCCGGTCAGGGTCACGGTCAGCCACCGGAACCCCTGCACGCCGACCACCACGCCGACCTCCGAACCGCTGGCCTCCAGGACCGGTCCCTGCTCGATGTGAAGCTCCAGGTAGGCGGCCAGCTCGCGGCCCAGGGGCAGGTCGCCGGACCAGCCGAGGCGGTCCAGCTCGGCGCCGACGGAGACGCCGTCCACGTCGGCCAGCGCCCGCACCTCGTCGAGGTCTGACGCCTCGGCCCACACCGCGGAGCCCATCATCGACAGCGGGAAGCGCGACCCCTCCTCGTTGGTCCACACCGCCACCTCCAGCGGGGCGGCGGTCACGACCCCGTGCTCGGCCAGCGTGGACAGCACCTCCAGACCCCCGAGCACTCCGTAGACGCCGTCGAAGCGGCCCCCGGTCGGCTGGGTGTCGAGGTGGCTGCCGAGGACCACCGGCGACCGGTCGGGGTCGGTGCCCTCGCGGCGGGCGAACAGGTTGCCGACGGCGTCGGTGGCCAGCGTGCAACCGATCGAGGTGGCCCACTCGACGAACAGGGCCCGGCCGTCGGCGTCATCGTCGGACAGTGCCTGGCGGTTGGAGCCGCCGGCGGCGGTGGCCCCCACCTCGGCCATGGCCATCAGCCGCGACCAGAGGCGGTCGCCGTCGACGTGCAGCCTGGAGGTTCCGTCCATGGGTGGTCTCCCCCGCCCGGCCGACGCCGGACCGTCGTCAGCGGCTCCGGAGCTTCGGGTCGAGCGCGTCCCGCAGGCCGTCGCCGATGAAGTTCACGCTCAGCACCGTCAGCGAGATCAGGGTGCCGGGGCCCACGACGCGCATCGGGGTGATGCTGATGAAGTCCTTGCCGTCGTAGAGCAGACGGCCCCAGGTCGGGAAGTCCGACGGGAAGCCGAGGCCCAGGAACGACAGCGCCGACTCGGTGATGATGGCCACGGCCATGCCGAGCGCGGCGGCCACCATGACCGGGCTCATGCAGTTGGGGAGGATGTGGCGGAAGATCACGTTGCGCTTCCGGGTCCCGATGCTGTGGGCGGCGGCCACGAACTCCTGCTGCTTGATGGTCAGCACCTCGCCGCGGACGACGCGCGCCGTCTGCATCCACGACGTCACGCCGATGATGAGCACGATCAGCATGAAGATGCCCTGCTCGGGGCCGAACGCGGCCCGCAGCGAGTCGCGGAAGAGCATGAAGATGACCATGAGCAGCGGCAGCACCGGCAGGGCCAGGAACATGTCGGTGAGCCGCATGAGCAGGCCGTCGAGACGCCGGTAGAAGCCGGCCAGGATGCCGACGGTGGTGCCCAGCGAGACGGCCAGACCCATGGCGGTGATGGCCACCAGCAGCGAGATGCGGCCACCCACCATCGAGCGGGCCACCATGTCGCGACCGAGGTTGTCGGTGCCCAGCGGGTGCTTCCACGACGGGCCCTGGTTGCGCATCTTGATGTCGGCCTCGACGGCGTCGTAGGGCAGCAGGAGCGGCCCCACGAAGCTGGCGATCGACACGAACAGCAGGACGATCAGGCCCGCCATGGCGCCCTTGTGCCGGCGGAACTGCCGCCACACGTCGCCCCACAGCGACCGGTGCACGACCTTCTCGTCGTCGGCCGCCTCGACGACACCGTCCACGGAGGTGGCCTCGGGCTCAGTCATAGCGGATCCTCGGATCCAGGATGCCGTAGACGACGTCGGCCACCAGGTTGAAGAACACGGTCAGCGCGGCGACCATGAACGACAACGTCTGCACCATGGGCACGTCACCCATGTGGATGGCGCTGATGAGCAGGTGCCCGATGCCGTTGATGCGGAAGATCTGCTCGGTGATCAGGGCGCCGGCGAAGATGCCCGGCACCTGCATGGCGATCAGGGTGACGACTGGGATGAGGCTGTTGCGGAGCACGTGGCGCACCAGCACCCGCTTCTCCTTGAGGCCCTTGGACCGGGCGGTACGGACGTAGTCCTCGGACAGGTTGTCCAGCATCGACGACCGGGTGAACCGGCTGAGTGCCGCCGCGTTGAACATGGACAGCACGCCCACCGGCATGACCAACTGCTTGATCTGGGCGACCAGCGAGTCCCAGTCGGTGACCTCCAGGGTCGTGTCGTAGTACGACGGGAACCAGCCCAGATGCACGCTGAAGATCACGATGGCCAGCAGGCCGGTGAAGAAGGTCGGCACCGAGTAGCCGACCATCGAGAAGAAGGTGCCGACCTGGTCGAACACCGAGTACTGGCGGTAGGCGGAGATGACGCCGACCGGCACGGCGATGAGGATGCCGAAGATGAACGCCAGGCCCATGACCCAGGTGGTCTGGGGCAGCCGCTCGGCGATGGTCTCCACCACCGGGGCCCGCGACTGCCACGAGATGACCCGGGTGCGCTCGCCGCTGCCGACCTGCACGTTGAACATCGTCTCGAAGAGGCTGATCGGCTCGTTGATGAAGACCTGCTTCATCCACAGCACCCAGCGGGTGAGGAAGGGATCGTTGAAGCCGAGGGCCTCGCGGATCTGCTCGCGGACGTCCGGCGGAATGCTCAGCGGCAGCGAGGACGTCGGGTCGCCGGGCGCCAGGTCGAGGATGGCGAAGATGACGAAGCTGATGGCGATCAGCGTGGGGACGGCGATGGTCAGGCGGCGCCCGATGAACCACAGCATCCGTGCCTCCCCTCCTCGCCTCGTCGTTCGCCCCGTCGACCGGCCCTCTGGCCGACGGTCATTGAATCACGGATCCGAACGGGCCCGGAAAACGGACCCGGTCGGGGAACCTCGCAGCACCCGGTGCCGCGAGGCTCCCCGACCGAAGAGTCCTTCAGATCAGGTCCGGACTAGTCCCGGCCCCAATCCTCGAGGTTCCACAGCTCGGCATCCCACGGGTTGAGCTTGACCCCGGTCAGCGAGTTGGCATGGGCCGACACGCTGCCGCGGTGGATCAGCGGGATGATCGAGTAGTTGCCGACCACCAGGTCGTTCAGGGCGATGGTGATCTCGTTGCGACGGTCGATGTCGGCCGTCTGGGCCAGCTCGGCGTGCAGGGCGTCGAACTCATCGCTCTGGAAGCGCTGCACGTTGCTGCCCTGCCAGTTGAGGTCCTTGCCGCTGATCTGCGAGGTCAGCCAGTTGCCCATGTAGGCCTGCGAGTCCACGCCGGCCGCACCGTTGGTGTACATCTGGATGTCGGCGTAGAACTTGCCGTAGGTGTCCGGGCTGGCCGGATCGCCACCGAAGAACACCGAGGCGTCGATGTTGCGCAGCTCGGTCTCGACGCCGATCTTGGCCCAGTCCTGCTTGATGAGCTCCTGCGTGGCCTGACGGACCGTGTTGGTCGACGTCTGGTACAGGATCTTCATCGGGACGCCGTCGGGCGTCTCGCGGACGCCGTCACCATCGGTGTCGGCGTAGCCGGCGTCGTCCAGCAGCTGGTTGGCCAGGTCGATGTCCTGGGTCAGGCACTCGTCCTGGGCCGTCGACGTCTGGGCCGGCGGAGCGGGCCACACGTTGCAGGTCGGGCGACCGGCCTCGCCGTAGCCGACGTCCACCAGGGTCTGGCGGTCGATGGCGATCGACAGGGCCCGGCCGACCACCGGGTCGGTCAGGAACGGGTGCGGGTTGGTGCCGTCCAGCCACTCCGAACGGTCGTCGCCGAGCGACGGATCCGGGTTGGTCTGGTTGACCATCAGGCGCTCGACCATGGTCGAGAAGGCCGAGACGACCTGGCCC
The DNA here is from genome assembly GCA_016845305.1 of Acidimicrobiales bacterium. Taxonomy (GTDB): domain Bacteria; phylum Actinomycetota; class Acidimicrobiia; order Acidimicrobiales; family MedAcidi-G1; genus UBA9410. The sequence goes on from JAERSW010000037.1 coordinate 11,967, forward strand.
TGGCCACCGGCCAGCATGCCGGCGAGGATCTCCGGCTCGACCTGGAGGTTCCAGGCGTAGTCGGCCTCACCCAACTCGAGGACCGAGCGGGCGTTCGACGGGGCGTCGCCGCCACCCTTGATGACGACCCGGCCGAAGTACGGCTTGCCCTCGGCGATGCCGCGGTAGTTCGGGTTCATCACGTAGACGGCGGTGTCGTTCGTGGCGAACGACTCGGCCATGAAGGCACCGGTACCGATCGGAGCGAAGTTCTGGTCCGAGCACTCGGCCGAGGCCGCGCCGACGCAGTCGCCGAACTGGGCCCGCGAGATGACCGGCATCGAGTTCGACACGAACGGCACGTACGGGAACGGCGTCGCCTCGGCGAAGGTCACCACGACGGTGAGGTCGTCGGTCGCCTCGACGGAGGTCACGCCCTCGAAGTCCGACGCCCGGGCGCAGCCGGTGTCGGGGTGCGAGCAGTACTCCCACGAGAAGACCACGTCGTCGGAGGTCACCGGGGTGCCGTCCGAGAACAGCAGGCCCTCCTGGAGGGTCCAGGTGATCGACGTGAGGTCCTCGGACACGCCGCCGTTGCCGACGGTCGGGATCTCGGTGGCCAGCGCCGGGATCAGCACACCGGCGTCGTCGAACTCGGCCAGCGGCTCGAGGATGACGGTTCCGGCGTCACGGTCCTTCCAGCCACCCGACAGGTACGGGTTCAGCGTGGACGGGGCCTGCCAGTACAGGATGGTCACGGTGCCACCCTCGCCGGCCACCGGACCGGCCGGAGCGGCCGTGGTGGTCGGAGCGGCGGTCGTCGCCGGAGCGGCGGTGGTGGCCGGAGCGGCCTCCTCATCGCTGCCGCAGGCACCTGCGACCAGGGTCAGGGCCGCCAGGACGGCGACCAGACGGACGAACTTCTTCATCATTTCCCCTCTCTGGGACGCACGAGTCCACCCGCGATCCCACCAATTGGATCTGTGACTTTTATCACTTCGGGACCTAACGATCCAGCCCGCGGCAATGACAATTCCGTGACGACCGCCGAAACCGCCCTCAGGACGCGGGCGCGTCGACCAGGTGGCAGGCCACGCCGTGTCCGGGCGACACCTCGCGCCACACCGGCACCTCGCTGCGACACCGGTCCACGGCCTCCGGACAACGGGTGGAGAACACGCAGCCCGACGGCGGGTTCGACGGGCTCGGGATGTCGCCCTCGAGCACGATCTTCTCCCGGGTGGCCTCGACCACCGGGTCGGGCACGGGCGCCGAGGACTGCAGTGCCCGGGTGTAGGGGTGCCGGGGATCCTCGTAGAGGGCGTCCACGTCGGCCAGCTCCATGATCCGGCCCAGGTACATCACCGCCACCCGGTCGGCGATGTGGCGCACCATGCCCAGGTCGTGGGAGATGAACAGGTAGGTCAGCCCCAGCAGGTCCTGGAGCTCCTCCATGAGGTTCACCACCTGGGCCTGGATGGAGACGTCGAGCGCGGCGATGGGCTCGTCGCAGACGATGAGGTCGGGGTTCAGGGCGATGGCCCGGGCGATGCCGATCCGCTGCCGCTGGCCGCCCGAGAACTCGTGCGGATACCGGTTGGCGTGCTCGGCCTTCAGGCCGACGAGGCCGAGGAGCTCCTCGACGCGGGCGTTGCGCTCCTTCGACGACATCGACTCGTGCTCCACGAGGGGCTCGCCGATGATGGAGCTGACGGTCATGCGGGGGTTCAGGCAGGCGTGCGGATCCTGGAACACCATCTGCATCCGGGGGCGGGTCTTCCGCAGGTCGCCGGGCGACAGGCCACCGAGGTCGACGCCGTCGAAGTGGACGGTGCCCTCGGTCGGTTCCTCGAGGCGCAGCAGGGTGCGGCCGATGGTCGACTTTCCAGAGCCGGACTCGCCGACCAGGCCGAGGGTCTGGCCGCGCTCGATGTCGAACGACACCCCATCGACGGCCCGCACCGCGCCCACCTTGCGGCGCAGCGCGCCCTTGGTGACCGGGAAGTGCTTCTTCAGGTCCCGGACGGAGACCAGCGTGTCGGTGCCCATCACGCGTCTTCTCCCTCGGCGGATGCTCCCCCGACCGGTTCTCCCCAGTCGGCGCCCTCCGCGCCGAGGCCACGGCCGTCGTCCAACCAGCACGCCACGCTCCGGCCGCCGACGTCGGTCAGCACCGGGTTCTCGCTGTGGCACCGATCGAAGGCGTGCGGGCAGCGGGGCGCGAACGAGCAACTGTCCGGCTCGCTGCGCAGGTCGGGCGGCTGGCCCAGGATGTTGACCAGCCGGGTGCCGCGCGAGTTGGCCGACGGCAGCGAGGCCAGCAGGCCGTGGGCGTAGGGGTGCCGGGGCTGGGCGTACAGCTCGGCCACCGGGGCGTCCTCGACGATCTGGCCGCCGTACATGACCAGCACCCGGTCGACGAGGCCGGCCACCACGCCGAGGTCGTGGGTGATCCAGATCACGGCCATGCCCAGCTTGGAGCGGAGCTCCTTGACCAGCTCCAGGATCTGGGCCTGGATGGTCACGTCGAGGGCCGTGGTCGGCTCGTCGGCCACGAGGACCTGCGGGTTGCAGGCCAGGGCGATGGCGATCATCACCCGCTGGCGCATGCCGCCCGACAGCTCGTGCGGATAGCACCGCAGGCGGTCCTCGGCGGCGGGGATGCCCACCAGCTGGAGGAGCTCGAGGGCCCGGGCCCACATGGCCTTCTTCGAGCCCGGGTCGTGGACCTCGAGGGACTCCACGATCTGGCGGCCCACGGTGACCACCGGGTTCAGCGACGTCATCGGGTCCTGGAAGATGAAGCCGACCTTGCCGCCGCGGACGGCCCGCAGGTCGTCGAGGTCCATGGCCAGGAGGTCCTCGCCGCCGAACACGGCCTCGCCGGCGGCGATGTCGCCGGGCGGCGACGGGATGAGCCGCAGCAGCGACATCATCGTCACGCTCTTGCCCGAGCCGCTCTCGCCGACCACGCCGAGCACCTCGCCGTCGGACAGGTCGAACGACACCCCGTTGACGGCGTGCACGGTGCCGTCCTGGGTGTGGAAGCGGGTGGTCAGGTTCCGCACCGACAACGCCGGCGTGGCGCCGGCCGTCGGCGCGTCGGACGGCGGGGCCTCGGTCATGGTGGGGGGTGTCATGTGGGTGGGCTCCGTTCAGCCGCCGAGGCGGTCCCAGACGTCCTGTTCGGCCATGTCGATGATGGTCCAGGCCATGCCCAGGGCGCCATCGCGCAGGGCCGACTCGCCGCCCGGCTCGACGGTCGCCGCCGCGAACTCGGGCTGGTGGTTGACGGCATCACCACAGTCCATGCCCAGCATGGGGTGGATCGACGGGACGACCTGGCTGACGTTGCCCATGTCGGACGATCCGCCGGCCCGGGCCGCGCCATCGCTGATCGGCATGGGTCGACCCAGCGCCTCCGAGTTGGCGGCGTACAGGTCGACCATGACCCCGTTGTTGGCCATGTTGTCGTAGCCGTGCGCCGTCGGCGCCCACTCGAACCGGCAACCCGTGGCGATGGCGGCCGCCTCGAAGCAGGCCTTCACCTTGGGCACCAGCTCGTCGAGGCGCTCCACCGTCTGGGACCGGATCAGCCACTCGGACTTCGTGTACGACGGCACCACGTTCACCGCGTCGCCGCCGTGGGACACCTTGCAGTGCACCCGATCGCCGTCGACCATGGCCTGACGCAGCGTCGAGATGTTGACGTAGGCCTGCACGAAGGCGTCGAGCGCGTTGATGCCCTCCTCGGGGGCGAACGCGGCGTGCGAGTCCTTGCCGAAGAACTCCACGTCATAGTGCTGGCAGGCCATGAACGACGGATCGATCTCGTCGTAGGGCCCGGGGTGGACCATCATCGACGCCGCCGCGTCCTCGAAGGCCCCGGCGTCGATCAGCTCGACCTTGCCGCCGCCACCCTCCTCGGCCGGCGTGCCCAGCACGGTGACCCGGATGCCGAGTTCCTCGACCAGCGGGGCGAGGGCCACCCCGGCGCCGACGGCCGACGTGGCGATGACGTTGTGGCCGCAGGCGTGGCCGACCTCGGGCAGGGCGTCGTACTCGCAGCAGATGACCACCCGGGGTCCGCTGGTGCCGACGGTGGCCTCGAAGGCGGTGTCGAGGCCATGACTTGGGTAGGTGACGTCGAAGCCGTTGTCGCCGAGGAAGGCGCTGATCCGCGCCGACGCCTCGAACTCCTCGTACCCCAGCTCGGGGTTCTCGTACATCCATCGGGACAGGTCGCGCAGCTGCTGCTCGACGCCGTCGAAGGCCTGCTGGGCCGCGTGCTTGGTCGACATGCGGCGGAACGTACCAGTCGGGTCCCGCCGATCGGCCAGCCCGCCCGGGACCCGCTGCGACCGGTCCGACCTACAGGCCGCCCAGGAGGGCGCCGGGCGCGAAGGTCGGGGTGACGCCGAGGGACCGGAAGATGGCCCAGTACAGGGTGGTGTCGGACGCGATCACCGGTCGGCCCACCGCGGCCTCCATGGCCTCGATGCGGTGCAGGCACCGCTGGGCGAGGCCGTCGTCGCGCCGCCAGTTGGGCATGCCGTTGATGACCACCACCTCGGCGTCCGGGGCCCGCTCGACGGCCCGGACCACCGACTCGACGGCGTCGGCCTGCGGGAAGATCCACCGCCGGGCGTTGACCTCCTCCTGGTCGGGGTACATGCCGAGGTCGACGAAGTTGAGGGCCTCGAGGACGTCGATGCCGGCGCTGCGCAGGAAGCCGGCCAGCCCGTCGCGCCAGTCCGGCCAGTAGTAGACGGAGTCGAGCACCACCTTCTCGGCGCCGAGGGCGCGCACGGCGTCGACGAGGGTCATGCCGGCCATGTGGAACGGCATGCCGTAGGTGTCGGCCATGCGGTCGCAGAAGGCCCGGATGTCGGCGGCGTCGGTGCCGTTGCAGTGCACCCAGTTGGAGCCGACCTGCCCGACCACGTCGGCGCCGTTGTTGGCCATGCAGTGGGCGTACTCCTCCAGCAGGTGGAAGTTGTCGGACCGCTGGGAGAGCTCGTGGGCGTACACCGGGGCGTGCAGCATCCGGCCGTGGACGCCGACGGTGGGCGGCGCCATGCGCAGGAAGTCCGAGGGGGCGGCGTCAAAGTCGTGCGGCGGCGAGGTGAAGCCCACCTGGTGGGGGAACAACTTCTTGTCCGGGTCGTCCCAGACGGTCGGACGGACGTAGGCGTCGGTCATGGTGTCGTGTCTCCGGGATCGGGGTGGGTCGGGGTCACGCGGGTTCGGGCGCTCAGGATTCCACGCTCAGGATCAGGCCGCTGGTGGGCACGCCGCTGCCCGAGGTGACGAGGACGTCGTCAGCCCCCTCGACCTGGTTGACGCTGGTGCCCCGGATCTGGCGGACGGCCTCGGCGATGCCGTTCATGCCGTGGATGTAGGCCTCGCCGAGCTGTCCGCCGTTGGTGTTGATCGGCAACCGGCCCCCCATCTCGATGGCGCCGTCGGCGATGAAGTCCTTCGCCTCGCCGGGGGCGCAGAAGCCGAACTCCTCGAACTGGGGCAGGACCAGCGGCGTGAAGTGGTCGTAGAGCATGGCCGTCCGGACGTCCGACGGGCCGAGCCCCGAGTCGGCCCACAGCCGGCGGGCCACCACGCCCATCTCGGGTAGGCCGGTGATGTCGTCGCGGTAGTACGACCGCATCATCCACTGGTCGGCGGCCACGCCCTGGGTGGCGGCGGCGACCACGGCGGGCCGCTGGGCCAGGTCGCGGGCCCGATCGACGGTGGTGACCAGCAGGGCCTGCCCGCCGTCGCTCTCCTGGCAGCAGTCCAGGAGGCGGATCGGGTCGGCGATCATGCGGCTCTCCTGGTGGTCGGCCAGCGTGATGGGCCGACCGTGGAAGAACGCCGCCGGATTGTTGGCGGCGTGGCGCCGGTCGGCCACGGCGATGCGACCGAAGTCCGCCGAGGTGGCCCCGTAGGCGTGCATGTACCGGGTCGCGAAGATGGCCGCCCACTGCGCCGGGGTGACCAGCCCGAACGGCGTGCTCCACGAGTAGGAGACGTCGTCGGCCTCCTCGCCGGTGTGGTGCCCGCTCACCCCGGAACCGAAGCGCCGCCACGACCGCTCGTTGAAGGCCCGGTAGCAGAGCACCATCTCGGCGGCGCCGGTGTGGACGGCCATGGCCGCCATGGCCACCGTCCCGCAGCCGCCGCCCCCGCCGTGGGGGACCATGGAGAAGAACCGCATCTCGTCGATGCCGAGGTTGCGGGCCACCTCGATCTCCTGGTTGCGCTCCATGCTGAAGATCGACATGCCGTCCACCTCGGACGGGTCGACGCCGGCGTCCGCGCACGCGGCTCGGCAGGCCTCGATGGCGAGGCGCATGGGCGTCCGGCCCGAGTCCTTGGAGAACTCGGTGGCGCCGATGCCGACGATGGCGGTGCGGCGGGCGAACGACGAGGTCATGCCGGCTCTCCGTCGCCGGTCGGCCGGTCCCCCGTCGGGAGGACCACGGTGGCCGTGCCACGGGCGTGGGATCCGATCGTCCGGTCGCCGCGCAGGACCGCCGCGGTGAAGGCCAGTTCCAAACGGCCGGTGGCGGCGTCGACCTCGTCGGCCGTCCCCTCCAGGACGCTGCCGTCCAGAACCAGCACGTCGCCGGGGTGGGTGGGCACGCCGAGGCCGACGCGCACCGAGTCGAGCACGGCCCCGGGACCGGCCCAGTCGCCGATCCAGCGGGTCACCAGGCCGGTGGTGGTGAGGATGTTCATGAAGACGTCGGGCAGGCCGCGGGCCCTCGCCGCCTCCGGGTCGTGGTGGACGTCCTGGGGGTCGCGGGTGGCGACGGCGCCGCCGGTGACGAGCTCGACGGTCACGTCGACCGGTTCGACGGGCAGGCGATCCCCGGCGACGACCGTGTCCGCCGGCCGCGGCTGGTCGCGCCGGGGCGTCACCGCCGGTCGGAAGCGGTGGAGGGTGACGTCCTCGTGCGTGTCGTGCCAGTCGAGCCGAAGGGGCATGCCCACCTCGAGGCGTTCGGGCGCGACGCCGACCACGTTGCTGATGAGGCGCACCCCCTCGGCCAGGTCGACGAGGCCGACCACGTTGGGATCGGGGAAGGCGGGGTGCGGCGGATGGCGGGTGACGGTCCAGCTGTGGAGGGTGGCGTCGCCGGAGGCCACGACCCAGTCGTACTCGACGCCGTCGGGACCCATCGGGGCCGGCTCGCCGGTGTCGGGATCGGCCAGGCGTGGCGGATGGACGAGGCGCCCCGACGGGAACCGCTGGATGCGCAGCTCGTGGTGGCGCATGCCCTCCCAGTGCCAGGCCTGGTCGGCGTTGCAGCGGGGCCGGGGGCGCTCCGGCCGTTCGGCGGCGCCGTCGGGCTCCGCGGTGCGGCCGGTGCCGGGCCGGAACTTGAACACGGTGAAGCGCATCGTGCCCACCGACGCCCCCGCCTCGTCGACGAAGTCCGACTCGGTGGTCACGAAGTGGCCCTCGCCCAGCGCCGTCGTCTTGCGCTCGGAGATGGCGGCCAGGGTGGTGGTCCGCGTCAGGTGGTCGCCGGGTCGCAGGAGGCGGCCGTAGGCGTGGTCGGAGTTGGTGGCCACCACCCCGGAGAACCCGGCGTCGGACAGCAGCCCGTAGGCCCGGTGGTGGGGGTCGTCGGTGGTGGCCGTGGCCCCGACGCCCCGCTCCATGCCGACCATGGACCAGACGTCGAGCATGGCCGGCGGGGCGACGGCGCCGTCGAGGACGGCCGGGTCGGTGGCCCCCATGGCGGCGCACCACAGGCGGATCGCCTCGGCGTCGACGGGGACCGGGGCGCGGGTCGCCGCGCCGACCCCGCCCACCAGGGCCATCAGCCCGGCCTCGTCCAGGACCCCCTCGTCACCCACGGTCCCCATCTCAGCCTCTCGGGATCCCGACCGGCCAATCGCCGGTCACCCCGTCGGCCAGCAGGCGGGCGTACCAGGAACCGTCGTCGCCCAGGGCGGCCAGCGTCGCCTCGGTGTGCTGGCCCAGCGTGGGAGCCGGACCGCCGAGGGGCAGGTGGGCGCCGTCGACGTGGAACGGGAACGACGGGTACGGCGTCGACCCGGTGACCGGATGGTCCATCCACTGGTGGAAGCCGCGGGCCTCGAGCTGCGGGGAGGACAGCACCTCGTTGGGGTGGTGGCAGAAGGCGGCCGGCACCCCGTCCCGCCACAGGACTCCAGCGGCGTCGGTGCCGTCCCGGGTGGCCGCCCAGTCGGACAGGGCGGCCTCCAGCCGGTCCGGTCCGTCGCCCGGGTCACCACCGACGACCCCGGCCAGGGCGGCCAGCTGCGCCCCCGTGGCCACGCTGACGGCCAGCCAGTCGTCATCGCCGGCGGTGCGGAACAGGCCCTGGAGGAGCGCCTCGTCGGACCGGTTCCCCGTGCGTTCCAGCAGCCGCCCCGTGGCCGACCACTCCACCACCTGCTCGGCGGTGGCCTGCAGGGCGGCGTCCATCAGTGGCACCTCGACGAGCTGGCCGAGGCCGGTCCGCTCGCGGTCGAGCAGGGCCAGCACCACGGCGAAGGCCGACTGCATGGCGGCCAGGTAGTCGACCGGTCCCATGGGCACCAGCAACGGCCCGTCCGGGTGGCCGGTCCGGTTGGCGAGGCCGGCCACCTGTTCCATGGTCATGGCGAACCCGACCCGTTCGCGCCACGGGCCGTCCAGGCCGTAGGCCGGGGCCCGGAGGTACACGGCACGGGGGTTGCGCTCGTGGAGTCGCTCCCAGGTCAGGCCCCACTGCTCGACGACCCGGGGGCTGAAGTTCTCGACCACCACGTCGGCGTCGTCGACCAGGCGGTCGAGGACCTCGCGGCCGGCCTCGGTCGAGAGGTCCAGGGCGACGGCCTCCTTGCCGGCGTTGGCCCCGTGGTACCCGGGGGACCACTCCCACAGGAGGGGTCGCCGGAAGCCGCTGGCCCAGCGCATGCCGTCGAGGCGGACGTGCGACTCGACCTTGACCAGATCGGCGCCGAGGACCCGCAACAGGTTGGTGGCCACCGGCCCGGCCCAGAAGGCCGACAGGTCGACCACCCTCACGCCGGCCAACGGCCGTGCCGGGTCGTCGCCCAGGCGGAGGGACCCGTCCCCCACCGGTTCGGGCGGACTGCCCTCGTCGCCGAGGGTCGGGGCGGGCGCCGGGTCGGCCAGGCGGACCTCGCCGAAGCGGGGTGCCGGTCGGGGGGCCCGGAACCCGGCCGGATGGTCGACGAACACGCCGCGCTCGACCAGGTGGTCGTAGCCCACCAGCTGGTCGGCGGTGCCGACCGGCCCCACCGGGATGCGGAAGGCGCTGGCCAGGTCGACCAGCTCGTCGACGGTGTGCTCCCGGGTGAAGGCGTGGATCCGCTCCCACACCTCGTGGCGGCGGACCATGCGGCCGTCGAAGACGGCGAGGTCCTCCTCCTCGGCGAGGTCGGGGGCGCCGACCATGGCGCAGAAGTCCTGCCACTGCTGGCCGGTGACGCAGCAGAAGCCGACCATGCCGTCCGAGGCCGGTTCGATGGACGGGATCATGATGACCCGACCGGCCCGATGGTCGGGGTCGAAGGTGGCGAACAGCTGCCGGTGGGTCTGGAAGCAGTGGGCCATGGCCTCGTACTGCGACAGGTCGAGGTGCACGCCCTTCCCGGAGGTCCGGGCGGCCAGGGTGGCGGCCAGCACCACCGGCGCGGCCATCGACGCGCCCACGAAGTCGCCCAGGTCGCCTCCGACCGACACCGGTTCCTCGCCGGGCACGCCCCGCAGCTCGGTGGAGCCGACCACCGCCTGGAGGACGAAGTCGTTGGCCGGCCGGTCGGCCCACGGACCGGTCGTCCCGAAGCGGGTGAGGGTGGCCACCACGGCAGCCGGGTTGTCGGCCCGCAGGTCGTCGGGGGCGATGCGAAGGGCCCGGGCGTCGGCCGGGTCGTGGTCGTCGAGGACCAGGTCGGCCCCGGCCACCAGGCCCCGCAGCCGGTCACGGCCTCCGTCGGCGGCCAGGTCCACGACCGCCGAGCGCTTGCCGCCGTTGAGGTGGTGGAACCAGGGGGCGTCGGCACCGTCGGGGATCGGCACGCCGGAGGCGCTCCGGTGCCGGAACGGGTCGCCAGCCGGCGACTCGACCTTGCAGACGTCGGCGCCGGCGTCGACCAGCATGCGGCCCACGAAGGGAGCCATGGTCCGGCTGCCCAACTCGAGCACGCGGAGGCCGGCCAGCGGCGTCACGGCGTCAGAGGTCGAGGCGGTAGACGTTGGTGGTCCGCTCCTGGAAGCCGAGACGCCGGTAGAGCCGGTTGGCGGCCTCGCGCGATGGCCGCGACGTCAGGTCGACGGTGGTGGCGCCCTCCGACCGGGCCCGCTCGATGGCCGCCCGGTTCAGGGCCTCGCCGACGCCGCGACCGCGGGCCGCCTCGTCGACGACCACGTCCTCGATCCAGGCCCGCAGGCCGGTCGGGATGCGGAACAGGGCCAGGGTCATGCTGCCCAGGATGGCCGAACCGTCGGCGGCTCCGGCCGTTCCCGCGTCCTCGGCCACCAGCAGCACCGAGGCATCCGAGCCGACGATGGCCGCCAGGGCATCGGCGTCAGGCGGCGGGCTGGAGCTGGACAGCTGCGGCACCAGGCGGGCCATGGCGACCACGAGGCCGGGCTCGACCTCGGTGACCTCGCGGACCACGCATCCCGGGGAGTCGTCCATGGGCGCCGAGGCTAGGGGTTCGCCGACCCCGGGGATCCGTCGGGCAGGACCACCGGGTTGCCGGAGCGGTCCCGCCCCGGTCCCGGCACGGCCCCGGCGCGCGCCGGAACGCGTCTGGCTAGCCTCCGGCCCGATGGCCCCCGATCGTGCGCCGCACCTCTCCTGGAACGTCGACCCGACGTCGCTGGACCTGCGATCGCCGATCCTGCTGGCCGCCTTCGAGGGGTGGAACGACGCCGGCGAGGCCAGCTCGTCGGCAGCCCGCTACCTGCGGGACCACTTCGAGGCCGAGCACGTGGCCACCATCGACGCCGAGGAGTTCTTCGACTTCACGGTGGCCCGCCCCAACGTGTGCCTCGACGAGGACGACGTCCGCCGGATCGTGTGGCCGTCGACCAGCATCCACGTGGCCCGCGTCCCCGGCGCCGCCCACGACCTGGTGTGCGCCATCGGCCACGAGCCGCAACTGCGGTGGCGGACCTTCGTGGACCACGTGGCCACCGTCGCCGGCGCCCTGGACGCCTCGCTGGTGTGCACGCTGGGCGCGCTGCTGACCGACGTGCCCCACACCCGGCCCACGCAGGTGTACGGCGGCACCGACGACCCCGTGCTGGCCGCCCGCCTCGACCTGTCGCCGTCGACCTACGAGGGACCGACGGGGATCGTGGGCGTGCTGGCCGCCGGGCTGCGCGACCGCGACCTGTCGGTGGCGTCGTTCTGGGCCAGCGTGCCCGCCTACGTGTCCAACGCCCCGTCGCCCAAGGCGGCCCTGGCCCTGGTCGAACGCCTGACGCGCGTGCTGGAGGTCGACGTGCCCCGCACCGACCTGGAGATCAGCGCCGTGGACTACGAGCGCCAGGTGTCGACGCTGGTCGGCGAGGACGACGAGACGTCGGAGTACGTGGAGCAGCTCGAGGCCGACTTCGACGAGGAGACCGCGGACGACCCGGACCGCCTCGTGGCCGAGGTCGAGGACTTCCTCCGGAACCAGCCCGGCACCTGAGCGGTCCGGCCTCCGAGCCAGAACACCGGAGTCGGGCCCCGGAGTCAGGAAACCGGGATCAGGCCTCGGGGTCGCCCGCCCAGAACGGCTCGCGGGGGACGTCGAATCGCACCGGCATCTCCTCGCCGCGGATCGCCGCGAACGACTCGGCGGCCCACGTCTCGGGCACCGCGGTGCCCTCGGGCAGGGCGTCCTCGGCGAAGAAGCCCACGTCGAGGCACTCCAGCGGGTGGGCCCGCAGCTCGCCGCCGGTCATCCGGCAGTGGAAGACCAGCGAGTACAGCGGGATGCCGGTGATGCCGAGGCGCAGGCCGTCGAGGATGGCGATGGGTCGCACCACCTCGCACTCGATGCCCGTCTCCTCGAGGACCTCCTTGACCACCACCTCGGCCGGCGAGTAGCCGACGTCGGCCCACCCGGTCGGGTACAGCCACACGCCGCTGGGCGCCCGTTGGACGAGGAGCATCTCGCCGTCGTCGTTGCCGACCACGGCGCCCACGGTGACCTTGGGGGTCACGTAGCCCCGGACGCCCTTCCCGATCGAGTCGAACCACTCGGCGACCAGGTCGTCGGGGTCGACGGTCCGGCCCGACAGGGCGTCGGACGCGGCCCGGATCTCGGCGGCCACGTGGAGGACCTCCTCGTAGCGCTCCCGCTCGTACAGCGACTCGGTGAAGCCCATGCCGGTCCGGGCCGACGCGCTGAGGGCCTCGGCCCACCGCAGCAGGTCGGCCTGGTTCGGTGGATCGATCCCGGGAGGTGACGTCACGCCCGCACCGTAGGGCGCCTCCGTGACAGCCGGGGAACGGGCCCGCTCAGAAGTCGACGGCCACCCAGCGAAGGACCGACAGCTCGATCTCGGCCAGGTGGTCGGGATCGGTGACCTTGGCCCCGAACGAGTCCCGGACGTAGAAGGCGTCGATGACGTCGGAACCGAGCGTCTGGACCCGGGCCCGGACGATGTCGAGGTCGAGCTCGGCGAAGGCCCGGGTGATCCGGTACAGCACGCCGACGCCGTCCGGACAGGTCACCTCCAGCACCGTGGCCGTGGCCGACGAGGCGTTGTCGACCGTCACGGTCGGTCGGGCCGGCCGGGCGGTGAGGCGGATGGGGCGGTAGGTGCGGGACCGGTCGCCGATGCGGGCCGCCAGGGCGAGGCGGCCGGCCAGGGCCTTGTCGACCTGGTCCTCGATGCGGGGCCAGTCGGGGCTGCCGCCCAGCACCGATCCGACCCGGAACACCGACAGGGCCCGGCCGTGTTCGGAGTGGGCCGACGCCTCGGCCACGTCGGCCCCGTTGAGGGCCAGCACGCCGGCCACCCTGGAGAACGTGCCGGGCCGGTCGGCGGCCACCACGGTGAGGGTGTCGCCGTCGCCGGTCACGGTGAACGCCCCCTCGTCGAGGAGGGCCTGCTGGGCGGCGTCGGGGAACGACCCACCGACCACGTCGCCCACGTCGCCGCCGCCGAGCACGTGCGAGGTGCGCTCCACCAGCTCGCGCACGAGGCTGGCCTTCCACGTGCTCCACGCCGACGGGCCCGTGGCGATCGAGTCGGCCTCGGTGAGGGCGGCCAGCAGACGCAGCAGCAGCGGATCGTCGACGGCGTCGGCCACCTGGCGGATGGTGCCGTCGTCGTCGAGGTCGCGGCGGGTGGCCACGTCGGGCAGCAGGAGGTGGTGCTCGCACATGGCGACCAGCAGGTCGACGTCGTCCGGGTCGAAGCCCATGCGGGGGCCGATGGTGCGCAACAGCTCCACCCCGACCTCGGTGTGGTCGCCCGGATAGCCCTTGCCGATGTCGTGGAAGAGGGCGCCGACCAGCAGCAGGTCGGGCCGGTCGACCCGGTCGACGAGGCGCGACGCCTCGGCCGCGGTCTCCATGAGGTGCCGGTCGACGGTGAAGCGATGGTAGGCGTTGCGCTGTGGCCGCGACCGGCACGGCTCCCACTCCGGAACGAGGAGCACGAACAGGCCGACGTGGTCGAGGTCCTCGATGACCGGCACGGCGGCCGGGCCGGCGGCCAGCAGGTCGACGAACAGGTCGCGGGCCTCGTCGGGCCACGGGTCGGGAAGCGGCACGGCGTGGTCGGCCAGGCGTTCCAGGGAGCCGCGCTGGATGTAGCCGCCGTGGCGGGCCGCGGCCACCGCACACCGCAGGGCCAGGAGCGGGTCGTCGAGTTCCGCGTCGTCGGTCAGCGCCAGCCGATCGTCGTCGAGCACCAGGCCGGGGGCCAGCTCCCGACGACGGATCCCGGCCAGCGCCCTTGCCGGTCCGCGGCGCCGGGCGGCCCGGCGGGTGCGGCGGGCCGCGCCCTCGCCGGTCCAGGCGATGGTCCGGCCGGCGGCCGACACCTCGGCCATGAGGACGTCGGCGTCGGGAAGGTCGAGGGCGGCGGCCACGTCGTCCTGGAGTTCGAGCAGCAGCTGGTCGGAGCGCTTGCCGGTCAGGCGGTGCAGCTCGACGCGCACGGCCAGCAGGGTCTCGAACGCGGCGGCCAGCCCGGCCGACTCGGCCTCGCGCAGGATCGGCACCGTGGCCTGCTCGACCCACAGGAGGCTGTGCACGTCGCGCAGGCCACCCCGGGCCTCCTTGAGGTCGGGTTCGAGCAGGAACGCCACCTCGCCGTGGCGGGCGTGGCGCTCGGCCACCGATGCCTGGAGCTGGTCGAGGTGGCGACGCGACCGGGCCTGCCAGCGGTCCAGGGCCCCGGTGGCCAGTCGCTCCACGAGGTCCGGGTCGCCGGCCACGGTGCGGGCGGCCAGCAGGCTGGTGGCCGTCTCGATGGCCTCGCCGGACACCTCGAGCAGCTGGTCGACGGTGCCGACCTGGTGGCCGAGCTTCAGCCCGGCGTCCCACAGGGGGTACCAGATGGCCTGGGCGGCTTCGGCGACGTCCACGCCCGGGGCGTGGACGAGCACCACGTCGACGTCGCTGCCCGGGCACTGCTCGCGTCGTCCGTAGCCGCCCACGGCGGCCAGGGCGGTGCCGGCGGGCGGCTCGGCGGCGGCGAACACCTCGGCCAGGTACTCGTCGACCCGGGCGGTGAGGGCCTCGCAGAACGCCGGACCCCGGAGGGTCCGGTCGTCCAGCAGGTCGGTCACGTCGAGCGGGGGCACTCCCACGACGGTACCGAAGGCTCCCGTGCCGACCCGTGCCGCAGACGGCCGGTCAGGCCACCACCGAACCCTTCGGTCCCTCGTTGTAGGCCGACTCGGCGTGCAGCGACTGGTCGAGGCCGACCATCTCGGCCTCCTCGTCGACCCGCAGGCCGATCACGGCGTCGATGGCCTTGACGATCACCCAGGTGACGACGAACGAGAACACGATGACCGAGCCGAGGGCGAGGGCCTGGTCGCCGAGCAGCTCGAGGCCGCCGCCGAAGAACAGGCCATCATCGAATCCGCCGCCGGGAATGGCGCTGGCGTCGGCGAAGAGGCCCAGCATCAGGCCGCCGACGATGCCGCCCACGCCGTGGATGCCCACCACGTCGAGGCTGTCGTCGAAGCCGAAGCGGGTCTTGAGCGACAGCGCCAGGCAGCAGACGACGCCGCCGACGAGGCCGAAGACGATGCCGGCCATGCCACCGACGTACCCGGCGGCCGGGGTGATGGCCACCAGGGCGGCCACGATGCCCGACGCCGCGCCCAGCGTGGTGGCATGGCCGTCCTTGAGCTTCTCGACGGCCAGCCAGCCGACCATGCCGGCCGAGGCCGCGAGGAACGTGTTGAGCAGTGCCTGCACGGCCTGGCCGTTGGCGGCGCCGGCCGACCCGGCGTTGAACCCGAACCAGCCGAACCACAGGATGGCCGTGCCGATCATGACCAACGGCATGTCGTGCGGCGGCATGGCCTCGGTCGGCCAGCCCTTCCGACGGCCGAGGACGATCACGAAGGCCAGGGCGGCCACGCCGGCGTTGACGTGGATGGCCGTGCCGCCGGCGAAGTCCAGGGCGCCGTCGGCGTGCTGCCAGCCGCTGTACACCCAGTAGGTGACCGGGCTGTAGACGAGGACCAGCCACACGGGCACGAACAGCACCCAGGCCGAGAACTTGAGGCGGTCGGCCACCGCGCCGGAGATGAGCGCCGGGGTGATCGAGGCGAAGGTCATGAGGAAGGCCACGAACACCAGCGACTCGGTGTCACCGGACAGGCCGTCGAGGCCGATGGCGTCGAGGTTGCCGATCCAGTCGCCGCCGAAGAAGCCGCCACCCCCGGACGAGTTGCCCAGCGAGTAGGCCACGAGCACCCAGACGATGGGCACGATGGCGATGCAGTACATGTTCATCATCAACATGTTCAGGACGTTCTTGGACCGGACCATGCCTCCGTAGAAGAGGGCGAGTCCGGGCACCATGAACACCACGAGGGCGGTGCTGGTCAGCATCCAGGCGAGGTCACCGGATTCCATGAGGGGGTTCCTTTCGACGGCCCGCGGGGCACGCGGGTGGGTTCGTTCCGTCGAAAGGATCGCCGGGCCGGATCACACGGTCGTCACGCCCGTGTTTCGGGTCTGTGAACTGATCCGGTCAGCCGGCCCGGCCGGCGGGCGGGAAGCCGCCGCCGGGATCAGGCCGGGTCGTCGAGGGCGGCGTTCAGGTTGCCGGAGCGCAGCCCCTCGAGGTCGAGGGTGGCGTAGCGGTACCCGCTGGCCCGCACCGCGTCGACGACCGCCGCCCGGTGGGCGACCACGTCAGGCAGGCGGTCCAGCGGCACCTCGATGCGGGCCGTGTCGCCGTGGTGGCGGACCCGCAGGTCGTCGAAGCCGAGGCGCCGCAGCGCGGCCTCGGCGCGCTCCACGGCCGACAGGAGGGCCACGGACACCTGCGTGCCGTAGGGGATGCGCGAGGCCAGGCAGGCGGCGGCGGGCTTGTCGGCCGTGCGGAGGCCGAGGTGGCGCGAGGCGGCCCGCACGTCGTCCTTGGTGAGGCCGGCGTCGACCATGGGGAACCGGGCGCCCCGGGCAGCCGCCGCGGCCTGGCCGGGCCGGTGGTCGCCGAGGTCGTCGACGTTCACGCCGAGCACGACCGTGGCGCCCTCCGCCTCGGCGAGGGGGGCCAGCACGTCCATGAGGGCGTCCTTGCAGTGGGCACAGCGGTCGGCGTCGTTGGCCCGGTAGGCCGCGTCCTCCATCTCGGAGGTCTCGACGGCCGACCAGCGCAGGCCCCACTCGTCGGCCAGCGCGGCGGCGTCGTCGCGTTCGTCGGCGGCCAGCGACGGCGACACGGCGGTGACCACGTGGACCCGGTCGGCCCCCAGCTCGTCGTGGGCGACGCGGGCCAGCAGGGCCGAGTCGACGCCGCCGGAGAAGGCCACCACGAGGCGGTCGTGGGTGGCGAGCTGCGAGCGGAGCCGGGTCAGGGGGCCGGCGGTCGGCGCGTCCACGGCGACGGTCAGGTGCAGCCCACCCGGGCGAGGACGACGTCGAGCTCGTCGACCATGCCGGTGTAGAAGGTGCCGAACTCGCCGTACCGGGCCGATGCCCGGTCGTAGCGCATCGTGTAGACGACGTCCTTGAGGTCGTCGGGGTGGCGGCCGAAGAGGGTCACGCCCCACTCGAAGTCGTCGACGCCGGTCGAGCCGGTGACCACCTGGAGGATGCGGCCGGCGAAGGTCCGGCCCGAGGTGCCGTGCTCCATCATCAGCTCGTGCCGGTCGTCGTAGTCGAGCTCGAACCAGTTGGCGCCCACGTTGCGGCGCTTGGACATCGGGTAGAAGCACCAGGCCGGCTTGTCCTCGGGCGGGAGCACCGGGTGGAGGCGGGCCCGCTTCATCTCGTCGGGGACGCCCTGGGCGTACTCGGAGACCTCGGTGAGGCTGAGGTAGCTGTCGACCAGCTCGAGGCCGGCGCCGACCAGCGCGGTCTGGAGGTCACGCAGGCGCCACAGGTCGTCGCCGAGGGCCATGAACGCCACGTCGGCCTTGTGGCCGAGGATGGCCACCGGGACCACCTGGTCACCGGCGTCGACGGCGGCCGCCACGGCGGAGCGCACGGCGGCGGCGTCCGAGTGGGGGCACACCTTCAGGAACAGGTGGAGGACGGCCCAGCCATCCGAAGGGGAAACAGGGCCATCCGAAGGGGACACGGAGTTGCTCATCGGCGGCGAGTCTAGGAAGCCGGTCGAGCGGTCGGTCCCGTCGGCGGCGCCGTCAGGCCGTCAGTCGCCGGTGTAGACGTTGATGCGGTCGCCGCGGGCGAAGCCGGCCAGCTGCAGGCCGGCCACCCGGGCCGTGTCCACGGCCAGCGCCGACGGTCCGCTGACGGCCACCAGGCAGGCGAAGCCGGCCGCCCACGCCTTCTGGGCCATCTCGAACGAGGCCCGACCGCTGACCCACAGGCCGAGGTCGCCGGCCGGGAGGAGGCCGTCGAGGTGGAGGCGTCCCACCACCTTGTCGACGGCGTTGTGGCGGCCGATGTCCTCGCGCAGCAGCAGCGGCTCGCCGGACCGGTCGAAGGCCACCGCGGCGTGGACGGCGCCGGTGGTCGAGAAGAGGGCCTGGCCGTCGACACGGTCGGCCATGCCGGCCAGCACGCCCACGTCGAACGGTTCGACGTCGAGGGGGCGGAGGCGTTCGCGCAGTTCGTCGATGGCGACGGTGCCGCACACGCCGCACGACGACGAGGCGGGGCCGAGCCGGGGCGTGGGGGCCGGGGCCAGGCCGCCGGTCTCGACGGTGACGTCGTTGTACTCCGCGGCGGCCGCCGAGCCCTGCCCGCAGTAGCGGACGGCCCGGACGGGCGCGTCGTGGAGGACGCCCTCGGTGACGCAGAAGCCGACGGCCAGCTCGAAGTCGTCGCCCGGGGTGCGCATGGTGGTGGCCACCAGCTCGCCGTCGAGGCGGATCGACATGGGCTCCTCGACGATGAGCTCGTCGGGGACGCGCCGGTTGCCGTCGCCGTCGATGCGGCGGGTCAGGACGCGGGCGGTGCGGCCGCGGCTCATGCCACGCCCCTCCCCCGGCGACCCGTGCGACGTTCCATGCCCACCAGTGAACCCGCTCGGGGCCGAAAACGCGGAACGGGCGCCCCGGAGGGCGCCCGCATCCGACCAGCCTCCGAAGAGGTCAGGAGTTCCGTCTCTAGAAATCCATGTCCGGCATGCCGCCGGCGCCGTCGTCCTTCGGGGCGTCGGCCACGACGGCCTCCGTCGTCAGGAACAGGGCGGCGATCGAGCCGGCGTTCTGCAGGGCCGACCGGGTCACCTTGGCGGCGTCGATGATGCCGGCGGCCACCAGGTCCTCGTACTCGCCGGTGGCGGCGTTGAGGCCGACCGGGCCCTCCAGGTTGCGCACCTTCTCGACGATGACGCCGCCCTCGAGGCCGGCGTTCACGGCGATCTGGGTCAGCGGACCCTCCAGCGCCTTGGACACGATGCGGGCACCGGTGGCCTCGTCGGCGTCCAGGCCCTCAGCGGCACCGGCCGCCGCGGCCTGGGCACGCAGCAGGGTCACGCCACCGCCGGCCACGACGCCCTCCTCGATGGCCGCCTTGGTGGTGCTCACGGCGTCCTCGATGCGGTGCTTCTTCTCCTTGAGCTCGACCTCGGTGGCCGCGCCGACCTTCAGGACGGCGACACCGCCGGACAGCTTGGCCAGGCGCTCCTGGAGCTTCTCGCGGTCGTAGTCCGAATCGGTGTTGTCGATCTCGCCCTTGATCTGGGAGATGCGGCCGGCGATGTCGGCCTCGTCGCCGCCACCCTCGACGATGGTGGTCTCGTCCTTGGAGACCACCACCTTGCGGGCCTGGCCGAGCATGTCGAGCGACACGGCGTCGACCTTGAGGCCGACCTCCTCGGAGATGACCTGGCCGCCGGTGAGGATGGCCATGTCCTGCAGCATCGCCTTGCGGCGGTCGCCGAAGCCGGGGGCCTTGACGGCCGCGGCGTTGAAGGTGCCGCGGATCTTGTTGACGACGAGCGTGGCCAGGGCCTCGCCCTCGACGTCCTCGGCGAGGATCAGCAGCGGACGGTTGGTCTGCATGACCTTCTCGAGCGCCGGGACCATGTCGCGCACGGCGGAGATCTTCGAGCCGACGAACAGGAGGTACGGGTCCTCGAGGACGGCCTCCATGCGGTCGGGATCGGTCACGAAGTACGGCGAGATGTAGCCCTTGTCGAAGCGCATGCCCTCGACGAGGTCCATCTCCATGCCGAAGGTCTGGCCCTCCTCGACGGTGATGACGCCGTCCTTGCCGACCTTGTCGATGGCCTCGGAGATCATGGCGCCGATCTCCTCGTCGGCGGCCGAGATGGCGGCCACGTTGGCGATCTGGGCCTTGTCGCTGGACACGTCCTGGGCCGACTCGCGGATGGCGTCGACGGCGGCGGCCACGGCGGCCTCGATGCCCTTCTTGACCGACATCGGGTTGGCGCCGGCGGCCACGTTGCGCAGGCCCTCGCGGACCATCGACCAGGCCAGCACGGTGGCCGTGGTGGTGCCGTCACCGGCGACGTCGTCGGTCTTCTTGGCGACCTCCTTGACCAGCTCGGCGCCGATGCGCTCGTACGGGTCCTCGAGGTCGATCTCCTTGGCGATGGAGACGCCGTCGTTGGTGATCGTGGGGGCGCCCCACTTCTTCTCCAGGACCACGTTGCGGCCCTTGGGGCCCAGCGTGACGCGCACGGCGTCGGCCAGCTGGTTCATGCCCCGCTCGAGGGAGCGGCGGGCCGTCTCGTCGAAGGTGATGATCTTCGCCATCAGCGAAACCTCTCAGTCGGAAGTCGTCGGGAAACTCGTGGAGGGGGTCGACGGCGCGAGGTGCGCGACCGTTGGCACTCTCCGGATGCGAGTGCCAATCCAATCAGCGGATCGGCGGTTTTCCAACGTGTGGCCCGCCCGTGGCGGGCCCGGGGGCGTGCGTCGGACGCCCCGGTCGTCGGTGCTCAGCAGCCGCCGGCGACGGCGGGGACGATGGAGACGGTGGCGCCGTCGGCCACCGGGGTGCCGAGGCCGTCCTGGAAGCGGACGTCCTCGTCGTCGACGAACACGTTGACGAAGCGCCGCAGGGCACCGTCGTCGTCGGTGATCCGCTCGGAGAAGCCCGGGTGGGCGGCGTCGAGCGCCCCGAGGGCCTCGCCGACCGTGCCGGCCTCGACGTCGACCTCGGCCTGACCGGCGGTCAGCGGGCGGAGGGTGGTGGGGATGCGGATGGTCACGGCCATGGCCGCCACGCTATCGACGGGCCAGTTCGTCGGCGACGGCCGCCTCCACCACCTCCCGGACCAGGGCCGGCGCCTCGGCCATCGCCCGGTCGTGCCCGTACCGGTCGACCAGCGACACGACGTTGGCGCGGCCGGCCACGTCGTCGTCGGCGCCGCCGACCACCACGAGGACGGGCACGGCGGAGGCCGCGGCGTAGGCCTCGACGCCGCCGACCACCTTGCCGACGTACGACGTGGCGTCCAGCCAGCCCTCGCCGGTGACGACCAGGTCGGCGTCGCCCAGGTGGACGTCGAGGCGCCGCTCCTCGGCCACGAGGTCGAAGCCGTCGACCAGCTCGGCACCGACGGCGGCCAGCCCCCCGGCGAGCCCACCGGCCGCACCGGCCCGGGGCAGCGTCGACACGTCGACGCCGTACCGGTCCGCGTACACCTGGGCGAGGCGCTCGAGGCGGCCGGCCAGCATGCGGACCTGGGCGGGCGTGGCGCCCTTCTGGGGGCCGAACACCTCGGCGGCGTCGACGAAGCGGGTCCGGACGTCGCAGGCCACCAGCAGCTCCACGCCCCGGTAGCGGCTGAGCGGGCCCATGGCGTCGAGGGCGCCGAGGCCGCCGTCGGTGGTGGCCGACCCGCCCACGCC
The DNA here is from genome assembly GCA_016845305.1 of Acidimicrobiales bacterium. Classification (GTDB taxonomy): domain Bacteria; phylum Actinomycetota; class Acidimicrobiia; order Acidimicrobiales; family MedAcidi-G1; genus UBA9410. The sequence goes on from JAERSW010000037.1 coordinate 33,428, forward strand.
GACGATGATCCGGCGGGCCCCGGCCTCCACGGCGTGGCGGAGCAGCTCGCCGACGCCGGCCGTGGTGGCGTCCAGCGGGCAGTTGTCGTCGGCACCCCCGGCCAGCGACAGCCCGGAGGCCCGCGCCATCTCGATGACGGCAGTGCCGTCGGCGAGCCGCCAGCCGGCCTCGACCGGGTCGCCCAGCGGTCCGGTCACGGTGGAGGTGCGGTCGGGGCCGCCGAGGACGTCGAGCAGGCCCTCGCCGCCGTCGGCCATGGGGAGCTCGACGGTCGTGCCCCCGTGGGCAGTCACGGCCCGGGCCACCGCGGCGGCGACCTCGGCGGCCGAGGCGGTGCCGCGGAACTTGTCGGGGGCGGCCACCACCTTCACCGGTGACGATCCCTTCCCGGGTGGTCCCGGCGCCCGCCGGGGCCGGTCAGCCGCCCTGGATGGCCAGGTCGGAGCCGAGGATGACGATGATGTCGGCGTTGGCCACCCGGTCCTCGGCGTTGGCCGGTACGGCGAGGCCGCCGCTCGGCATCTGCTGCAGGATGTTCGGGTCCTCGCCGAAGTGCTCCTGGATGACCCGGGCGTCGCGGGCGTAGCCGGTCTTGTAGTAGATGCCGCTGATCGACGTCTTGTCGGCGTTGGCCGGTGACTCCATGGCCCACCCGAGCGGGCTGAGCATGTCGGTGACCTTGCCGGCGGCGCCCGACACGCCGGATCCGTTGGCGACCAGCACCTTCACCTCGTTGGGGGCGTGCGTGGGCTCGGGCATCGGCGGAGCGGTGGTGGTGGGGGCCGCCGTGGTGGCGGTGACGGCCGCCGTGGTCGGCGTGGCCGACGAACCGGCGTCGGTCGAGCCCCCGGCGGTTCCCGAATCGGAGCCACCGGCGTCGGGGGCCTCGGTGGTCGGGGCCGATGCGGCCGGGGCGGGCGCCTGGCCGGACGGGGAGGTGTCGAGGCCCTTCCACAGCAGGACGAGGCCGATGACGACGGCGACGCCGATCAGCAGGAAGGCACGCGGGGCGGCCGCGACGTTGCTCGGTCCGAGGCCGCCGCGGCTGCGGGCCGCGCTCATCGGGTGCCGTCTTCTTCGACCACCCGTGGTTCGAGTCGGGCCCGGCGACGGCGGTCGCGCTGGCGCTGGAGGCGGCGCACGACCAGCGGGTCGTAGGCCATGGCCTCGGCGTCGTCGAGCAACTCGCCGAGCAGCTGGTAGTAGCGGGTGGCCGAGAGCTCGAACCGTTCGCGGATCTGGACGTCCTTCGGCGCGGTGGCCGACCACCACGACCGCTCGAAGTCCAGGATGTCCCGATCACGCTGCGTCAGTGCCACGGCCCGATGATCCTCCACCCCGGGGGGTGGTTCAAGTACCCCCCCCGGCGACCGAACCGGACGGTGGCGGCTCAGGCCACCTTCTCGATCACCAGGTAGGCGTGGACGTAGTCCATCCCGTGGCCCTCGGGGTCGGCGGCCACCCGGTCGCGGTAGGTGCCGTAGAAGTCCTCGATGATCCGGCCGCGTTCGTCGACCGACCGGGACGGGTCGAGGCCGGCGGCGAAGGTGCTCTCGTTCCAGGTGCGGATGGTCGGCAGGTAGGCGTGCGCGAACCGTTCGGCGTCGCCGTGCTGCTCGAAGTCGGCGGCGAACGGACAGCGGACCACCCGCGTCTCGGCGTGGACGAGGCGCAAACCCGCCCGATGGGCCTCCTCGTCGGCGTCGACCAGCGGGGCGGTGAACTCCTCGAGGGTGTTGTAGTACTGCGGCAGGGTCATGGACCGGGCCTCGGCGTCGGTGATCCGGCCCTCGTCGAGGAACTCCTGCCAGAGGGCGGCGAACGTGTCGAACATGTCGACCCCGCCGGTGGACCCCAGGTGCCGGCCCTCGTCGTCGATGCAGAAGTTGACGAGCACGAGGCGACCGCCGGGCACCAGCTCGGCCGCCCGATGGCTCAGGATGCGGCGCCAGTCGGCATGGCCCCGGGCCCGGAACCGGTCGAGGTCGGCGCCGGTGGCGCCCACCATGTGCACGTGCCCGTCGATGTCGCCGGGCTTGTCGCTCAGCCAGTGCATGGCGGTGGCCGAGAAGCCGACGTGGAGGCTCTCCGGCGGGAGGGCCTGTCGGTAGAAGGAGGTGCCCGAGGCGAGGGGGAAGACGTCGTCGTGGTCGTCGAGGTAGGCGTCGAACGGCCCGAGGCCGTGGACGTTGGTCATCAGGGCGTTGAAGTCGTTGCGGGGCTGGTCGGTGTAGGCGACGGTGACCGGGACGTCGGGCACCCGGGACCGGATCCGGGCGATGGCGGCGCCGACCATGTCGAGCGAGGTGCCGGCATCGGCGCAACCCATGTCGGCGAGGGTGAACCCCTCGGCGAACGAGGCCTCGGGGACCGCGTCGATGGCGTCCTCGACGAGCGGCAGCGCGGCGTCGATCACGTGCTTGGCGCCGATGGTGGCCAGCGAGTACACGCCGCCGCCGCTCATCGTGATGGCCTCGGCCTGGCTGGCCGCCTTCTCGGGTGGCGACTCCACGGCGCGGACCCTAGCGATCCGGCCGATGCCCGATCAGCGGGGTCGCCCGGCCCGCGCCGATCGATCCCACCGGGCCGCCGGGCACCGGCTCTTGTAGCGTCCGCGCCCGTGGAGGGCACGGCGACCCGGGTGCTGGACCCGGAGCAGGTCGAGCGGTACCGGCGCGACGGCTACCTGCTGGTCGAGGACGCCCTGTCGCCGGAGCGCCTGGCCGGGCTGCGGGCCGTATTCGACGGGTGGGTCGAGGAGAGCCGGGGTCACGACGGCCCGTACGGCGAGACGTTCGACCACCGTCCCCGCTTCGACGTCGAGCCCGGGCACACGGCCGGGGCGCCGGCGCTGCGACGGGTGGCGTCGCCGGTCGAGGTGTCGGACCTCTACCTGGAGGTCATGCGCGACAACCCGGCGTTGGACGCCGTGGCGCAGTTGATCGGGCCGAACCTGCGATTCCGGGAGTCGAAGGTCAACTCGAAGCTGCCGGGCACGGCCACGCACCTGAAGTTCCACCAGGACCTGCCGTTCGGACCACTGTCGAACGACGACCTGGTCACGGTGCTGTTCCACCTCGACGACGTGGGACCCGAGAACGGGCCGTTGGAGGTGGTGCCGGGCAGCCACCTGGGGCCGCTGTACGAGCACTGGCACGACGGCGTGTTCACGGGGGCGGTCAGCGACGAGGTGGCGGCGTGGACCCGGGAGCGGGTGGTGACGTGCTGTGCCCCGGCCGGCTCGGCGTGGCTGATGGACGGCCGGGTGCTGCACGGCTCGGCGCCGAACCTGTCGGACCGGGCGCGGTCGCTGTTCATCGTCCAGTACTACGCCGAGGACGCGGTGCGGCTGGCGCCGAACCACCTGCCGAACCGGTTCGACGGCGACGTGGTGGCCGGTGTGGCGACGGGGCGGGTGCGGTGCTCGGACTACGAGGTGGCCGAGCCGGAGATGCCGACCGTGGCGTCGTTCTTCGCCGTGCAGGCCGTCGGCGACGGGGGTTGAGGCGGTCGCCGCTCAGCAGGCGGCGATGAAGTCCCGGAGCACGGCGAAGGCGCGTTCCTCGTCGTCCAGCCACACCCCGTGGCCGGCCCCGTCGAACCGTTCGAAGCGGACGATCGCCGGGTCCAGGGCGGCGGCGATGTCCTCGGAGTCGGCGATCGGGGTGACCGGGTCGTCACTGCCGGCCAGCACCAGGGTCGGGCATCGGATCGCCGGAAGGTCGGCGAGGAAGTCCATCGTGAACCAGATGCCGCCGGGACGGTGGAAGGCGACGAACGCCTCCTTGCGGAAGATGCCGGTGCGGCCCCCCGGTCGGGGGGTCCGGTTGTAGAGCGGCAGGCAGACCTCGGCGTACCGCTGGTCGGCGTCCCGACCGCCCGGCCCGACGAGCATCCCGGCGGCGGCGTCACGGGCCTCCCGGCCACCGAGCCGCTGGAACACCTCCAGGCAACGCTGGGGATCGAGGCGGGCCTGGGTGCTCGACAGCACCAGCCCCCCGGGATGCTCCGGGTGTCGAATGGCGTAGGTCGCGGCGACCATGCCGCCGGCCGAGTTTCCGAGGACGATCGGCCGCCGGATGCCCAACGCCGAGCAGAATCCGACGAGGTCGTCCGCCCACCCTTCGAGACTGAAGGCGCCCTCGGACGGCAGGTCGCTACGCCCACAACCCCGGAGGTCGAGGTAGACGATCCGGGCGGCGTCGGCCATGCC
>JAERSW010000038.1 GCA_016845305.1 Acidimicrobiales bacterium
AACAGGAGGTGCCGATCACGCCCACGACCTGGTCGTCGGCGACGATCGTCTGGGCGGCCGCCTGGCCACCGTCGGCCGAGCACAGGTCGTCGAGACCGGTGCCGATCGTGACGTCGTGGCCACCGATCTGGCCGTAGTCGGCGATGGCGAGCTCGACGCCGCGCTGGTTCGGGATGCCGAGGAAGGCCACATCACCGGAGATCGCGTTCAGCGACCGGATCTGGATCTCCTCGCCCGGACCGACCCGGACCTCGCCGAGGCTGCCGTCACCCAGGTGGTCGGACTCGGTGCCGACCTCCTCCTGGGCCGGAGCCGCGGTGGTCGCCGGAGCGGCCGTCGTGGCCGGAGCGGCGGTCGTCGCCGGTGCGGCGGTCGTCGCCGCGGCCGAGTCACCCCCCGACGAACCCGCGGACGACGAACCGTCGTCCCCACCATCGGAACCACAGGCCCCTGCCAGCACGGCGAACACCGCCACCAGCGCGACCAACCAACGCAGACGCGTCCTCATGGGACGTACCCCCCCAACTCGTGGATGTCTCAGCGGCCGACCGTAGGACAGGACCTGTGACCCCTGCCACCCATGAGCGGGGAAATGTGCTCCCACCGCCGATTTCCTCTGGTTGGTGATCGTTTCCTCCGAATGGCCCTTTCCCGACATGGGCGTGGTCCCTCGCCGGTGGGCCCCCTCGCTGGTGGGCCGGCTCCGGGGACCCGGCACGACGGCCGTAGCCTCAGCCCGATGTCCGGACCCGCCCACGCCCTCGACGAGCGGCCCCAGGTGGGCGCCGACGGCCTGGTCGTCCGGATGACTCCGGCACCGCTGCCCGAAGGGCCGGCGACGGTGGCCGAGGCCCTGGTCGCCGGGGTGCGCGACCACCCCGACCGCGAGGCGCTGGTCCCCGCCGACGCCACCGAGGGACGTCGCACCCTCACCTATGCCGAGCTGGACGCCCGCGTCGACGCCGCGGCCGGCGGGCTGGCAGCGCTCGGCGTCGGCCCCGGATCGGTGGTGGCCTGCTCGCTGCCCAACCGCCCCGCCCTGGTCGAGGCCTTCCTGGCCACCCAGCGACTCGGCGCCGTCTGGCTGGGCGTGAACGCCAACCTCGTCGACGACGAGGTCTCGTGGCAGCTCGCCGACGCCGGAGCCGAGGTGGTGCTCGCCACCGCGGCCCGCACCGCGGCCGTCGGCGACCGTCGGCTGCTCGAGGTGGACGCCTGGGACGACCTGGCGGCCGCCGGCCACCCGGCGCCGACCACGACCATCGACCCCCACGCCCCGGCGGCCATCGCCTACACGTCTGGCACCACCGGCCGCCCCAAGGGCGCCGTGCACTCCCAGCACAACCTGCTGTGGCCCGGCATCTCCAGCCGCCGCTCGTACCCGGCGCTGCCCGACGAACGGCACGGCACGGCCCTGGCCCTCACCATCCTGAACATGCTGGTGCTCGGCCCCCTGTGGGCCTTCCTGCGCGGCACCACCGCGGTGCTCATGGATCGAACCGACGCCGTCGGCTTCGCCACCGCAGTGCGCGAGCAGCGGATCAACCGGGTCACCCTCGTGCCGGCCATGGCCCACGACCTGGTCGCCCATCCCGACGTCGCCCCCGCCGACCTGGCCACCTTGACCCAGGTGATCATCGGCGCCGGACACTCGCCGCCGGCCCTGCGCGACGCCTGGGAGGACGAGTTCGGCAACCGGACCGTCGCCGGCTACGGCCTCACCGAGGCCCCCACGGGCGTGACCCGCGAGCACGTCGACCGCCCCATGCGCCCCGACGGCGCCGGCTACCCGTTGGAGCCGGTCCGGGTGGTCGTGGTGGACGACGACGACGTGCCGCTCCCCGACGGCGAGACCGGCGAGGTCTGCCTGGCCGCGGCCACCGACGGCCCGTGGGCCGGCACCTGGACCCCCATGCTCGGCTACCTCGGACGCCCCGACGCCACCGCCGAGGCGCTGCGGGGCGGGGTGCTGCACACCGGCGACCTCGGCTTCCTCGACGAGCACGGCCAGTTGGTCCTGCGGGGCCGACGCACCGAGATGGTGCTGCGCGGCGGGGCCAACGTGTACCCGGCCGAGGTGGAGCGGGTCCTGCTCGACCACCCCGGGGTGCGCGAGGCGGTCGTGCTCGGGCTGCCCGACGATCGGCTCGGCGAGGTGGTGGCCGCCGGCCTGGTGGCCGAGCCCGGCCCGTGGGCCGACGGCGACCCGGCTGCCCTCGTCGACGACGTGACGGCCTTCTGCCGGGAACGCATGGCCCGCTACAAGGTCCCGGACCGGGTGCTGGTGCTGGACGGGTTCCCCCGCAACGCCATGGGCAAGGTGGTCAAGGCCGAGCTGGCCCCGGCGTTCGAGGGGGCCGGCGCCTAGCCGGACAACGGCACCACGGCACCGTCGGACACCACCAGGCCCACCCGTTCTCCGACCACCGGCTGAGCGGCCCCGTCGGCGAGCGGGACCCGCACCGAGAGCCCCCCGACCGAGAGGCCCCCGACCGAGAGGCTGGCCACCGGTCGTCCGGCCCGACGAGCCACGGCGACCACCGTCGCCGCCACGCCCTGCCCGGGTTCGGCGACCACCAGCCGGTCCGCACGCAGCAGCACCGTGCCGGGTCCGTCACCCAGACGGCCCAACGGGCACCCGCCGTCGGCGTCCAGGGCGACCAGATTGTCGTGGCCCAGGCACCGCGCCGCGTGCACCGTGCCCGGCTGGGCCCACACCTCCGCGGGCGTGCCGATCCGGTCGATCCGTCCACCACCCAGCACGGCGATCCGGTCGGCCAGGGCGAACGCCTCGTCGTGGTCGTGGGTGACGTGGACGGCCGCCAGGCCGAGCCGGCGCAGGAGCACCCCGAGCTCGTCGGTCAGGCGCTCGCGCAGGGCCCGGTCCAGCGACCCCAGCGGCTCGTCCAGCAGCAGCACCCTCGGGGCGGCGGCCAGCGACCGGGCCAGCGCCACCCGCTGGGCCTCGCCGCCCGACAGGGTGTCGACCCGACGGCCCTCGAAGCCGGCCAGGCCGACCAGGTCGAGCGCCCGGGCCACCCGGTGGGCGACCACGTCGGCCTCGGCACCGGCCACCCGCAGGGCGAAGCCCACGTTGCCGGCAACGTCGCGGTGCCCGAACAGGGCGTGGTCCTGGAACACCAGGCCGACCTGGCGGAGGTGGGTGGGCACGTCGGTGAGGTCCTCGTCGCCCCAGCGGACCCGGCCGGACGCCGGACGCTCGAGGCCGGCGATGGTCCGCAGCAGGGTGCTCTTGCCGCAACCCGACGGGCCGAGCAGCACCAGCACCTCGCCGGGCGCCACGGCCAGGTCGACGCCGTCCAGCACCGCCACGCCGTCGAAGGCCACCGACAGGTCCTCCACCTGCAGGCCCGCGTGCCGCTGGCCCGCGTCCCCTCCGGCCGGCGGCGTGCTCACCAGTCCCCCCGCACGGCATGTCGACGGCCACCCTCGATGACCAGCACGGCCGTCGCGGTCAGCAGCATCAGCACCACGGCCAGCGCCATGGCCTGGCCCCGCAGGGCACCGCCCGGCACCCCGAGGAGGCGGAACAGGGCCAGCGGGGCGGTCAGCCGGTCGGGATGGCGGGGCAGGAACGACGTCGCCCCGAACTCGCCGAGCGACACGGCCACCGAGAAGGCCGCGCCCACGGCCAGGGCCCGCACGGCCAGCGGCCCGTCCACCTCGCGGCGCACCCGGGCCGGCGAGGCACCCAACGTGGCCGCCGCCTCGCGCAGGCGCTGGTCGACGCTGCGCAGGGTCGGCACCACGGTCCGCATCACGAACGGCACGCCGACAAGAGCGTGGGCCACCGGCACCAGCCACCGCGACGACCGCAGGTCCAGCGGCGGCTCGTCGAGGGCCAGCAGCATCCCGAAGCCGAGGGTGACCGCCGAGGCCCCCAGCGGCAGCATCATCCCCAGGTCGAAGGCCCGGGCCGCGGCCCGCCGCCCGTGGACGACGACCACCGAGGCCAGCCCACCGACCACCGTCGCCATCCCGGCGGCGGCCACGGCGAACAGCAGCGAGTTGCCCAGCGCCCCCAGCGCCGAGACGGGCAGCAGGTTGACCCGGTCGGCCAGCGCCGCGTAGTGGTCCAGCGTCCAGCCCCCGGTCCAGCCTCCCGACCAGCCGCCCCCGGATCGACCACCGACGTGGCGCAGCGACCGCTCCACCAGCACGAGGATCGGCAGCCCCAGCACCACCCCGAGGAGGGCGAGGTTCCCGGCCAGCAGGCCCCGCCCCGCCCGGGGCAGCGGTGCCCGCCGGACCGGCCGCTGCACCACGGCCCGGCGACGCTGCAGGCGGTTGGACACCATCACCGTGGCCACCACGGCCGCCAGCTGCACCAGGGCCACCGCGGTGGCCGACGCCAGGTCGCCGCGGGCCACGGCGTGGCGCCACACCTCGGTCTCCAACGTGGCCCGGGCCGGCCCGCCCAGGACCAGCACCACGCCGAACGAGGTGAAGCAGAACAGGAACACGATCGACGAGGCCGCCGCCACCGCCGGTCGCAGCGCCGGCCACGTCACCCACCGGAACGCCTGCCACGGCGTGGCCCCCAGCACCCGGGCCTGCTCGCCGGCCCGCGGGTCGAGCCCCTCCCAGAACGTGCCCACGGTGCGCAGCACGACCGCCACGTTGAAGAACACGTGGGCCACCAGCACCGCCCCGGCGGTCCGGGTCAGGCGCAGCGGACCGTCGTCGAGGCCGAAGCGGTCGAACACGGCCAGGAAGGCCCCGCCCACCACCACGGTGGGCAGCACGAACGGCACCGTGGTCGCCGCCCGCAGCAGCGCCCTGCCCCGGAACCGGCGCCGGGCCAGCAGGTGGGCGCCGGGCAGGGCGACCACCACGGTCAGCACCGTGGAGGCCACGGCCTGCCACAGCGTGAACCACGCCACCGACCGGAACGATCCCCGGCCGGGGAGCTCGACGAGGCGGCGGACCCCCTCCCCGCCCAGTCCCTCGACGAGGATCGTGGCGACCGGGTACAGGAAGAAGACGGCCAGGAACGCCGCCGGGATCCCCCAGACCGCGACCCGGGCGACCCCGGCGACCCGGCGACCCGACCGCGTCACCGCAGCACGATCTCCGTCCACCGCTCGGTCCAGTCGTTGCGGTGGGCCTCGATGTCGGCCGGGTCGAGCACGTGCGGATCGTCGGCCAGCTCCACAAAGTCCACGAACGCCTGCGGCAGCTCGGCGGTGGCCAGCGCCGGGAACACGAACATGTTCAGCGGGATGTCCTCCTGGAAGGTCGGCGACAGCAGGAAGTCGACCAGCAGTTCGGCGGCGGCCCGCTTCTCCGTGCCGGCCAGGATCCCGGCGAACTCGACCTGGCGGAAGCAGGTGTCGGTGATGACCCCGGTGGGCGGGGTGTCGACCGGCGGGTCGGCGTAGATGACCTCGGCCGGCGGGCTCGAGGCGTAGCTGATGACGATGGGGCGCTCACCGCCACCGGACACGAACTCGCCGTAGTAGGCGTCCTCCCAGCCGGCGGTCACCACCACGTCGTTGGCCCGCAGCGCCGCCCAGTAGTCCTCCCATCCGTCGCCGTACTCGGCGATGGTGGCCAGCAGGAAGGCCAGGCCGGGCGACGAGGTCTCGGGGTTCTGGACGACCAGCATCCCCGCGTAGGCCGGATCGGCCAGGTCGTCGAGGGTGGTCGGCACGGGCAGGTCGTCATCGAACCGGTCGATCCAGTAGTTGGCGCACACGTCGCCGAAGTCGACCGGGGTGACCCGGTGCCGCGGGTCGAGCACCAGCTCGGGGTGCACGCCGGCCAGGGCCGGCGACTCGTAGGCCTCGAACAGGCCCGCGTCCAACGCCCGCTGGAGGAAGGTGTTGTCGACGCCGAACATGACGTCCCCGAGCGGGTCTCCGACGGTCAGGATCGACGAGGCGACCATCTGGCCGGTGTCGCCGGCCGTCTGGTGGACGACCTCGATGCCGGTGGCCTCGGTGAAGGCGGCCAGCGTCCCCTCCGACACCCAGAACGAGTCGTGGGTGATGAGGGTGACCGGCCCGACGGGCTCGGCCGGGGCGGGCGCCTCGGTGATGGCCGCGCCGCCCGAGCTGAGCGGCACCGACGTCGACGCGGCGTCGCCGCCGCAGGCCGCGCCGGCCAGGGCCAGCACCCCGAGGAGCAGCACGCGGCGGATCAGGACCACCAACGGGATGGCGGAACGGTCGCGCAACATGGGATCTCCCTTCGCCGGCATTACCCGGAGCAGGTTCTGGCGGGTCGACAGCACCCCCGACGCTCCGTGGCGTCGTCTGCTGCCCTCTCAGCCCGGCGTCAGGTCCGAGCTCCCCGGTCGGTTGTCAGCGCTCAGGGTAGCGGCCCCGGCGCGACCGGTCGTCAGGCCAGGTCCACGGCGAGGGTGGCGCGCACGTCGGCCGACGAGGCGCCCAGGTGGATCCGGTGGGTGCCGGGATCGACCACCCAGCCCGCCTCGGTCCGACGGTCGTCGCCCCCACCGGCGGCCACCGGCGAGGCGTCGACGCGGTCCTCCCATCCGGGGTCGCCGGGGTCCCAGACGGCGAAGGCCCGGTGGTCGAACACCAGCTCCACGACCGCCTCCTCGCCCGGCTCGAGGCGCACCTTGGCCAGGCCCCGCAGCTCCTTCGGCGGTCTCGACAGGCGGGGTGCCTCGCAGCCGACGTAGGCCTGCACCACCTCGGAGCCGGCCCGGTCGCCGACATTGCGGATCGGCACGGTGACCCGCACCGGCCGGCCCGCCTCGAGGTCGACCACCGTGTCCGGGCCGTCGACGGTGGCGTCACCCCACTCGAAGCGGGTGTAGGACAGGCCGTGCCCGAACGGGAACGCCACCCCGATGTCGCGGGCCTCGTACCACCGGTGGCCGGTGAAGATGCCCTCGGCGTAGCGGACCCTTCCGTTCTCGCCCGGATAGGACAGGTACGCCGGCGTGTCCTCGAGGCGCCGCGGAAACGTGGTGGGCAGGCGGCCCGACGGCTCCTCGTCGCCGACCAGCACGTCGACGAGGGCGTCGGCCATCTCCTGGCCCCCGAACCAGGTGGCCAGCACCGCCGGCGCGTCGTCGGCCCGGTCGGTGGACACCACCGACCCGGCGTTGACCACCACCACGGTGCGGGGGTTCGCCGCGCACACCCGCCGGACCAGCTCGTCCTGGTCGCCGGGCAGGTCCATCGAGGCGCGGTCGTGGCCCTCGGTCTCCCAGTCCAGGTCGGTGCCCACCACCACGACCACCGCGTCGGCGGCGGTCGCCGCGGCCACGGCACGGTCCATCAGGCCCTCGGCCCGTGGCGTCCGCACCCCCACCTTGGCGCCACCCAGGAACGTCGCCCCGGTCGACGACCACTCGACCACCACCTCGACCGGCTCGCCGGCCCGGAGGTCCACCTCGGCGGACCGCTCGGCGCTCCCGAAGCCGAAGAACTCCGCGCCGGGCCCCATGGGGTCGGCCACGCCGTCGACGACCACGTCGCCGTCGACCAGCAGGCGGGCCCGCCCGCACTGGACGAGCGTCAGGTCGTGGACGCCGTCGACGGTCGGGGTGAAGCGGGTCGACGCCCGCAGCGAGCAATTCCGCAGGTCGGCGACGCCGGGGGCGGCGTCGAAGTGCAGCAACCGTCCGTCGCGCGAGGTCCGCGTCCCCACCACCGGCCCGGAGTGGTCGACGCCGTCGAAGTACGCCACGTCGAAGCCACGGCCCCCATCGGCCCGTTCGGTGGCCGCGCCGCCCATGGGCCGGGCCGAACGCTGGACGACCGTGCCCATCTCGTGCACGACCTCGAGGCGGTCGCCGAGGCGGGCCCGGAGGGCGTCCAGCGGCGAGGTCTCGTGCTGGGCGACCAGGGCGGCCGAACCCCCGCCCATGACCATGGCGGCAGAGGCGTTGGGACCGATCACGGCCAGGCGCCCGATCGACCCGACGTCCAGCGGCAGCAGCGGCGCCCCGCCGGTCGCCGCCGGTTCGTTGCGGAGCAGGACGAAGCCCTCGGCGGCCGCCCGACGGACCAGCGCCCGGTGGGCCGGCTCGTCCAACTCCTCCTCGGGTCGGACGTGCGGCTGGGCCACGGCGTCGGTCCGGGCCATGAGCCGCAGCAGGCGCCGCACCGAGTCGTCGACCGTCGTGGCCGGCACCTCGCCGGCCTCCACGGCGGCCACCAGGCGCTCGCCGTACCAGCGCGGCGGCCCGGGCATCTCGAGGTCCAGGCCAGCCACGGCGCTCGGCCCGGTCGACTTCGCCCCAAACCAGTCGGAGACGACGATCCCGTCGAAGCCCCAGTCGCCGCGGAGGACCTCGTCGAGCAGCCAGGCGTTCTCGGCCGAGTAGGTGCCGTTGACCCGGTTGTAGGACGACATGACGCCCCAGGCGCCGCCGTCGACGACGGCCATCTCGAAGGGCCGCAGCGAGACCTCCCGCAGGGTCCGCTCGTCGACCTCCGACGAGATGGTGGTGCGTTCGAACTCGGAGTCGTTGGCCACCAGATGCTTGACGGTGGTGGCCACCCCGCCGCCCTGCACGCCGCGCACGAAGCCGGTGGCGATGCGGCCCGTCAGGTACGGGTCCTCGGACATGCACTCGAAGTTGCGGCCGCCCAGCGGGGTCCGGTGCAGGTTGACGGTGGGGGCCAGGAGTACGTGAGCGCCCCGGGCCCGGGTCTCGTCGGCCAGCGCCGCGCCCAGTTCCTCGACGAGCGCCGGGTTCCACGAGGCTCCCAGGGCGGTGCCGCACGGGATGCACAGCGCCGGGATGCCGGTGCCGAGCAGACCGGTGCCGCGGGCGCCGGCCGGACCGTCGGTGACCTTCACGGCGGGCAGGCCGAGGCGCTCCACGGGGCGGACGGACCACAGGTCGCGGCCCGACATGAGGTCGACCTTCTCGGCCAGGGTCAGCTCCGCCAGCGTGGCCTCGATCCAGGCATCGGTCGGGTCCATGCCCCGATGGTCGCCCATCCCACCCGCCGGGCGCCTGCTCGGGAGCCCGCCGAAAATCTGACGCTCCGTCAGGAAACGTCGGAGGACGGGGGTTAGCCTCGGCCCCATGTACGACCTGCTCATCACCGGCGGCACGGTGGTCGACGGCTCCGGTTCGGCCGGCGTGCGGGCCGACGTCGCCGTCGCCGACGGCCGCATCGCGGCGATCGGCGACCTGGCCGGCGCCGAGGCCACCGAGGTCCACGACGCCACCGGGCGCATCGTGTGCCCCGGCTTCGTCGACCCCCACACCCACTACGACGCCCAGCTCTTCTGGGACCCGTACGCCACGCCGTCCAGCCAGCACGGCATCACCAGCATGGTCATGGGCAACTGCGGCTTCACCATCGCCCCCATCGGCGACCAGTCCGACGCCGACTACCTGGCCGCCATGCTCGTCAAGGTCGAGGGCATGTCGCCGGCCGCCCTGTCACTGGGCCTGGACTGGAACTGGCGCACCTTCGGCGAGTTCCTCGACCGCTTCGAGGGCAACCTCGGCGTCAACGTGGCCGGCATGGTCGGCCACAGCGCCATCCGCCGCACCGTCATGAAGGACGACGCCACCGGCCGCGAGGCCACCCCCGACGAGCTGGAGGCCATGAAGGCCCTGCTGGCCGAGTCCCTGGAGGCCGGCGGCCTCGGCTTCTCGACCAGCCGCTCGTTCACCCACAGCGACGGCGACGGCGTGCCCGTCCCGTCGCGCACCGCGGCCGCCGACGAGGTCGAGGCGCTGTCGGCGGTG
>JAERSW010000039.1 GCA_016845305.1 Acidimicrobiales bacterium
GCCGAAAAAAGGGCTCGGCGCCCCGAAGGGCGCCGAGCGGGCGAGGTGGGTGGCGGGAACCCGTTCCTCGCGGGCCGGGTGGCGGGACCCGGCGAACCGAAAACTAGTCACACCGGCACGCCCTAGAACATGTTCAGAACGGATTCTACTGTGACATCCGTCACACCACCGGTTTCCCACTCTGCGGGATGCTCGACCGGCTCCCTTGCCGCACTTCGGGACGCCGGTCAGACCTCGCTGGCCGGGCAGAAGTCCTGGAGCACGCACTCGCCGCACCGGGGCTTCCGGCTCGGACAGACCCGCCGTCCGTGGAGGATGAGCCGCAGGCTGAACGTCCCACGCTCGTCCGCCGGCACCATCGGGTTCAGCTCGAACTCGACCTTCACCGGGTCGGTCTCCGTCGTCATGCCCAGGCGCCGCGACAACCGTCCCACGTGGGTGTCCACGGGCAGGCCGGGCAGGTCGAGGGCCACGCTGCGCACCACGTTGGCCGTCTTGCGGCCCACCCCGGGCAGCGACGTGAGGTCCTCCATGCTCCCGGGCACCACGCCGTCGTAGACCTCGACCAGGCGCTGGGCCATCCCCAGCAGGTTCTTCGCCTTGCTGGCGTAGAAGCCGGTGGACCGGACGATCTCCTCCAGCTCGTGGGGCACCGCCCCGGCCAGGGCCTCCGGCGTCGGATAGGCGGCGAACAGGTTCGGCGTCACCATGTTCACCCGCTTGTCGGTGCACTGCGCCGAGAGGATGGTGGCCGCCAGCAGCTGGAACGGGTCCTCGTGGTCCAGCTCGCACACGGCGTCCGGGTACTCGTCGGCCAGACGACGGTGCGTCTCGGCGGCTCGGCCCTTCGGCGACCTCGGTCGTCCCACGGGGGCCGACGGTAGCCTCGCCGACCATGGCCGACCTGACCGTCTCCGACGGGACCGACGCCGTCACCCTCACCGGCGACGCCGAACGCTGGCTGGTCGAGCTGTCCCTCGGCGACCTCGGCCGACCCGGGGAGCCGACCGACGAGCTGGGCACGGCGGCCGAACGGGGCCGTCGCATGCTCGAGGCCGCCACCCACGCCGTCGTCCTGGAGGGCGGCGGCCGCCTCGAGTACTGGGTCGAACGGGTCGACGACCAGAGCGACGACGTCCCCACCAAGGCCGGCTTCGTCCCGTGGCGCGACCTGCTGCGCCTCCGCCGGGAGCTCCCGGCGCTGCCCACCGACCTGGCCGTCCGGGCCTACGCCGAGGCCGATGCCGAGGCCTTCCTGGACGTCAACAACCGGGCCTTCGACTGGCACCCCGAGCAGGGCGGGATGACGCTCGAGGACCTCGCCGCCAAGCAGGCCGAGCCCTGGTACGACCCCGAGGGCTTCCTGGTGCTCGAAGAGGACGCCGCCATCACCGGCTTCTGCTGGACGAAGGTCCACGCCGACGAGTCGCCGGCCCTCGGCGAGATCTACGCCATCGCCGTCGACCCCGAGCACCACGGCCGGGGACTGGGGCGCGAGCTCACGCTGGCCGGCCTGGCCCACCTCTCGTCGAAGGGCCTGCGCCACGCCATCCTCTACGTGGAGTCCGACAACCGGCCGGCCCGCCGGATGTACCGCGACCTCGGGTTCGAGGTGGAGTTCACCAACCGGGCGTACCAGCGCTTCGTCCGATGAGCCCGGCGACCGGCACCAGCCGGTACGACCACGACCGGGCCTCCCTGGACACCGTGCTGGCCGGGGTGGCCGAACGGACCGGCACGGCGCTCCCCGCCTACCGGGTCGACCAACTCTGGCAGGGCCTCTACCGGGACCTCGTCGCCCCCGAGGACCTCACCACCCTCCCCAAGGGGCTGCGGGCCGAGGTGGGCGCGGCGCTGCCCGCCGCCCTCACCGAGGACACCCGGTCGGTGGGCGACTCCGGCCAGACCGTCAAGTGGCTGTTCCGCCTGGCCGACGGAGCCCTCGTCGAGACGGTGCTCATGCACTACGCCGAGCGCTCCACGGTCTGCGTGTCCACCCAGGCCGGGTGCGCCATGGCCTGCGGGTTCTGCGCCACCGGCCAGATGGGCTTCGATCGCCACCTCACCACCGGCGAGATCGTGGAACAGGTCGTCCGAGCCCAGGTCGAGGCCGGCGACCGGCGGGTGTCGAACGTCGTGTTCATGGGCATGGGCGAGCCGCTGGCCAACTACGACCGCACCTGGTCGGCCGTCGAGCGCCTCCACGGCGACCTCGGCCTGTCGGCCCGCCACCTCACCGTGTCGACCGTCGGCATCGTGCCCGGGATCCGCCGGCTGGCCGCCGAATCGCTCCCGGTCAACCTGGCCGTGTCGCTGCACGCCGCCGACGACGACCTGCGCGACGAGCTGGTCCCCATCAACCGGCGCTACCCACTGGACGTGCTCGCCGAGGCATGTGCCGAGCACGTGGCCACCACCGGGCGACGACTGTCGTTCGAATGGGCCCTCATCCACGACGTCAACGACCGGCCCGAGGACGCCGCCCGCCTGGCCGACTACGCCCGGCCCCTGGGCGCCCACGTGAACCTCATCCCCCTGAACCCGACGCCCGGCTGGCCGACCCGCGGGTCGTCGCCGGAACGGGTGCGGGCCTTCGCCGACGAGGTGAACGCTCGGGGCGGGAACGCCACGGTGCGGCGCACCCGGGGCACCGACATCGACGCCGCCTGCGGCCAGCTCCGTGCCGACCGGGTGGGTGGCGGGGACGGGCCGACGCCGGTCGCCGCCCCCCGAGGAAGGCCGCCGGTCGGCTGACAGACTGGCGACGTGGAACGCCGCTGGATCAACCGCATGCACCCGCAGACGCTGGCCTCGGCCACGATGCTCCTGTACATCGAGGGCGTCTTCAACCTGGTGCGCGGCCAGCCGCTGTTCGTGGTCGGCCTCGCCATGTTCCCGGCGGCGTGGGCCATCGCCAACGACAAGCGGTGGGGCTGGCGCCTCGGCGTGGGCATGGCCTCGCTGGCCGTCCTCATCCGGCTGGCCTGGTACGGGCTGGCCAGCCCCCTGTCGCTGGCCTTCGCCCTGCTGTTCCCGGTGGTGCTGCTCGCCCTGCTGGTCCACCCCCAGAGCCGCGAGCACCAGCGGATCTGGTTCGACTGAGCCGTCCGCTCCCCCGGCCCGATCCCCGGCTCTTCCCAGGCACGACCGTGACCGTCCCCTCCGGCATCCCCGATCCCGACCAGCCGCTGCCCACCGGCGAGGCCAAGGCCACCGCGGTGCGCTCGATGTTCGACGCCATCGCCCCCCGGTACGACCTGGTCAACCGGATCATGACCTTCCGCCTCGACGTCCGCTGGCGCAGGCGGACCGTGGAGCGCCTGAACCTCCCCGCAGGCTCGGCCGTCCTGGACCTGGCGTGCGGCACCGGCGACCTGTGCCGCGACCTGGCCGCCGCCGGGCACCGGCCCGTCGGCATGGACCTGTCGTGGGGGATGCTGGCGTCGGCCCGCACCGACGCCCCCCTCGTGCACGCCGACGCACTGCGCCTCCCGGTGGCCGACGGGTCGGTCGACGGCGTCACCTGCGGCTTCGCCCTCCGGAACCTGACCGGCCTCGAACCGTTCCTGGCCGAGCTGGCCCGGGTGCTGCGCCCCGGCGGGCGGATCGGACTGCTCGAGGTGGACCGGCCACGCAACCCGGTCCTGCGGATCGGCCACGGCGTCTACTTCGGGCGGATCGTCCCGCTGGTCGGCGGGCTCCTGTCCAACCGCGACGCCTACCGGTACCTCCCCCGGTCGGTGGCCTACCTGCCGCCCGAGGACGACCTGCTGGCCACCATCGCCGACGCCAGGTTCGTCGACGTGGCCAAGGACCGCTGCAGCGGCGGGATCGCCCAGCTCCTCACCGCCACCCGGGCCTGACCCCGGCGGGGACCGCCCCCCTAGGCGGAGATGGCCAGGCCGACGGCCAGGAGCACGCCGGCCACCATCTGGGTCCGCCCGGTGCGACCCAGCACCTCGATCAACTCGGGACCGTCGGCCCCGCCGAGGACCCGGCGCACCGCCGGTCCGGCCAGCGCCCCGGCCAGCAGGACGATGACCGCCCACGGCCGGGCCAGCGCGCACAGCGAACCGACCACGAGGGCGCCGTCGAGCAGCACCACGTAGAGCAGGCGGGCCCGACGGTCGCCGAGCCGCACGGCCAGGGTGCGCTTGCCGGCCACCTCGTCGCCGGGGCGGTCCCGCAGGTTGTTGACGGCCAGCAGGGCACACGCCAGCAGGCCCACGGCGACGGCCGCCGGCCACGCCACGCCGGGCACCTCGCGCTGGTGCACGTAGGCACTGCCCACGGTGGCCACCAGCCCGAAGAAGGCGAACACGAACACCTCGCCGTAGCCGAGGTACCCGTAGGGGCGGGGCCCTCCGGTGTACAGCCAGCCGGCGGCGATGGACGCCGCCCCGACCAGCAGCAGCCACGGCGTGACGACCACGGCCAGCGCCAGACCGGCCACGGCGGCCACGGCGAAGGCGGCCAGCATGGCCAGGCGCACCTCGGCCGCCGACGCCAGCCCCGAGCCCACCAGGCGCACCGGTCCGACCCGCTGTTCGCCGTCGGTGCCGCGGAGCCCGTCGGACAGGTCGTTGGCGTAGTTGGTGGCCACCTGCAGGGCGAGGGCCACCACCAGGGCGGCGAAGGCCCGCCACCAGACGATGCCCGAGCCGGCGGCGACCGCCGTGCCGACGAGGACGGGGACCACGGCGGCGGGCAGGGTGCGGGGGCGCGCCCCGAGGATCCACCGTCGCATCGGGCCAGTCTGCCCGCCGTAGGGTCCCGGCCGTGAACCGCCTCGGCTCCGAGACCAGCCCGTACCTGCGCCAGCACGCGGACAACCCGGTGCACTGGTGGCCGTGGGGCCCCGAGGCGATGGCCGAGGCCGCCGCCCGCGACGTGCCCGTCCTGCTCAGCGTCGGGTATTCGGCCTGCCACTGGTGCCACGTCATGGCCCACGAGTCGTTCGAGGACCCCGACATCGCCGCGCAGATGAACGCCGGGTTCGTGAACGTGAAGGTCGACCGGGAGGAACGCCCCGACGTCGACTCGATCTACATGGACGCGGTGACCGCGCTGACCGGGCGGGGCGGCTGGCCGATGACGGTGTTCTGCCACCCCGACGGGCGCCCGTTCCACGGCGGCACCTACTGGCCCGACCGTCCCCGCGGCGGCATGCCGTCGTTCCCGCAGGTGCTCGACGCGGTCACCGAGGCGTGGACCGAACGGCGGGGCGACCTCGACGGCCTGGGCGACCGCCTGACCGCCAACATGGCCCGCCACGCCGAGCTGTCGCCAGCCGACGACGTGCCCGGCCCCGACACGCTGGCCCGGGCCGTGGCCCAACTCGGCGAGCAGCACGACGACGAGTGGGGCGGCTTCGGCGGTGCGCCGAAGTTCCCGCAGGCCATGAGCCTCGAGGCCCTGCTCCGACACCTGGCCACGTCGGGCCCGGACGACCCGCAGCGCACCCGGGCCGTCGAGGTGGCCACCACCACCCTGGACGCCATGGCGTCGGGCGGCATGCACGACCACCTCGGCGGCGGCTTCGCCCGCTACTCGGTGGATCCGTGGTGGCTGGTCCCCCACTTCGAGAAGATGCTGTACGACAACGCCCTGCTGGCCCGGACGTACCTCCACGGCTGGCGGGTGCTCGGCCACCGTCGCTGGCGCCGGGTGGCCACCGAGGCCATCGAGTACGTGCTGCGCGACCTGCGCCATCCCGACGGCGGCTTCTTCTCCGCCGAGGACGCCGACTCGGAGGGCGCCGAGGGCACCTTCTACGTCTGGTCGCCCGACCAGGTGCGGGAGGCGTGCGCCGGGCTGCCGGACGACGAGGTCGCCGCCGCGCTGGACTGGTACGGGGTGACCGAGGCGGGGAACTTCGAGGGCGCCACCATCCTCCACCGGCCGGTACGGGGCGACCTGGAGCGACCCGAGGCCATCGAACGGGCCCGGGCCGCCCTCTTCGAGGCACGGGAACGGCGGATCCGACCGGGGCTGGACGACAAGGTCCTCACCGAGTGGAACGGCCTGATGCTGGCCACCCTCTCGGAGGCAGCCATGGCGCTCGGACGGGAGGACTGGCTGGACGCCGCCCGGGCCAACGGCGACTTCCTGGTCCGCCACCTGCGCCGCGACGACGGCCGCTGGCTGCGGTCGTGGCAGGCCGACGCCGGAGCGCACACGCTGGGCTTCGCCGCGGACCACGCGGCGATGGTCGACGGGCTGACCCGCCTCGGGGAGGCCTCCGGCGAGGCCCGGTGGACGGAGCTGGCCGCTTCGACCGCCGACATGCTGCTGGACCGCTTCCTCGATGCCGAGCGGGGTGGGTTCCACGCCACCGGCCACGACGCCGAGGCGCTGGTCCGGCGACCCAAGGACCTGTTGGACAACGCCCATCCGTCGGCCAACAGCCTCGCCGCGGTGGCCCTGCTGCGCCTCGGCGCGCTGGTGGGCGACGCCCGCTACACCGACGCCGCCGGCGGCGTGCTGCGCCTGCTGGGCGACACGGTGGGCGGCCACCCGACGGCGTTCGGGCACCTGCTGGGGGCCGTCGACCTGTGGCACTCGGGCATCACCGAGGTGGTGGTCACCGGCGACCGGCCGGACCTGGTGGCCGCGGCGGCGGGCACGTGGCGGCCGAACGCCGTGCTGGCCTGGGGCGAGCCCTTCGGCGGCCCGCTGTGGGAGGGCCGCGACGGCGACCGGGCCTGGGTCTGCCGGGACTTCGCCTGCCAGGCCCCGGTCGACACCACCGACGCACTCCAGCAGTCCCTGGAGGCCGACCCCTCCTGAGCCGGCCCGACCGAGGGCCCGGTCAGGACCGGAGCGAGTCGGACAGGGCGAGGGTCTCGGGCGAGGGTCGCACGCCGAGCTCGTCGGCGAGGACCGTCCGGCACCGGTCCAGGGCGCGCACCGCTGCCGCCCGGTCACCGCGGGCCACCTCGGCAGCGGCCAACAGCCGGTGTCCCACCTCGCGGAGGGGGTCGAGGTCGACCATGGCCTGGGCCTGGACGGCCGCCATGCCCGGATCGCCGCGGTCCAGCGCCCCCTGGGCGAGGACGGCCAGGCAGCGGTGGTGGATGGCCTCCAGACGGGCCCGCTGGTCGACGATCCACTCGCTCCACAGGCCCGACAGCAGGGGGCGCCGCAGGATGGCCGAGGCCACCACGGCGTCGGGGAGCGCCCGCTCGGGGTCGCCACGGCGGACCGCCGCCTCGGCCCGGTCGACCCGTCGGATGGCGTCCTCGACGTCGACCCAGGCGTCGCCGGGCAGGTGGACGGCGTACGCGCCGGCGTTGGACGCCAGCACCCGGGATCCGTCGAGGCCGGTCGAGGCCAGGCCGGCGCGCACCTTGGAGACCACGGCGGCCAGGGCGCCCTTCCACTTGGTCGGCGGCGCCCCGTCCCACAGCAGGTCGGCGAGGCGGTCGAACGACATCGGTGCCCGTTCCAACACGAGCGCCACGAGGGCCACCCGGGCCTGGGGGCCGGGCAGCTCCGCGCCATCGAGGCTGCCGCCGGGCCCCACAACCCGCAGGCCACCGGTGAGGTAGACACGGGTCGTGCCCGTCGTGCCCCCGTCCTGCGCCCCGTTCGTCATCCCGACGGCCATTCTGGCCGACCCCGGGGCGCGGGCCAGCGGTTCGCCCATCGGTCGCCAACCATCCGCCAACCCGACCCGGCGAGGGTGGCGCCCGTGAGCGACGAGACGGTGGGATTCCTCATCCAGTGCCCCTGCGGGGTGGTCCTGCGTGACGGCGACGAGGCGACGGTGGTCGCCAGGGCCCGCACCCACGCCGCCGAGGTCCACGAGATGGACCTCGGCGAGGACAACGCCCGGGCCATGGCGAGGCCCGCCTGACCGTCGACCACCCGCCCGCCGACCGGTGGGCGGACACCTCAGAGCGGGAGTTGACGGATGAAGCAGTTCGCATGCGGAAGCGTGGTGCCGGGTTGTGACGGCGTGGTGCAGGGCGAGACGGTCGAGGACGTGATGGCCGCCGCCGCGGCGCACGCCGCCGAGGCCCACGGCATGGACTCGGTGCCCGACGACGTGGTCCAGGCCATCCAGGCCGGCATCACCGACGCCTGAGCCGAGTCGGCGGGAACCGGCGGGAAGCGTCGCCGGTCCGGGCGGTTCCCTTCAGCAGAGGACCCCGGGCCGGCGACGGCTTGCCCCCACCGCAGGTCCGATTCAGACTCCGACCCCGGGAAACCGAGCGGGAGGAACCCCACCATGGACAGCACCTACGAGGACGCCGTCGACCTGGCCGAGACGGCCATGCAGAGCGCCCAGGCGATCATCGAACAGGTCGGCGCGGACCGGGACGGCCCGTGCCCCTGCGAGGGATGGACGGTGGCCACCCTCGTCGACAAGATGGTCACCGCTCCCCTCATGACGGCCAGCATCATGCGGGGAGATGCGCCAGACCCGAGCCTGAATCCCCTGTTCCCCACGCCCGTGGCCGGTGACGACCCGGGAACCACCCACGCCGCGGCCGCCGCCGACTGCGGTGTGGCCTTCCGGTCCGCTGACCCTTCTGCCGAGCCACCCGGTCCTCTCGGCACCCCGATGGGCATGGTCGACCAGGCAAACCTGCGGGCCATGGACGCCACGTTGAACACCTGGGACCTGGCCGAGGCACTCGGCGTGGAGCACGGCATCGGCACCGACCAGGCCGAACGGGTCCTCGCCTTCGCCTCCGACTTCCTGCCCCGGGTCCGCGCGAAGGACGCCGGCGGCCACACCCGCTTCGCCGAGGCCGCCGCCGCACCCACCGGCGACCCACTGGTCGACCTGGTCCTCCTCTCGGGCCGCCGCCTCGACTGGCGCTGACCCCCCCCTCGCCCTAGCCTCGCCGCCCACGGGCAGAGCGCCCGGGCGGAGGGCAGGCCTGGCGGGCATGCTCCGGCGGAATGAATGGAGTGCAACATGTTGGGTGAGCATCTCGGGACGCTTTCCGGTCCCACCTCGATGAAGGCCCTCCCGGCGGTCGGTGGATTCCCGACCTTCGAGACGACGGTGGCCGGGATCCCCGGCACCCTCGCCGGTGCGGAGGTCGTGAGCTTCGCCACCTACTCGGCGACCATGCGCGCCGACGGGTCCTTCTACGGCGAGTGCCCCAACTCCGGCGTCATCATGACCGCCGACGGGGTCGCCACCTTCCGGGCCACCGGTACCGGCTCGCCCACCGAGGACGGTGGCATGTCGTTCAAGGGTGTCGTCTACTTCGAACCGTCCGCTCCGTCGCTGGCCTCCCTGGCCGGCGTCGCCGTCGTCTACGACTGGATCGTCGACCCCGAGGGCAACGCCACCTGGGACCTCTGGGAGTGGAACTAGTCCAGGATCCACCCACCCCTCCGGGTGGGAACCTGACGGAACGACTCGACGGGCTCCTGGCCGCCTCGGTCGACGGGGGGCGGGTGCCCGGCGTGGTCGCCGCGGTGGTCGACCGTGACGGCGTCGTCTACGAGGGGGCATTCGGCGTCCGCTCCACGGCCACCGGCGACCCGATGACCGTCGACACGGTGCTGCAGGTGGCCTCCCAGACCAAGTCGCTGACCGGCATCGCCTGCCTGCAGGCCGTCGACGCGGGGCTGCTGGACCTCGACGCCCCGGCGTCCGAGGTGCTGCCGGAGCTCGGCGACCTCGAGGTCCTGGAGGGGTTCGACGGCGACGGGCAGCCGATCCTGCGACCGGCGGTCGGCCAGGTCACCCTGCGGCAGCTGCTCACCCACACGTCGGGGTTCGTCTACGAGTTCTGGAACGCCGACTGCCTCCGCTGGCTGGAGGCCACCGGGACGCCGGGGCTGACCACCGGCCGGGTGGACAGCCTCCGGCGCCCGTTGGCCTTCGACCCGGGCACCGACGTGGGCTACGGGATCGGTCCCGAGTGGGCCGGCCGGGTGCTCGAGGCGGTCACCGGCCGACGCCTCGGCGAGGTCCTGGCCGACGGGATCCTCGGACCGTTGGGCATGGATGACACCGGCTACGCCGCCACCCCGTGGATGTCCGACCGTCTGGCCACCACCCACTTCGCGCCCTCTCCCGATGCCCGCACCGGCGACCTCATGCCGCTTCCGCCGACCGAGGAGCCATGGGAGTACGACTCGGGCGGAGCGGGCGTGTTGTCGACGGTCCCCGACTTCTGCCGGTTCGTGCGCATGGTGCTGAACGACGGTGTCCTCGACGACGGGGACCGGCCCAGGGAGCGGATCCTCGCCGCCGACACGCTGGCCGCGGCGTGCCGCAACAGCATCGGGGAGCTCCGGTTCATCCACGAGACCTCGGCCGTCGCAGCGGTCAGCAACGACTTCGAGTACCTACCCGGCGTCCCCAAGACGTGGGGTTTGAGCTGGGTGGTCAACGAGGAGGCGGGCCCGTCGGGTCGCTCACCGGACTCGGTGTTCGGCGCCGGCCTGTTCAACACGTGGTTCTGGGCCGACCGCACCACGGGCCTCGGCGGCGTGTTCGCAACCCAGATGCTCCCCTACTTCCACCCGCCCGCCTGGGACCTGTACTGCGCCTTCGAAGCCGAGGCGTACCGCCTCTGACCACGGCCGGAGATCAACCCTGATGGCCGCTCTGGGTTGCCGGGGTCCGATCCTCCCAGGATGACGTCCGGTCAGGCGGCCTTCTCGAGGATGCGGATGCTGCGCTCCTCGGTTGGTCCTATGTCAGCGTGCCTCGGCCAGGATCAGTTCATACTCGGAGAACCTCGTCGGACGTCCCAGGGACCGACGAACCATCGAACGGGCGGCCCGGTTGGCTCGCGCCCGGAACGGCGGCGACTCCGTCAGCGGCAGAACCGCCGTCCGCCACGCGAAGTGGCGATCGAGAAGCGCACGAAGGTTCTCCTGCTCGACGTTCGCTTCCATGTTGAATGGACGATTGAAGGAGACCAGCGTGCCGGTCAGGTTCCGAGCGATGGTCGACAGGTAACCCGCCACCTGCTCCGACGTCATCTCCTGGAAGGACGCGATGTTGACCGCGAGGTCGATCGATCGACCGTCGATCAGGTCCGCCCGATGATTCGGAACCAGGACGAAGGTGGCCGGCCCGTCGGCCAACTGCCTGATCGTCTCGGCAGGGTCGGCGGGATCATGCACGTGCACGCTCTCGACCCCGTCGTGGATGATCAGGTAGGCGGCCGCCAGCAGGAGGACCTCGGGCAGGTCGACGATCACGTACCGATCCAGGTCTTCTCCCAGACATGCCGCGAGCTGGTGGGCGAATCCGCCGTAGCCACCACCGATCTCGACGACCGTGCCGGAGCCGGCACCGCCGACCTGGTCCAGGATTCCCTCGTCGCGCAGGGCGATCACGAGGCGCTGGAAGCGGAGGAGGTCCGTGTTGACGACTGATCCCCCGATCTCCAGACCGAACGTCCGTTCTGGCTCGGAGAGGCGATACCGGTCCGGCAGACCATCCCAGAGCTTCCCGAATGCGTCCTCCAGTCGACTGCGGTAACCGGCCTCCAATGGAGGCAGGTAACGGTTGTAGACGTCCCCGGTGATCTGCCAGGTGTGGTCCCTGACGCGGAGGAAGTGTTCGTTGTCGAGCCCCGTGAGGTACTGGAGGCGCTCGCAATACCCCGACCAGTAGACCGAGGGATCCGTTTCCTCGCCGCCGGCACCTGCCCGGTCGACGAGATTCGCCAGGATCCTGCGCTTGGCCTCCGTGAGCGCATCGTCCGTCCGCTGGTCCAACTTCAGCACCCTGCCATGTCCTCCCGCTCCCGACGAAGGATCTGTCAGGCGGCCTTCTCGAGGATGTGGATGCCGCACGCCGAGCCGAGGCCGATGACGTGGGCCAGGCCCACCTTCGCGCCCTCGACCTGGCGGTCGCCGGCCTCGCCCCGCAAGTGGGTGGCCACCTCGTAGACGTTGGCCACGCCGGTGGCCCCGATCGGGTGCCCCTTGGAGATCAGGCCGCCCGACACGTTCACCGGGGTCCGGCCGTCGCGGAAGGGCCCGCCCGAGTCGATGAAGTCGCCGGCTCCGCCCCGCTCGCACAGGCCGAGGTTGTCGTAGTGGATCAGCTCGGCGGTGGCGAAACAGTCGTGCAGCTCGACGAGGTCGAGGTCCTCGGGGCCCACGCCGGCCGTCTCGTACGCCTGAGTGGCCGCGTTGCGGGTCAGGGTGTTCACGTCGGGCTGGACTTGGCCGCTCTCCACCCACGGATCGCTGGTCAGCACCGAGGCCGAGATCTTCACGGCCCGCTTCTGCACCTCGTCGGGCATGGAGCGCAGGCGCTCCTCGGACACCAGCACGGCCGCCGCGGCGCCGTCGCCGGTCGGGCAGCACATGAGCAGGGTGTTGGGGTAGCTCTGCACTGGCGAGCCCATGATCTCCTCCATGGAGAACTCCTTGCGGTACTGGGCCAGCGGGTTCAGCGTGGAGTGCAGGTGGTTCTTGTACGCCACCCGGGCGAACTGCTCGAAGCCGACGCCGGCGTTCTCGTAGGCGTACTCCATGCCCGCCTGGGCGAACACGCCCGGCATCGTCTCGGTGCCGAGGATCCCGTCGACGGCGGTCACCGCCCCATGGCGGCCCGACGGCTCGTACACGTTGGCGTCGCTCTTCGAGCCGCCCCGCAGCAGGCCCATCTTGCCCATCTGCTCGACCCCGACGGCCAGGCCCATCTCCGCCTCACCGGCCTTGATGGCCAGGTGCACCGTGCGGATGGCCGTGGCCCCGGTGGCGCACGCGTTGGTCACGTTGTACACCGGGATGCCGGTCTGGCCGATCTGCTTCTGGAGGCGCTGACCCATCCCCGACTGCTGGAACAGCGTGCCGGCGGCCAGGATGTCCATGTCGTGGATGGTCACCCCGCCGTCGGCGAGCGCGTCCATGCTGGCCTGCGCGGCCAGGTCCACCGCGTCGAGGTCCGGGTACCGCCCGAACCGGGTCATGCTCGTCCCGAGCACCCACACTGCGTCACCCATCGTCATCTCTCCCGTCTCTCGTTCCGTCTCTTGGCCGTCTCTTCGTCCTGGCGGCGGGCCGGTCAGGCGGCGGCGTAGCCGAAGGCCACGCACTCCGTCCCATTGTCGTCGGTCCCGCACCCGTAGGTGGTGAGCGTCAGCCGCATGCCGAGGGCCGCCTTCATCGGGTCGTCGAGGCCGACCACGTTGGACCGCACCGAGGTGCCGTCGTCGGTGCGCACGATGGCCGACACGTACGGCACCGGGATTCCGGGGGCGGCCCGGTGCACCACGCTGAAGGACCGCAGCGTCGCCGCGTTGTCGACCCGCACGGAGGCGAACTCGCCCTGACCGCACCTGGCGCACGCGTTGCGCCGGTCGAAGTAGCGGGCCTCACAGCCGGTGCACTCGTTGGCAACCAGGTGGGGGTCGTCGCCCAGGACCAGGTAGTCCACGATGGGCAGGTGCGTCGGCACCTCGGCCGGCGCCTCGTTCTCTTCGTCGCTCATGGCCGTGGAACGTACCGGTGGACCGTCGGAGGGTCCCAACCCGGGTTCAGGCCCAACCACCCCGGTGGAGGACCTCGTCGAGGGGGCGGCGCCCCCGGACCGTCGACCCGCTGGGTCGGGCGCCGGTCGGATCCGGGTACCCGAGGGCGATCGTGCCCACCGCCCGGGCGTCGTCGGGCAGCCCGAAGCGTGCGACCACCGCCGCCTCGTGCTCGAACAGGCCGAAGAAGCAGCACCCCAGCCCGGCCTCCACGGCCAGCAGTTGCAACGCCATGGCGGCGAAGGCGGCGTCGACCAGCCAGTACGGCACCGTCCAGTCGTCGGCCGACGTGCCGAGGCCGGCATGCGCCTTGTCGTCCTCGGCGTACCGCTCCACGTAGCGGTCGGCCATCCCGCAGGGCACCACCAGCGCCGGGGCCCGCAGCAGGCCCGGCCACGGGAACGCGGCCCGACGCTCCGGGGGAAGCGTGACGTCCCAGTAGGCGGCCACGTCGGCGCCCTCGAGGACCAGGAACTCGACGCCCTGGCTGTTGCCGGCCGACGGGGTACGGCGGGCCCGGTCGACGAGGTCGTCGACCACGCCATCGGCCAGGGGCTCGTCGGTGAAGGACCGACAGGAACGCCGGTCCCGCAGGGCGTCGGCGACGGTCACGTGGCAGGTCCGGGACGTCCCGGAGCCGGGCTCAGAGGAGCTTCTCGAGGTCCTCGGCCAGGGCCCAGCCGGTGGCCACCAGCACGTCGCCCTTGGCCACGTCCAGCTTGGCGAAGAAGGCGGCCACGTCGGCGTCGATCTTCTCCGGCTTGAGGCTGGTGTGGTCCAGCACGCAGGCCTGGGTGCCCTTGCCCGGGGAGGTGAAGCGCTTCTCGTCGTAGGCCAGCGTCGACAGGCCGAAGCGCTTCACGAAACGCCGGCCCCACGCCCGCTCCTCGCCCGACGACTTGTGATCGGGACGGGGGACGATGTCGGTCAGCACCTTGAAGGCCTCGAAGCCGGACGGCTCGTTGAACCGGGCACCGACCACGACGTCCTCGTCGGGGAAGGCCAGCACGGAGCGACGCAGCTGCTCGGTCACCAGGGCCCGCAGCACGGTGTCGCGCTTGGAGGTGCGGTGGACCGAGGCGAGGCCGACGATGATCGCCGGCGTCCCGCCGATCCGCTCCAGGGTGAAGAAGGCGAAGCCCTTCAGGCGACCGCCCTCGCGGGCGGTGCTGATGAGGACCCACTCCTCGGTCTGCTTGGAGATCAGGCCGATGCCGAACGGGTTCGGACCCTCGGCGCACAGGTCGGCCATCTCCTCGATCTCGGCATCGCCGAGCATCGTGCAGTCCTTGGTCTCGACCTCGATCGCCATGCCCGGGTGCCTCCGCTCTCGACCGTTCCTCGGTGCGACGGGCCGGCCGCTCGAGGCGACGGGACCCCCACCGGGATCCCTCCATTTTGCCCGGGACCCCGGACCATCCCAACCCGCGCCGTGCGGGAGGGACCGCCCGGGCCGGCCGGGCCGACGGTTCGCGTCAGGCGGCCAGGACGGAGTCGGCGCCGAGGAGCACCCGGATCTCGGCCACCAGCCCGCCGGCCGGGTCCACCGAGTAGTCGTCGGGCAGGCGCAGCACCTGCCGGTCGCCGAGGTGGAGGAAGACCTCGGAGTCCCCCGGATGGGCGGCCAGCAGGACCTTCAACTCGTCGATGGTCTCCGGTCGCACCTGCTCGACGGGGAGCTTCACGCGGATGGGTCGGGCCTGCTCCAGCTCGGTGGTCTGGAGGACCTCCACCTCCTGGCAGATCAGCTTGGGCAGGTCCTCGCGCCGGTCGATCCGACCCTTGACCAGCACGATCACGTCGTCGGCCAGCTTGTGGCCGTGCTCGGCCATGGTCTTGGGGAAGACCATCACCTCCATCGAACCGGCCAGGTCCTCGAGGACGAACACGGCCATCAGGTCACCCCGACGGGTCCACTTCTTGTCGAGGTTGGTGACCACCCCGCCGACGACGCGGAACGACCCGTCCTCCACCTCCTCCAACTCGGTGATCGAGGCGTCGCACCGGCGACGCAGGGCCGCCTCGTAGCCGTTCAACGGGTGGTCGGAGACGTAGAGGCCCAGCATCTCCTTCTCGAAGGCCAGGCGGGTCGTCTTGTCGAACTCCACGTCGGCGATGGCGGCCCGCTCGTCGAACGCCGGCCCATCCCCCTCGGCGACGCCGAACAACGACTGGACGCCCATGTCGTGTTCCTTCCGGCGGGCCACCGTGTGGTCGATGATCTGCTCGTGGGCGTGCAGCAGGCCCTGGCGGGCATGCCCCATGGCGTCGAACGCCCCGGCCTTGACGAGCGACTCCACCGTCCGCTTGTTGAGCACCGAGGTGTCGCACCGCTCGCAGAAGTCGTAGAAGTCGACGAACGGGCCGTTGGCGTCGCGTTCGGCCACGATCAGCTCGACGAGGCCCTCGCCGACGTTGCGGACGGCCGAGAGGCCGAACACGATCCGTCCGGATGTCCCGTCGCCCCGCTGTCCGTTCTGGGCCGACCCGTCCCCGGCCGCGAGGTTCGGCACCGGCTCGAAGTCGGAGCGGGCCACGTTCACGTCGGGCACCGCCACCTCGATGTCGAGCACCCGGCACTCGTTCAGGTACACCGCCGCCTTGTCCAGGTTGGACTTCACGCTGGTCAACAGGGCAGCCAGGTACTCGACCGGATGGTGGGCCTTCAGCCAGGCGATCTGGTAGGCGATGTAGCCGTAGCCGTACGAGTGGCTCTTGTTGAAGGCGTAGTCGGCGAACTGCTCGATGACGTCGAACAGCTCCTCGCCGAGCGCCATCCCGTACCCGGTGTCCTCGCAGCCGGTGACGAAGGCCTGCCGCTCCTTCGCCATCAGCTCGCGGATCTTCTTGCCGCAGGCCTTGCGCAGGTTGTCGGCGTCGGCCAGCGAGTAGCCGGCGAACTTCTGCGCGACCCGCATCACCGACTCCTGGTAGATCATCAGGCCGTAGGTGTCGGCCAGGAGCTCCTCGGCGTCCGGGTGGAAGAACTCGACGGCCTTGCGGCCGTTCTTCCGATCGGCGTAGTCGTTGTGCATGTTGGCGGCCATCGGACCCGGCCGGTACAGCGCCACGAGGGCCGCCACGTCCTCGAAGGTCGACGGGGCCAGGGACCGCATCAGGGCCCGCATCGGCGTCGACTCCAGCTGGAACACCCCGATGGAGTCGCCGCGGGCCAGCATCTCGTAGGTCGGTCGGTCGTCGAGGTCGACGGCGTCGATGTCGACCACGGTGCCCGTCGTCCGCTCGATGAGGGCCAGGGCGTCGGTGATGACGTCCAGGTTCCGCAGGCCCAGGAAGTCCATCTTCAGGAGGCCCAGGTCCTCGACCCCGTGCATCTCGTACTGGGTGACGACCGGGGCGTCCTCGGGGTCCTGCCCCGACTCGGGCTTGCGTTGGATGGGCAGGTAATCGGTCAACGGCTCCCGGGTGATGACCACCGCCGCGGCGTGGATGCCGTCCTGGCGGCGCAGGCCCTCGAGGCCCCGGGCCACGTCGACCACGGCCTTCACGTCCTGGTCGTCCCGGTACATCTCGCGCAGGTCGGCGGCCATCTTGTAGCCGTCGGCATGCTTCTCGGTCTCTTCCAGGCAGGCCGCCAACGGCGTGTCCCGACCCATGATGAGCGGCGGCATGGCCTTGGCCACCTTGTCGCCCACCACGTACGGATAGCCCAGCACCCGGGCCGCATCGCGCACCGCTGCCCGGGCCTTGATCTGGGAGAACGTCACGATCTGGGCCACGTGGTCGCGGCCGTACTTCTCGGCCGCGTAGCGGATCATCTCGTCCCGGAACCGGGAGTCGAAGTCCATGTCGATGTCCGGCATGGAGATCCGGCTGGGGTTCAGGAACCGCTCGAACAGCAGGTCGTACCGGATCGGGTCGAGGTCGGTGATCCAGAGGCAGTAGGCCACGGCGCACCCGGCAGCGCTCCCCCGTCCCGGCCCGACCCGGATGTCCTTGTCCCGGGCGTGGCGGATGAGGTCCCAGGTGATGAGGAAGTACGACGAGAACCCCATGTCGCGGATCGTCGTCAGCTCGTAGGCGAGGCGCTCCACGACCTCGTCGGCCAGCCGGTCGCCCCACCGCTTCCGGGCCCCTTCGAACGTCAGGTGCTCCAGGTAGGCGTCGGCGCCGTCGAAGCCCTCGGGGATCGGGAAGTCGGGCAGCTGCGGGTTGCCGAACTCGATCTCCACGTCGCACCGCTCGGCGATCCACAGCGTGTTGTCGCACGCCGAGGGCACGTCGCGGAACAGGTCGCGCATCTCGGCGGCCGTCTTCAGGTAGTGCTCCTCGCCGGAGAACTTGAAGCGGTCCGGGTCGCTCATCAGCGAGCCGGTCTGCACGCACAACAGGGCGTCGTGGGCCTTGGCGTCGTCGCGGTGCGTGTAGTGGCTGTCGTTGGTGGCCAGCAGGGGCGCCCCCAGGTCGGCGGCCAGGCGCTCCAACTGCGGGTTGGTCCGGTGCTGCTCGGGGATGCCCTGGTCCTGCAGCTCGATGAACAGGTTGTCCTTCCCGAAGATGTCCTGGAGGCGGGCGGCCTTGATGCGGGCGTCGTCGTAGTCGTCGCGCATCAGGGACTGGAGGACGTGCCCGCCGAGGCAGCCGGTGGTGGCGATCAGGCCGTCGGCGTGGTCGGCCAGGACGTCCCAGTCGACGCGGGGCTTGTAGTAGTAGCCCTCCAGGAACGCCCGACTGGCCACCTGGATGAGGTTCCGGTACCCCACGTCGCTCTCGGCGAGCAGGGTGAGGTGGTACATGAGCTTGCGGCCGCCGTCGGTCTCGCCGCCCGAGTCGTCGACCCGACCCCGCCGCGACGGCCGCTCGAACCGGGTGTCGTGGGCCATGTAGGCCTCGGTGCCGAGGATCGGCTTGACCCCCCGGTCCCGGCAGGCCCGGTAGAAGTCGAGGATCCCGTACATGTTGCCGTGGTCGGTGATCCCCAACGCCGTCTGGCCGTCGGCCACCGCGGCGTCGACGAGGTCGCCGATCCGGGCCGCCCCGTCGAGCATGGAGAACTCGGTGTGGACGTGGAGGTGCGTGAAGCCGGCGCTCATCGGGCCGGCCCCGGACCGCAGGTCACAGGTAGGTCCCGGGACGGGACTCGGGACCCGGGACGTCGCCCGGCTCCAGCTCACCGCGGCGCATGCCGGCCAGCTGCTGCTGGGCGGCCATCTGCTGGGCGAACAGCGTGGCCTGGATGCCCTGGATGAGGCCCTCCAGCCAGCCCACCAGCTGGGCCTGGGCGATCCGCAACTCGTCGGCCGACGGGGCGGCGTCCTCGGCGAACGGCAGGGCCAGGCGGCCCAGCTCCTCGCGCAGGTCTGGCGAGAGCGCCGAGCCCAGCTCGGCCACCGAGGTGGCGTAGATGTCCCGCAGGCGGTCGCGGCTGGCCTCGTCGAGGGAGGCCGATCGGACCTCCTCGAGCAGTTGGCGCATCATCGTCCCGACCCGCATGACCTTGGCCGGATGCTCGATCGACTCGTCGACCTCGTCGTCGTCACCCTCGTCGACGCCTCCGTCGACACCGGTACCCGCGGCGTCGACCGGCGCGGGAATGACCTCCGGATCGACCGGCCCTTCGGGGTGGTCGGGGGTCTCGGCGGCCTCGTCGTCCATCGGTTCGGACTCTAGGCCGGACCGGTGACGCCGCGGAGGCGATCCACGACGGTGCTGCCGGGGCCCGCCCCGGGGGCCGACTCAGGTGAGCGCGGCGAGGGCCGGGACGTCCAGCTCGGCGTCGGTCAGGCCCCCGTGGCGGCCGATCAGGTGGATCGAGGTGTGCTCGGCGGCGTCGACGAAGGCCACCGGCTCCCGGGCCACCAGCGCCACGTCGCCGAGGCGGCGCCGGGCCGCGTCGGTCACCACCGGACCCAGCCAGCCGTCGGCCAGTACCCGGTCGACGCCGACCACCCAGGCCAGGTCGCCGAAGGCCTCCTCGCAGGCCACCCGGAGTTCGGTCGCCGAGCCGGGGCGGGCGTGCAGCCACCGGAACCGGGCCTCGCCGCTCTGCCCGTCGACCAGCGAGGTCACCTCCGACGGGAGCTCGACGAGGCGGTCGTCGACGTGGACCTGGCCGTGGTCGGCGGTCACCACCAGGGCCGTGCCGGCCGGGAGCCGGTCCAACAGGTCGGCCACCATGGCGTCGCAGGCCGCCAGCTCGGCGTCGTAGCGGTCGCCCAGGCCGAACTCGTGGGCCGTGCGGTCCACGTCGTCCCAGTAGGCGTAGGTGAACGGCTCGCCGGACCCCACGCACGCCAGCACCGCGTCGACCAGGCCACTGCGGTCCCGGTAGCCGACGAGGCGGGCGTCGGACAGGTGGGCGGCGGTGAAGCCCGAGCCGAGGAAGGCCTCGCGGGTCACCACGGGCGGCCACTGGTCCTCGAAGAGCGGGCACGGCTGGAAGGCCCTCGGATCGTGCCGGTGTCGGGCATCGCCGCCTCCGGTGCTCCACCGCAGGGCGTTCAGGACCTCGTCGTGGGGTGCCGCTCCCCCACCCACGGCGATCCGGTAGCCGACCACCCCGTGCTCGCCCGGCGGCACCCCCGTGGAGATGGAGGTGAGGGCGGCGGCCGTGGTGGTGGGCGCCACGGTGGTGATCGGACCACCGGCCATACCGGCCAGCGTGGGGGCGACCGCACGCCGCGCCCGGAGCTGGTGCCATCCCAGGCCGTCGAGGACCAGCAGGACCGTCCGGGACGCTCCGGCCACCTCGGCGGGGAGCCACGACGGCCACCCCCCGGCGACCTCCGGCCCGTCGACCAGGGCGGGGACGAGGCGGGTCACGCAGGCATCGCCGTAGTCGGGCAGGCGGGGCCCGTCGGGCGCCGCCCCGTTCTCGGGCGTCCGGCCCGCGGGGCCCGTCGACACATCCGGCTCCATGCGCCTGCGAAGGTAGCGGCGCCTAGGATCGACCGCCGTGAAGGTCTCGACGCGGGGCGACTACGCCAGCCGCGCCCTCCTGTCGCTCGCCCTCCACGGCGACGACCAGACGCCCCGCTCGGTCCGCGACGTGGCCGATCGGACCGGCCTCCCCCAGCCCTACCTTGAGCAGATCCTGCTCGCCCTGAAGGGCGCCGGCCTGGTGCGGTCCAAGCGGGGGGTGGGCGGCGGGTACGTCCTCGCCCGGGAACCGTCGACCATCCTGCTGTCGCAGATCGTCGCCGCCGTGGACGGCCCCATCGTGGCCGGCGACTTCGGCGACCCGCACACCGGTGGCGCCTGCGACCACGAGGGCCAGTGCGTGCTGCTGTCCATCTGGGCCGGGGTCGGCGACCACATGCAGGCCTACCTCGACTCGTTCACGCTGGCCGACATCGCCGAGATGGCCCGCGGCGAGGCCGCCTGGCCCGGCGCCTGATCCGGCACCCGATCCAGCGCCCGGTCCAGCACCCGATCCAGCATCGGGCCCACATCGACCCCCGGGGTTCAGGAGGGGCCGTCGGGTGCGCCGAGACCGTCCAGCAGTTCGGCCAGGTCGGCGGGAAGCGGCGATTCGACGCTGATTCGGTTTCCCCCGGAGGGATGGTCGAACGCCAGGTGGGCGGCGTGCAGGAACGGCCGCTCCAGCGACGCCACCCGGCCCCCGCCCGGTCGACCGGTCCGATCGCCTCCGTAGGCGGCGTCGCCGACCAGGGGATGGCCGATGGCCGACAGGTGGACCCGGATCTGGTGGGTCCGGCCGGTCTCCAGCCGGCACTCCAGCAGCGACACCTCCGGTGGGCCCGTCCAGGCCTGCGCCTGCTCGTAGCGGGTCCGGGCCGGTCGTCCCGACGACATGACGGCCATCCGGGTCCGGTCGCGTCCCGAGCGGCCGATCGGACCGTCGACCACCCCGGTGGGTGACTCCGGCCGCCCCCAGACCAACGCCCGGTACCGGCGCCCCACCGTCCGGTCGGCCAACTGGGCCACCAGGGAGGCATAGGCCGCCTCGGTGCGGGCCACGGCGAGCGCCCCCGAGGTGCCCTGGTCGAGGCGGTGCACGATGCCCGGGCGGGCCGCCGAGCCCACGCCGGCCAGGTCCGGCCACCGGGCCAGCAGGCCGTTGACCAGCGTGCCCTCGAGGTTGCCGGCACCCGGATGGACCACCAGGCCCGCCGGCTTGTCGACCACCAGCACCTGGTCGTCCTCGTGGAGGACCTCGACGGCCACCGACGGATCGGCCTGCGGCACGTGGTCGGCCTCGCGCCCCAGGTCGGCCACCACCAGCTCCTCGCCCTCGGCGACCCGCCGGGACCGCAACTCGACCACCGAGCCGTCGAGGCTGACCTGGCCCCGGTCGACGGCGTCGCCGGCCCGGCTCCGGCTCACGTCGGCCAGCAGGGCCACCACGCGGTCGATCCGCTCGCCGGCCAGGACGGCCGGCACCACCTCCCGGAGGGCGGGCCCGGTCACGGGGTCCGCCGCCCACGGAGGACGACGACCACGCCGCCCACCACGATCACCGCGTCGGCCAGGTTGAACACCGGCCACCACTGCAGGTCGACCATGTCGACCACCGCCCCGCTGAGCAGGCCGTCGTCGGCCCGGAAGGCCCGGTCGACCAGGTTGCCCAGCGCCCCACCGACCACCGCGCCGACCACGACCCGGGCCACCGCGTCCCGGGAGGTGGCCGCCATCCGGACGAGCACGGCGACCACGACGAGGACCAGGACGGCCAGCAGCGGGCCCCAGCCCTGACCGCGGCCGAAGGCGGCACCCGAGTTGTGGACGAGGTGGAGCCGCAGCGTCCAGACCAGGTCGATGGTGCGGTCGTCAAGGGCCTGCAGCGCCCACCACTTGGTGGCCTGGTCCAGGACCAGGACGACGACGCCGGCCAGGACCGGCGCCCGCCACCGGCCGCCGCGGCCGGTCGGGACGGTCACCGGCGACCCAGGCCCCCGGCCTTGAACTCGACCCGCTCGGCGGCCCACGGAATGGCCTTGAGGCGTTCCTTGGGGACGTTCTTGCCCGACACCACGCACACGCCGTAGACGCCGCGGCGGATGCGGTCCAGCGCGGCGTCGATCTCGTCCACGGCGGCGCGGGCCTGGGCGCTCAGGGCCAGGTCGAGGTCCCGTTCGACGGCCAGGGTGTCGCCCTCGCCCGACTCGTCGTCGAACTGGACGTCGCCGGGGTCGCGGTCCTCGAGCAGGGCGTCGGCCTCGGCCTGGAGGTTGTCGGCGCTCTGCACGTACCGGGCCCGCTCGGCCAGCAGGGCCTTCTTCTGCTCGTCGAGGAACACCTTCCCGAACGGCGACTTTGCCTTTTTCGGAGGGGCCTTCTTGGTGGGGGCCGGCTTCTTGGCCGGTGCCGCCGTCTTCGCCGCCGGCTTCTTCGCTGGCGCCTTCTTGGCCGGTGCAGCCTTCTTCGCGGGGGCCGCCTTCTTCGCCGCCGGCTTCTTCGCAGCAGCCTTCTTCACGGGGGCCTTCTTGGCGGGGGCCGCCTTCTTCGCCGCCGGCTTCTTCGCAGCAGCCTTCTTCACGGGGGCCTTCTTGGCGGGGGCCGCCTTCTTCGCCGCCGGCTTCTTGGCCGGGGCCTTCTTGGCGGGGGCCGCCTTCTTCGCCGCCGGCTTCTTCGCAGCAGCCTTCTTCGCCGCCTTCTCGGCCATGGCACTCTTCTCCTCGGGGAAGCGGTCGACCGACCGGTTCCGATGGGCCGGGGAGCGTACCGGGTTCGGAACCCGACGCCGTGGACGCTCCGGTCAGGAACCGTCGTCGGCGAAGAAGGCGTCCAGGTCGGCGTCGTCGCCCACCACGTCGCCATCCGGAGGTCGCTGGTCGACGGGTCGGATCGGGGTGACCACGTCGGAGGCCAGCCGGGCCTGCTCGGACCAACGGGGCTCGGGAAGCTCCGCCTCGGTCGACGGCACCTGGGAGGCGCGTGACGGCAGCGGGGGCAACGGAGCGTCCTCGGGCGCCGTCGAGGCCACGGGAGCCGGCCCGACTGACGCCGTCGGGGCGGGCGCCACGCCGGTGGGTCGCTCGTCGATGCCCTCCACCAGGTCCTGGAGGTCGGCGATGGCCCGCAGGAGGCGGGCACGGTGTGCGGCCACGTGGCCAGCGGTCACGTCGACCTCCTCCAGCACGCGGTCCCGACGACCCTCCGCCTCGGCCACCTCGGCATCCATCCGGACCCGGCCCGATTCGATGACGGCACGGACCTCGTCCTCGGCGGCCGACCTCAGCTCGGCTACCTCGGCCCGGGCATCGGCCACGATGCGGGCCGCCTCGGCCTCCGCGGTGGCGATGCCGGCCTCGGCGGTGGCCCGGGCGGCACGGGCCACCTCGAGCTCCTCCTCCAGTTGGCGCTCGGCCAACGTGGCCCGCTCGTCGGCCCGTCGGGCCGAGGCGCGCAGGTCGGCCAGCGCACGAGCCGAGCGGTCCAGGAGGGCGTCGACCTCCGTGGGGTCGTAGCCCCGCATCTTCGTCCCGAACTGCCCGTCCTCCAGCTCGTGGAGAAGGTCATCGAGCGCCTGACGGCCATCCATTCCCTCAGGCTACCGCCCACCCTCCCCGGGATCGGGGCACCCCACCGCTGGGTGTTCCGTCGGGCCACGGCACCCGCCGTGGGGCGTCCGTGCAGGTCCGACGGGGTTTCGGCGGTCTGGAACACCCGACCGGGACGCCGGACCGGGACGCGTCAGCAGCCCAGGATCCCCATCAGGATCGACAGGCCGAAGAAGGCCACGATGGGCGACAGGTCGAGCGCCATGCCACCCATGCGGACCGGCGGCAGGAGCCGTCGGAGCGGCAGCAGGACCGGGTCGGTGATCGTGTACAGGAAGCCGGCCACCGGGGCCATGGCGCCGTCCGCCGAGATGGGGAACCAGCTCAACAGGACCCGGACCACGAGGACCAGCAGGTAGAGCTGGAGCAGGATGCACACCACCGCCATCGGACCGCTCCCCTTCCCCGCCGAGCCTCAGTCCGCGAAGCGCCGGCGGTCCTCGTCCGACACCTCGACGTCGGACGGGGTCAGCAGGTACACCTGGTTGGTGATCCGCTCCATCTGGCCCTCGGCGCCGTAGCAGACACCGCTGGCGAAGTCGATGATCCGGCGGGACAACTCGGCGTCGACGCCCTGGAGGTTGACGATGACCGGCTGGCCGGCCTTGAAGCGGTCGGCCATCTCCTGCACGTCGTTGAACGACCCCGGCGTGACCGTGGACGGCCGGGCCGCGGTGGCCGGCTTGAGCGGGCGGACCGTACCGGTGGGCTCGGCGGGCAGCATCCGCACCGTCCGCGACTGCTCCACCGGCGCCTGGACGGGTGTCAGGATCGGACGCGCCGTGCCGTCGTCCTCCGCAGCGGCGCGCGCCTCGGCGAACTCGGTCGACGACAGCGGCCCCCGGAGCAGGGGCTCCTCGGCGAGGTCGCCGTAGGCGTCGTCCGATCCGAGGCCCAGCCACATCATGAGCTTCTTCATGGTCGCCCGATGGTACCCGTCGTCACGCGCCCGGCCGCGGCGGCCGGTCGCCGAACAGGGCCCGGCCGACCCTGACCATCGTGGAGCCGTGCTCGACGGCGAGGTCCAGGTCGTCCGTCATGCCCATGGAGAGCTCGTCGAGCCCGAGGTCGGCGGCCAGACGGGCCACCGTGGCGAAGCAGGTGGCCGTGGCCGTGGGATCGTCCTGGACTCCGACGGTCATGAGCCCGGCCACCACGAGCCCGCCGTCGGTGGCCCGTTCGACCAGGTCGGCCACCCCGGCCGGCGGGCAGCCCCCCTTGTCGGGCGACCCGGCGGGATCGACCTGGACCAGGATGCGGGCGCCCGGCACCCGCTTCGCCAACTCGTCGACCAGCGACGTCCGGTCGACCGTCTGCCAGAGCGAGACCAGCGATCCGAGTTGGCGGACCTTCTTCCGTTGGACGCCGCCGATCATGTGCCATTCCAACGTCGCATCGGTGCCGGCGCCGTCCGATGCGGCCATCTCCCCGGCCTTGCCCAACAGTTCCTGGGCGTAGTTCTCGCCCACCGCCCGGTGCCCGGCGGCCACGACGGCCCGCACGGCGTCGACCCCGAAGGCCTTGGTCACGGGCAGCAGGCGGGTCCGTCCGCCGCTGGCCGACCGGAGGCGGGCCTCCACCTCGCCGATCCGGTCGGCGACCCGTTCCCGGTCCACGGGCCCGGCGGCGCCGTCGGCGGTCATCCCGCGGTCTCCCGTGCCGGTTCCATCCAGGCCAGCATCGCCTGTCGGCACGTCGTGCCGGTGGCCCGGAACGACCAATGGCGGTCGTCGCAGGACGTGCAGGTCCCGTCGAACGCGGCGGTCACGCCCCGCCGCCCGAGGGCCACGGCCACCGCTGCGGCGAGGTCCAGGGCCGGTCGACCATCGACGGTCTCGGCGGCCACCTCGGCACCGAAGGTCGCCACGAGGTCGGCCAGGTCGTCCGCGCCGAACTCGTAGCAGCAGGGCCCGATGTGCGGGCCCACCACCGCCACCACTCCCCCGGCGTCCGGTCCGTCCCACCCCCCGTCGAGATCGGCGAGTGCGTCGAGGGCGGCGTCGAGGACGCCAGAGGCCAGGCCACGCCAACCGGCATGGACGGCGGCGATCGCCGAGCCCCCGAGGAGGGCCACGGGCACGCAGTCGGCCACCCGGATCGACAGGGCGACGCCCGGCCGATCGGTCACCGCCGCGTCGGCCGGCACCCCGGAGGCTGCACCCGCTCGGTCGACCACGGCCACGGTGGCCCCGTGCACCTGATCGAGGGCCGTCCAGGGACGGGGGGCGTCGGCCAACAGGCCGGCCGGCGGGATGCCGTCAGTGGCAGGCAGGCGTCCCGGGCCACCGACGGCGACGTCACCCGGAGCGACGTCGCCGTCGGCGACCTCGGACATGACGACCAGGGCGGTCTGGCCCGACGGGAGACTCCGCCGGGCCAGTTCCCGGGCCATCGGCCCCTACCTGAGGAAGCTCGGCACGTCGAGGTCGTCGTCGCCGGCCGCGGCGAACGCCTCGCCGAGGGCGTCGTCGCCCCGCAACGGCTGCGCCGGGGTGGCCGCCGGACGGTCGCCGTCCCAGCGGTCGAAGCCGGCGGCGATCACCGTGACGCGGACGTCGTCCCCCATCTCGTCGTCCACGACGGCGCCGAAGATGATGTTGGCGTCGGGGTGGGCCACGCCGTGGACGACCTCGGCGGCCTCGTTGACCTCGAACAGGCCCAGGTCGCGCGGACCGGAGATGTTCAGCAGGATGCCCCGGGCGCCCTCGATGGAGGCCTCCAGCATGGGGCTGGAGATGGCCTTGCGGGCCGCGTTCAGCGCCCGACCCTCGCCGGTGGCCTGTCCCACACCCATGAGCGCCGAGCCGGCCCCCTGCATGACGGTGCGGACGTCGGCGAAGTCGGTGTTGATGAGGCCGGGCGTGGTGATCAGGGTGGTGATGCCCTGGACGCCCTGGAGGAGGACCTCGTCCGCCGTGTCGAAGGCGTTCAGCAGCGGGGTCTTGTCGTCGGAGACGTCGAGCAGACGGTCGTTGGGGATGACGATCTGGGTGTCGACCTTCTCCTTGAGCTGGACGATGCCCTGCTCGGCCTGGACCGAACGGCGCCGGCCCTCGAAGGTGAACGGTCGGGTGACCACGCCGATGGTCAGGGCGCCGGAGGCCCGGGCCACCTCGGCCACGATGGGGGCGCCACCGGTGCCGGTTCCGCCGCCCTCGCCGGCGGTGATGAACACCATGTCGGCGCCGTCCAGGGCCTCCTCGATCTCGGCACGATGGTCCTCGGCGGCCTGGCGGCCGATGTCCGGATCACTGCCCGCACCGAGGCCACGGGTGAGTTCGCGGCCGATGTCCAGCTTGACGTCGGCGTCGCTCATCAGGAGCGCCTGGGCGTCGGTGTTCACGGCGATGAACTCGACGCCCTTGAGCCCGGCGTCGATCATCCGGTTCACGGCGTTGACGCCGGCCCCGCCGACGCCCACCACCTTGATCACGGCCAGGTAGTTCTGCGGGTTCCCCACCATCGTTGCCTCCTGCTGTCCTGCTCGATCCTGGTTGGTCCTGCAACCGGTGGGCACGCGGAGTAACCCTCAAGTCGAGGTTTAGAGTTGGGATCAGTCGACCCCGATCAGTGGTCGGAAGACTACGGCGAGTGGTCGTCGAACGTCAACCCTCTGCGGAAGCCCCGTCAGCGGCCCCGTCAGAAGCCCCGTCAGCCGCAGCGTGCCTCATCGCGTCGGACCACCGGGCTGGCGTGGATCGAGACGTCGATCTCGACGATGCACGCCAGCTCCACCCGGGTCAGGACGGTGGCCAGGGAGCGGAACTCGTCGTGGTAGTCCTCACCGTGGCCGAGCACCGCCTCCACCCCGCCGACCAGCTCGGCGACCACGCCGGAGGCCGCCGGCACCAGGGCCACGATCCACGGGTCCAGTTCGGGCGTCATGGCGTCGACCGCCCGGAGCAGCGGAGCCAGGCCGGCCATCCGAGTGCCCGCCCGGCCCAGGCGCTCCACGCGCACCACGGGGAGGCCGTCGACCGGGCGCGACCGGTGCTCCAGCACCGTGCCCTCGGCGTCCAGGACGGCCACCGCCGCCGACGGGTCCAGCGCGTTGGCGACCGGGACGCGTCGACGGACCCACACCTCCACCGTTCCCGGCCACCGTCGGTCGACCTCGACGGACGCGACCCACGGTTCGGCCGCCACCCGTCGGACCGCCTCGTGGACGTCGACGCCGAGCATCGGGCTCCCCACCTCGATCCCCGTGGCCACCACCAGGTCCCCGGCCGACGGGCCCCAACCGCCATCGGCGGCGGGCCCGACGACGCGGACCTCGTCCACGTCCAGGAGCTCCGACCGACTCAGCACGAAGCCCCCCACGCCGACCACCACGACGGCCAGCGCGATCCACGCCATCACCAGCCGTCGGGACCGCCCCGCCTCCCGTGTCCCCGCCGGCGTCCCGGCCGGCGTCCCAACGGGCGTCCCGGCCGGCGGTCCGGGGTCCCGGGCCTCCCCCTCGCCGGGGGGCGCCGGATCCGTCATCCGAAGCCGACGAGGACGGTCTCCGGGACGAGGGACACCCCGTGGACCTCCAGGACCCGACGGGCCACCTCGTCCATCAGGGCGGCCACGTCGTCGGCCGAACCGTCCTCGTCGGCCTGGATGAAGTTGGCGTGCCGCTGCGAGACCTCGGCCGTCCCATGACGCAGGCCCCGGCACCCGGCGGCGTCCACCAGGCGACCGGCCGAGTCGTCCTCCGGGTTGGTGAACACCGACCCGGCGTTCTGGCCTCCCGGCTGGTTCTCCCGCCGCCACCGGACCACCTCGGCCAGGCGTGCCTCACCGGCGGACCGCTCCCCCACGGCCAGGGAGAGGCGGGCCGCGACCACCACCTCGTGGTCGCCGACCGACGACGTCCGGTAGCCGAGGCCCAGACCGTCCACCGGCCGCTCGTCGATCGTCCCGGCGGCCAGGTCCAGCACGGTGGCCGAGGCCAGGATGGCGGCCAGGTCGGCCCCGTGCCCGCCGGCGTTCATGCGGACCGCCCCACCGATCGACCCCGGGACGCCGACCGCCCACTCGAAGCCGGTCAGCCCGGAGGCCACGGTCCGGCGGGCCACCACCGGGAGGCTGGCCGCCCCGCCGGCCACCACAGCCGACCCGTCGACCTCCACGGCCTCGAAGCCCGGTCCCAGCTGGACGGCCAGGCCGCCGAAGCCGCCATCGGACACCAGCAGGTTGGACCCGCGGCCCAGGACGAGGGCCGGAACGTCGGACGACCCGATCACCGCGGCGACGGCCTCGAGCTCGGCCATGTCCGCCGGGCGGACGAAGAGCGCCGCGGACCCACCCACCCGGTAGGTGGTCAACGGTCCGATCGGATGGTCCCGCCGGACGCCCTCCACCAGGCCCAGGCCGTCGA
This sequence comes from Acidimicrobiales bacterium, assembly GCA_016845305.1. Taxonomy (GTDB): domain Bacteria; phylum Actinomycetota; class Acidimicrobiia; order Acidimicrobiales; family MedAcidi-G1; genus UBA9410. The sequence goes on from JAERSW010000039.1 coordinate 29,322, forward strand.
GGCCGCGGGCCACCGTGCCGAGGAGGTCCCCGGCCGGGTCAGCCTCCATCGGTCGCCCCGACTCCCCCGGCATCCCGCTCGCCGGCCAGGCGGGCACGCACCTCGTCGGGAACCGAGGTGAGGTCGCCGGCTCCCATGGTCAGGCACAGGTCCCCAGGGGCCAGCTCGGCCACCAGCCCCTCGACCAGGTCGTCGCGCCGGGGGGCGTAGCGGACGTCGAGGTCGGGGAGGTCGCGGGACACGGCGTCCACCACCAACTGGCCGGACACGCCGGGCCGGGCCGCCTCGCCCGAGGGGTACACGTCGGTCACGAACAGGACGTCCACCCCCTCGAAGGCCGGGCCGAACGACGACCAGAGCGCCTCGGTCCGGCTGTACCGGTGGGGCTGGAAGGCGGCCACCAGGCGGTCGAAGCCCCCGGTGCCCGCCGCGTCCACGGTCACCGCCACCTCCGTGGGCAGGTGGGCGTAGTCGTCCACGAAGGCCACGCCGGCCGTCCGACCCCGGTGCTCGAAGCGACGGGCCACGCCGCCGAAGCGGCCCAGCGCGGCGACGGCCCGTCCGGGGTCGGCTCCGGCGAGGACGGCCGCCGCGATGGCCGCCGCCGCGTTGCGGGCGTTGTGCCGGCCGGGCACGGGCAGGACCACGGCGAGAGGCCCGCCGTCCACCCACCCGTCGGGAGCCACCAGGTCGAAGGCCACGCCGCTCCAGGCGTTCCGCACGTCGGCCAGGCGCCAGTCGGCCTCGACCGACTCGCCCACCGTCGCCACCTCCGAACCGGCCGCCCGGGACCGCTCGGCCAAAGCCGCCCCCTCCGGGTCGTCGATGCCGACCAGCGTCGGACCGGCCACGCCGGTCACGAAGGCGTCGAAGGCGTCGCGCAGGGCGTCGAACCCCCCGTGGTGCTCGAGGTGGTCGGGCTCCACGTTGGTCACCACGCCGATCCGGGGCGCCAGGTGGAGGAAGGACCCGTCGCTCTCGTCGGCCTCCACCACGAACAGGTCGCCCTCGTCCCAAGCCGCACCCGACCCGATCTCGTTCACGTCGCCACCGATCACGAAGGACGGACGGAGGCCGGCGTCGCGCAGGGCGAGGGCCAGCATCGACGACGTCGTGGTCTTGCCGTGCGTCCCGGCCACGGCCACCGTGGGGCGCACCGTGGTGATGGCTCCCAGCACCTCGGCCCGACTCAACACGGGCACGCCGGCCTCCCGGGCCGCTCGGACCTCCGGATTGGCGTCGGGCACGGCGGTGGAGCGGGTCACCACCCGGGCGTCGGCCAGGTGGGCGGCATCGTGGCCGACGTGGACCGCCACCCCGAGGGCGGCCAGGCGTTCCAGGCCGGCCGAGGCCTTCAGGTCGGACCCCGACACCCGGTGTCCCATGGTGGCCAGCACCTCGGCGATGGCGCTCATCCCGGCACCACCGATGCCCACCACGTGGATCCGGGTCGGGACCCGGGGATCCAGGGCGCCGCTCATCGGCCGGCCTCCGCCACCGCGTCGGCCACCAGATCGGCCACCCGCTCGGCGGCGTCGGGCCGGCCGAGGGAACGGGCCGCCGCCCCCATCGACCCGAGGGCCACCCGGTCGGCCAGCATCTCGCCCAGCACCCCGGACAGCAGCGCGCCGTCCATCTCCGCATCGGCCACCACCCGGGCCGCTCCCACCCCGGCCAGGCCCTCGGCGTTGGCCGTCTGGTGGTCGCCGGGGGCACCCGGCAACGGCACGAGGATCGACGGGACGCCGAGGACCGACAGCTCGGCCACCGTGGTCGCCCCGGCCCGGCACACCACCACGTCGGCGGCGCTCAGCACGGACGGCATGTCCGCCTCGTACTCCACCGGTCGATAGTCCACCGAGACCGGCACCACCCCGGCCCGTTCCCCCGTTCCGTCGGGGCCGCCCGTGCCGTCGGGATCGAGCGCCCATCCGCGAGGCCCCACGACGTGCTGGACGACCACCGGACCACCCGTCCAGTCTTCCACCGCGGCGGCCACCGCCCGGTTGATCCGCCGGGCCCCCAGCGAACCGCCGAAGGCCACCACGAAGGGACGGTCGTCGAGCCCGAAGCGGTCCCTGACCACCCGACGCGCGGAGGCGTCCGCGGCGGCCGACCGGACCTCGGATCGGACCGGGTTCCCGGTCACCACCGCCCGGGGCAGGCGGGTCCCGGGGAAGGACACCGCGCACGACCGGGCGAAGCGACCCAGCAGGCGGTTGGCGGCGCCCGGCACGGCGTTCTGCTCGGCCACCACCACGGGGATCCGCAGGGCGACGGCCGCCAGGCCACACGGCACGCTGGCGTAGCCACCGAGGACGACGACCGCGTCGGGCCGGCGGCGGACCAGCAGCAGGACGGCCCGGACCAGCGCCACCAGCAGGCCGGCCGCGGCCACCGCGTTGGCCGGGGTGAGCCGACGCTGGATCCCCCGCCCGGGCAGGAGCCGCAGGCCGAATCCGGTCGGCGGCACCAGGTCGGCCTCGATGCCGCGGGCGCTCCCCACCATCACCACCGAACCCCGGTCGGCGGCCAGTCCCCGGTCGACGAGCGCCTCGGCGATGGCCAGGCCGGGCAGGACGTGGCCGGCCGTCCCACCGCCGGCCACCACGATCCGGCCGCGGGCGCGCCGGCGCCCCGACCCGCGGGACCCCGTCGCCCGGCCCCCGGTCACGGCGTCTGCCGGGCGATGTTGAGGAGCACGCCGTAGGCGGTGAGGGTCACGATCATGGAACTCCCACCGTAGGAGAGGAAGGGCAGCGGGATGCCGGTGATGGGCAGCAGCCCCAGGACCGCCCCGACGTTCACGTAGGCCTGGAGCACGATCCACGTGGTGATGCCGGCGGCCAACAGCTGCCCGAAGCGGTCCGGGGCCCGCAGCGCGGTGTGGAGGCCGATGATCCCGATGGCCAGGAAGGCGAGGACGACGAGGAGGGCGGCGACGAAGCCCAGCTCCTCGGCCAGGATGGCGAAGATGAAGTCGGTCTGGGCGTACGGCAGGAAGCCCCACTTGGCCCGGCTGGCGCCCAGGCCCATCCCCCACAGGCCGCCGTTGGACATGGCCACCCCGGCCTGGATGGCCTGCCAGCCGGTGTGCAACGGGTCGCTCCACGGATCGAACAAGGAGAGGAGGCGTTGGCGCCGGTAGCCCGCCGTCATGGCCAGGCCGGCCAGCACCGCCACGCCCAGCGCACCACCGCCCACCACCACGAAGAGGCGCAGGCCCGCGAAGAAGAGGACCGAGGCCCCGATGGCCACCAGGACGGCCGCCGTGCCCATGTCCGGCTCGAGGTAGACCAACCCGCCGACCAGGCCGAGGACCAGCATGAGGGGTAGCTGGGTCCGTCGGAGGTCGTCGACGTCCCGGTCGGGCGCCGACAACAGGACCGCGGCGTAGAGGATCACCGTCAGCTTGGCCAGCTCCGACGGCTGGAAGGTGGCGGGACCGGCGCCCAGCCAACGCGACGAGCCGTTGGCCTCGATGCCGATGCCGGGCACGAACACCAGCACCAGGAGCACGATGGTGGCCACCAGCATCGACGGGGCGATGCCCCGCAACCGCCGGTAGTCGATCCGCAGCATGGTCACCAGGCCCGCCATGCCCACCGCGATCCACACCACCTGTCGACGCACGTGGTGCCAGGCGTCGCCGTGGACCCGCAGGTCCTGGACCGAGGCGGCCGACAGGACCATCACCACGCCGAGGAGGACCAGCACGGCGGCCAGCGCCCCCAGGACCGGTGCCCGGACCGAACGCTGGATGGGTCGGGTGGTCGGGCGCCGGACGTCCATCAGCCGGCCAGCGCGGCCACGATCCGCTGGAAGTCCCGTCCGCGCTCGGCGTACGAGGCGTACCAGTCGAACGACGCACAGGACGGCGACAGGAGCACCGAGCCCGAACCGTCGGCCAGGCGCCCGGCAGCCGAAACCGCGGCCTCCATGGAGTCGGCGACCTCCACCGGGCACCGCCCGGCGAACGCCTCGGCCACCTCCTCGGCCGCCTCGCCGATGGCCACCACGGCACGCGGTCGGGCCGCGGCCAACGGGGACAGGTCGACCCCCTTGTTGCGGCCGCCGGCGATGAGGACGGCGCCGGGGAGGCCGGCCAGGGCGGTCAGGGTGGCATGCGGGGTGGTGGCCTTGCTGTCGTCCACGTAGCGGACGCCGTCCACCTCGGCCACCAGGGCCATGCGGTGGGCCAGCCCCGAGAAGCCGGCCAGCGTGTCCCGGCAGGCGTCCCGGTCGGCGCCGGCCCGCAGGGCCACCGCGGTGGACGCCAGGGCGTTCTCGAGGTCGTGGGGTAGCGAACGGGCCAGATCGGCCACGTCCATCAACGGGTGGTCGTCGACCACCAGCGTCCCGTCCTCGACCCGGCAGGATGCGTCGGGCCCGCCGAAGAAGGTGGCGCCGACCGGGGCCCGGGCGGCCACCACCGGGTCGGCCGCGTTGGCCACCGCGTCCGACGGCGTGGCCACGCCCTCGAAGACCCGGGCCTTGGCGTCCTCGTAGGCGGCGAGGTCGCGGTGGACGTCGAGGTGGTCGGGGGCGAAGTTCAACCAGGCGGCCGGCGAGGCCGCGAAGGACGCGGCGTGGGCCAGGCGGAACGACGACGCCTCGACCACGAACACCTCGGCCTCCGGGTCGTCGATGGCCGCCACCAGCGGCGTGTCGGTGTTGCCCGATGGGAGGGCCCGAATCCCCGAGCGTTCGAGCATGTCGGCCACCAGGGTCACCACGGTGGTCTTGCCGTTGGTGCCGGTCACCGCGCAGCGGGGGCGGTCGTCCCACCGGGCGGCCAGGTCGGTCTCGTCGACGACCGGCACCCCGGCCCGACGGGCCGCGGCGTGGCTCGGGTGGGCGTCGGGGACCCCGGGCGCCATGGCCACCTCGTCCACGCCGGCCAGGAGGGACGGCCAGTCACCGGCACCCGGCGACTCGACCAGGTCCACGCCGTGGCGCTCCACGGCGGCGCGGGCGGCGTCGCCCGGCCGGTCGTCCACGGCCACCACGTCGACCCCGCGGCGGACGAGGGCGTCGAGGACGGCCCGTCCGGCCACCCCGAGGCCGAGGACCAGGGTGGTCCCCCGGCTACTCACCCTCCGGCCCCGTCCACCACGCCGGATCCCAGCGAGTCGGCGTAGAAGATGCCCAGGCCGGCCGCCGTGCACAACCCGGCCAGGATCCAGAAGCGGATGATGACCGTGGTCTCCGGCCACCCGCCCAACTCGAAGTGGTGGTGGACGGGCGCCATCCGGAAGACCCGCCGACCGCCGAACAGGCGGTAGCTGCCCACCTGGACGATGACCGACAGGGTCTCGGCCACGAACAGGCCGGCCACGATGGGCAGGAGCAACTGGGTCCCGGTGGCCAGGGACAGGGCGGCCAGGCCGGTGCCGATGGCCAGCGATCCGGTGTCGCCCATGAAGATCCGGGCCGGCGCCGCGTTCCACCACAGGAAGCCGAGGCACCCGCCGGCCATGGCGGCGGCCACCACGGCCAGGTCCAGGGCGTGGGCCACGTCGTACGCCTCGGGATACCGGAACTGCCAGAAGGCGATCACCGTGTAGGCACCGAAGCAGAAGGTGCCGGCACCGGCGGCCAGGCCGTCGAGGCCGTCGGTCAGGTTCACCGCGTTGGCCGATCCGGTGATGAGCAGGACCGCCCACGCCGTCCACAGTGCCGATCCCAGCTCGATCCCGGGCAGGTCGGCCCTGGTGAACGACAGCGTGGTGTGGGTCGGGGCGTACTCCAGCATGAGCACGGCGAAGGTGACGGCCACGGCGAGGAGGCCGAACATCTTGGCCTGCTTGTTGAGGCCGAGGTTCCGCTCCCGGACCACCTTGATCCAGTCGTCGAGGAGGCCGACCGCGCCGCCGCTGACGATGGCCAGCATCACGAAGATCCCGGTCCGGGTGTAGATGCCCCGGTACAGGTCGCTGAGGACGTAGCCGAGGACGGCCCCGCCCACGATGGCCAGGCCACCCATGGTGGGGGTCCCGGCCTTGGTGGCGTGGCCCTCCGGGCCGTCGTCGCGGATGGGCTGACCCAGGCGCAGTCGGGTCAGCCACCCGATCAGGACGCGGGTCCCGACGAGCGAGGCGACCATGGCGATGGCCGCGGCGAGCAGGAGGCGGATCACGGGGTCATTCCCCTTGTTCGGCCCCCGATCCGGCCCCCGAGCCGGGCCCATTCCTCGGCCACCACGGTGCGGTCGTCGAAGGGCACGGTTCCGCCCGCCACCTCCTGGACCGACTCGTGGCCGCGGCCGGCCACCACCACCAGGTCGTCGGGTCCCGCGGACCGCAGGGCCTCGGCGATGGCGCGCCGGCGGTCCGGCTCCACGTGGTCAGGCGTTCCATCCATCCCCGACAGGATGTCCGCGATGACCACCTCGGGTGGTTCACCCCTCGGGTTGTCCGAGGTCACCACCACCCGATCGGCGCCCGCCTCGGCCACCCGACCCATCTCGGGACGCTTGCCGCGGTCCCGGTCGCCCCCGCACCCGAAGGCCACCACCAGGCGCCCGCCGGCAGGGACCGCCCGTCGGGCGGCGTCCAGGACGGCGGCCAGGGCGTCGGGCGTGTGGGCGTAGTCCACGACCACGCCGGGCCCCCCCGCCAGGTCGACCGGCTCGAAGCGACCGGGAACCGGGGGCGCCGCGGCCAGGCCCTCGGCCACGTCGGCCGGGTCCACGCCGAGCAGCACGGCCAACTCGGCGGCCACCAGGGCGTTGGCCGCCGTGAAGGCCCCGCCGGTGGCCAGCGACACCGACCGGTCCCGCCACCGCATCTCGGTGCCGGTGGCGGTCGGGCGGGCGTCGCAGGCCGTCGGATCGACGGCCACCACCTCCATCCCGTGGCGTTCGGCCCCCGCGGCCATCCGTCGCCCGGCCTCGTCGCCGACGGCCACCACGCCGCGACCGGCGAAGGTGCCGTCGAAGAGTCGGGCCTTGGCCGCCTCGTAGTCGTCCATGGTCCCGTGGAAGTCCAGGTGGTCGCGCCCGAGCGTGGTGAAGGCCACGGCGGAGAACCGGGTGCCGTCGACGCGGTGCTGGGCCAGGGCGTGGGAGGAGACCTCCATCGCCGCCGCAGCCACCCCCTCCGACGCCCAGCCGGACAGCGTCGCCTGGAGGTCGGTCGACTCGGGCGTGGTCCGTGCCCCCGCGAGCGTCCCCCACGTGGCGGTCCGGAGGCCGGCCGACTCGAGAACCGCACCCAGCAGGTGGACGACGCTGGTCTTCCCGTTGGTCCCGGTCACCCCCACCAGGTCGATTAACCCGGAGGGGTGGCCGTGCAGGGCGGCGGCCAACAGCGGCATGGCCCGCCGCACCGACGGGACGACCACCACGGGAACCCCCGGCGCCGGGGAGCGGTCGTCGTGGAGGGGGCGTTCGGCGAGGAGGGCGACCGCCCCGGCCGCCACGGCGGACGCCGCGTGGTCGTGCCCGTCGTGGACGGCCCCCGACACGCAGCAGAAGAGGTCGCCGGGCCGGACCGCTCGGGAGTCGTGGCTGATCCCCGACACGTCCACGGAGCCCCCCTCTGGGCCCCCCTCTGGGCCCGGACCGGTCCGGGTCTCGGAGAGGGCGGCGAGCAGGTCGCCGAGGCGCACGTCAGCCTCCGGCGGGAACGGCGGACGCCGTCTCGTCCACGGCAACCGCAGCCTCGGCCTCGGCGACGAGGCGTCGGTGTCCGGCCGTCACGGCCTGTACACGTCCGTCGGCCTCCAGGCCGATGCGCTCGGACTCGGACGGGATGCGGAGTCGCCGGACGGCGAAGTCGGCGAAGTCGGCGAAGATCGGCGCTGCGGCCCGGCCACCCGAGTAGTGGGCGAGGTCCGGCTCGTCGACCACCACGATGATGGCCAGGCGGGGGTCCTCGGCCGGGAGGAACCCGGCGAAGCTGGCCACGTAGTCCCGATCGCCGTCGTCGCCGTAGCCGCCTTCGGGCCGAGCCTTCCAGGCGGTGCCCGTCTTGCCGGCCACCCGGTAGCCGGGCACCGCGGCCCGGGTGCCGGTGCCATCGAGGACCACGCCCTCCATCATGGCGGTGACCTCGGCGGCCACCGCCGCGGGCACCACCGTGGTGGTCCGTCCGGGCCGGCTGGGTGTGAACACACCCCCATCGTCCCTCGTGCCGAGCACCAGGGTGGGCGCGGGCCGGATCCCGCCGTTGGCCAGGGTGGCGTAGGCGGTGAGCATCTGGATGGGCGTGGTGGCGACGCCCTGGCCGATGGCGATGGTGGGCAGCGAGGTCCCCGACCACCGGTGGAGGGACCGGAGGGAACCGGCCGACTCGCCCGGGAAGTCCAGCGCCGAGACCCGCCCGAGGCCGAACTCCATCAGCGTGGCGTGCAATGCCTCCGCCCCGAGGTCCGAGGCCCACAGGATGGTCCCCACGTTGGAGGAACGCCGGACCACGTCGGCCACCGAGAGGGCCTCCGACGAGTAGCGGGGCGGCGGATCGGAGAACGTGCTGCCGTGGACCTCGACCCGGATCGGCACGTCGCGGACGGTGGCCGGGGCGGCCACGGCCGCTTCCAGGACGGCGGAGAAGGTCAGGGGCTTGATAATCGAGCCGGGCTCGTAGGTCCAGGTGACCCCCTGGTGCTCACCCGACGTGGCGACCCGACCGTCGGCGTCGCGCACCACGGTGGCCGAGGCCAGGACCTCGCCGGTCCGCGGGTCCATGGCCATCAGGGTTCCGCCCCGACCACCGGCGGCCTCCACCCCGAGGCGCAGCAACCGCTCGGCCTCGAACTGCAGCGACCGGTCCAGGGTCAGCACCAGGGTCCGACCGTCAGTGGCCGGCTCGACGGAGTACTCCCCCCGAGGGATGGTCGAACCGTCGAGGGCCGACTCCACCACCTTCTCGCCGTCCACGCCCGACAGGAGGCCGTCGTACACCAGCTCCAGGCCGCTGATCCCGTTTCCGTCGACGTCGGTCCGACCCAGGACCGCCAGGCCCGAGGCCTCGCCAGGGCGAACCCGGGCCTGCTCCTCGCGGACGGACACCCCGGCGAGGCCGAGTGCCGTGACCCGGTCGGCCACCGCAGGCGGGACCTGCCGCTGGAGGTTGGCGAACGCACTGTCCCGACCGAGGCGGTCCGCCATCACGGCCACGTCGGTGTCGAGCACCGTGGCCAGGCGGCGGGCCGTCAGGTCGGGGTCCTCCACCTGGCGCGGGTTGCCCACGATCGACGGCAGGGGAAGCGAGAGGGCGAGGTCGACGCCGTTGCGGTCCACGATGGCCCCCCGGCTGGCCTGCAGCGGCACGGTCCGGATCGACTGGGAGGCGCCCCGGGCCAGGTACCGGTCGGGTTCCAGGACCTGGACGACCATCAGGCGCCATCCGATGAAGCCGGCACCGAGGACCAGGAGCGCGCCGACGGCCAGCAGTCGACGCCGAAGGCGGATGTGGGTGCTACGGAGGGGGACGTCCCGACCCGTGCCTCGGCCGGTGGTGCGGCCCGGTTCGGGACGCCGGCTCATCGGGACCCGCCGGCAAAGGGGTTCCCGTCGGGAGGTCGGAGGGTCGGGGCGGGGTCGCCCGGCGCCACGACGGCCAGGTGGACCCGCTCCCCCGGCGGCACCAGGCCCAGTCGGCCCTCGGCGACGGCGAGGATGCGGTCGGGACTCTCCAGGCGGGCCACCTCGTTGCGCAGCACCTGGGCCCGCTGGTGGCCGTCGTCGAGGCGCTGCTGGAGGCGGTCGAACTCGAACTGTTCGTCGATGACGACACTGTGGAACGAGGCCACCCCGAAGAGCACCAGGAAGAAGGCCAGCACGGCCACGACGCCCATCCGGCCCAGCGACAGGACCCCCGGCAGCGCGCGGGCCGGCACGGCGCCCGTCGGCTGGACGGTCCGCGGCGGACGGAGGACGGCGGTCACCCGACGTCTCCCGCGTCGATGCGCTCGAGGACCCGGAGGCGGGCACTGGCCGCCCGGGGGTTGCGCTCGGACTCGGCGGCGGCCGGGGTCCGACCGGAGCGTCGGGCCAGGGTGGCCACGGGGACGGCCCCGCAGGCGCACGGGAGCCGGGGCGGGCAGGCGCACCCCCCGGTCGCCGCGTGGTCGAAGCGCGCCTTCACGATCCGGTCCTCCCCGGAGTGGTAGGAGAGCACCGCTCCGCGCCCGCCGGGACGGAGCCGGCCGATGGCCTCGTCGAGGGCGCCGGCCAGCTGGCCCAGCTCGTCGTTGACCTCAATGCGGATGGCCTGGAAGGTGCGTTTGGCCGGATGGCCGCCCGTCCGGCGGGCCGGGGCCGGGATGGCGGAGCGGACGAGGTCGGCCAGGGCCGCGGTGTCGCGGACCGGGCGGGCGGCCACCACGGCCCGGGCGATGCGGCGGGCATGGCGCTCGTCGGCGTTCCGGACCAGGAGGCGGGCCAGGTCGTCCTCGGGGTAGCCGTTGACCACGTCGTCGGCGGTGAGGGGCTGGCGACGGTCCATCCGCATGTCCAGCGGGCCGGCCTCCCGGTAGCTGAAGCCGCGGTCGGCCACGTCGAGCTGCGGCGAGGAGACGCCGAGGTCGAAGAGGAAGCCGGACAGCGGCCCCACCCCGAGTCCGTCGAGGGCCGCGCCCAACTCGCCGAACGCCGACCGGTGGAGGAGGACACGGGAACCGAACGGCGCCAGGCGGTCACCGCTGGCCGCCAGCGCGACGTCGTCACGGTCCAGTCCCACCACGGTGAGGTCGGGTCGCGCATCGAGCAGGAGGGCGGCATGGCCTCCCCCTCCGACGGTGGCGTCCAGCACCGGACCGGGTGGACACGGGGCTAGCGCGTCGAGGACCTCGACGGCCATCACCGGTTCGTGCCGGAACGTGGCGGGGTCGCCCCCGCCCGCCTGCCGTACCTCAGCCTCTGGGTCCGTCATGTCCCGTGCCGCCGACCCGAGGGCGGACGCCGGACGCAGGTGGCGGCTCCCGGTGGCCCGTCCCTCGACCGTCCCCCGACCGGCGGGCGCCCGTCGGGATGTCTCCCCGAGTCGGGCTGGATGGCAAGCGGGCGGAGTAGGGGCCTCCCATCCTGCCGACCGGGGGACGGTCCAGGGACGGACCGGCACGGGGCCGTCCGTCGCGTTCGTCGTCTGTCGTCGGGTGCTCGCCTCTCTCCTCGGGCAGTCCGTCAGATCCCGCCACCGCGCAGGAGGGCGTCGGCCACCGTGCGGTCCAGGTCCGGGACCCGGGTGGCCCAGATGGCCGCGTCCCACACCTCGATGCGGTCGATGGCGCCGCAGACCACGACCTCGCGATCCAGCGAGGCCAGGGTCCGGAGTCGTTCGGGGACGGTGACCCGACCCTGGGCGTCGGGCCGGACCTCCTCGGAACCGGCGGCCAGCCCGCTCAGGACCAGGGCGTCCACCTCGCCGGTCCGGACCTGCCCGGTCAGGCGCTCCACCATCTGCTCGAAGCGCTCGGCCGGCCAGAGGGCCACGCAGCCCGCGCCCGGCGCCAGGTAGGCGGCCTCGGCGAAGTGGGTCCGGTACTTGGCCGGGAGGACGAAGCGTCCCTTGTCGTCCAACGCGTGGTCGTGGGTTCCCACGAGGACCATGGCTTCGCCTCCCTTCTCGTCGCTCTTCTCGTCGTGCTGGCCGTCGTTCTGGCCAGGGTGCGGTCCGAAAGCCGGTTCCACCCGACTCCCCACTACTCCCCATAGCGCTCCACTCTAGACCACTTTCCCCCACACCGTGCAAGCCGTCCTCCCTCGGGGCGCGGCGGTTCGCCATCGGTTCCCATCAGGGGGGCCATCAGGGGGACACGACGCCGGGAACGGCGACGGTCGTGCAGGCCGACCGGCCGGTCGGCCGAACTCAGCGGGCGGCGGCCCCCAGCGCCCGGAGGAAGGCCTCGAGCAGGGCGTCGGGCGGGGCCTCGATCCAGCCCACGACGGCCCGGAGCCCGGTGGCCAGCTCGTCGTCGGACGCCCCATCCGACCAGGGGCCCAGGAGCCCGACGAGGGGCACCACGCTCGCCTCCACCGCATCGGGCCCGACCAGCGCGGCGCACTGGAAGCGGGCGCCGTACCGGTCACGCCGCTGGCTCACCCCGACCACCTTCCGGCCCCCCACCAGCACCTCGCCGACCGCCCGACCGGCGAAGCAGACCGAGCGGCCGACCGCGCCACAGGACATCCGGTCGACCACCTCGGCGGCCACGCCCACCGCCTCCAGCGCGTCCCGCCACGCCTCCCCCAGCCAGACCGCCGACCGACCCACGTCGTCGTCCCACAGCGGGTCGCCCCGGGGCACCAGGACGTCCACCCACCAGACCGGTCCGGGCACGACCAGGACCGCTCCGCCTCCCGACCGCCGGCGGACCACCGCCAGGCCAGCCGCATCCGCCCGCGCCGACAACCCGTCGTCCACCCGCTGTCCGCTGCCCAGGACCAGCGCCGGGCCGACGGGCTCATGGCACAGCACCGTCCGGGCGTCGAAGGCCCCTACCGGACCGTGGCCGTCGGCCACCGAGCCGCGGCGGACCTCGACCCGCCACCCTCCGGAGGACGCCGGAGGGGTCAGCCCGGGAATCGGCGGGACCACTCCAACCACACCAGGACGTCGTCGACCGTGGGCAGGGCGTCGGACCGGCCGTACTGCGTGGTGGCCCGGAAGGCCGCCAGCGGTCGTGCGGGAACGGGCAGGAAGGGCGGTCGGGCCCACCAGCGCCGCCCGGCCATCCGGTGGGCCTGGCGCAGCGCCACCCACCACAGCCGGGGCCGCACGGCCACCGCCGCCACCATCCGCAACATCCACGAGGCGCCCATCACCCACCATCCTCGCCGCCGGCGTTCCCCAGGTGGTGCCACACGGCGGCCGCTCCCACCAGGGGGCCGTCGGGGCCCAGCCCGGCGGGGACGATCCGGGCACCCCGGGTGAACGACAGCCCGCAGGCCCGATCCAGGGCGGCCTGGGCGGCGTCGAAGAAGTCGTCACCGAAGCCGAGGGCCACCGAGCCGGCCACCACGGCCAGGCCCAGGTCGAGCAGGTTCACCACCGCGCCGACCGCCCGGCCCACCCGGTCGCCCACCTCCCGGCGAACCGCCACGGGCGCCTCGGCCGACGGCCGACCGGTCCGCCGGGCGATGGCCGGGCCGGAGGCCACCGCCTCCAGGCAGCCCCGGGCCCCGCAGGCACACGGCGGCCCGTCGGGTTCGACCATCACGTGGCCGACGTGCCCGGCATTGCCCGAGGCCCCGTCGAGCAGCCGACCGTCGAGGACCACCCCACCGCCCACCCCGGTCGACACGACCATGGCCAGGAAGTCCCGGCAGCCCGCCGCGGTCCCGCACCAGCCCTCGCCCAGGGCCAGGGCCTTGGCGTCGTTGTCCACCACGGCGGGCAGACCCGTCGCCTCGGCCAGTCGCCCCGCCAACGGGAAGTCGCGCCACTGGACGATGTTCAGCGGGGACACCAGCCGGTCGTCCGGTGGTCCCGACATCGGGCCGCCACACCCCACCCCCACGCCGACCGGCCGGACCGGGGCGTCGTCGAGCACCACCCCGACCAGGTCGGCGAGACGACCGAAGAGCTCCTCGGCGTCCCGCCCGGTCGTGGCCGCCCGCTCCTCGGCGAGGATCGCACCGTGGCCGTCGACGAGGCCGACGGCGAGCTTGGTGCCACCGACGTCGACGGCCAGCACGGCCGGACGGTCGACGGGCGGGTCCTGTGCGGAACGGGACCCGGCCGGGTCAGATCCGGCCGTCACCCCGCCGGAACCGCTCGCGCATCCGGTCGCGCACGCGGCCGGTGGAGCCGCCCACCGCATCGCGCAACGACGCGGCACGGCCACTCTCCGAGGCCTGGCGGAGGCCGGTCCGACCCACCACCCGGGCGTTCCTCTCCAGGCGGAGCGCCGCGCCCAGCATGACGAGGAAGCCCGCGAAGGCCAGCAGGTACGAGGTGGACAGCGTCAGGACCATGAGCGCCACCCCGGCCACGAAGCCCGCCACCGCCCACTTCATGCTGCGCAGCGGCTGCGTGTAGACGGTGGTCTCCGAGACCTCCTTGACGAGACGCGGGTCGCTCGCCTGGAGGTGCTCCTCCATCTCGCTGAGGATGCGTTCCTCGTCCTCCGACAGTGGCAACTGCGGTCCCTTCCCGCTCGAATCCCGACCGGTCGGGAGGGCCGACCGGCGCCCTCCAGCATCGCACAGGCCCGCGCGAGCGACAACGCGCCCCGAACACGACACCCGAGACACGATGCCCGGGACACGATGCCCGGGACACGATGCCCGGGACACGACGCCCGGGACACGACGCCCGGGACACGACGCCCGGGACACGACGCCCGGGACACGACGCCCGGGACACGACGCCCGGGACACGACGCCCGGGACACGACGCCCGGGACACGACGCCCGGGACACGACGCCCAGGACACGACGCCCAGGACACGACGCCCGGGACACGACGCCCAGGACAGGGGGTCAGACGTCGGGACCCCACTGGGAGTCGCCGCGCTCCTTGGGCCGCACGCCCTCGTCGCCCACGGTGGTGGCCGGGGCGATGGCCCCGGAGCCGAAGCGGTCCCGGATCCGGTCCACGGCCTCCTCGGCCGCGGCGCGTCCGGGCGAGGCTCCTCCCCGGCCCGATCGCTCCGACGTCGCCGACCCGGCCGGCGCCTCGTCGAGGCGGAGCTGGCGGACCGAGGCGTCCCGCAGGCCCCCCATCGACACCCCGAGCAGGCGGACGCCGGCCGAGACGTCGACCGAGGCCAGAAGCCCCTCGGCCTCCCGGAGGATCTCCAGGGGGAGGTCGGTGGCGTCGGCCAGCGTGCTGCTGCGGGCCACCGTGGTGAAGTCGGGCGACCGCACCTTGACGGTGACCGTGCGGCCGGCCACCCCCGACTCTCGGAGGCGCCGGGCCACCCCGTCCACCATCCGGACCAACTGGCGGTGCACCTCGTCCGGATGCACCAGGTCGCGGGAGAACGTCTCCTCGTGGCCGATGCTCCGGGCCTCCCGATCGACCTCGACGCGACGGTCGTCGATGCCCCGGGCGAGGCGCCACAGCTGGGTGCCGACCGCCTGTCCCAACGACGTCACCAGGGTGGCCTCCGGCACCTCGCGCAGGTCGGCCACCGTGGAGACCCCGAAGCCCCGGAGCCGCTCCAGCGTGCGCGGCCCGACGCCCCACACGGCCGACACGGGCAGCGGATCGAGGAAGGCCTGCACCCCGTCGGCGGGTACCACCAGCACGCCGGGCCCCGGGGTCGGCCCGCCCGGTCCGGCCACCGGCTTGGCCCGGCCGCTGGCCAGCTTGGCCAGGAACTTGTTGGGCGCCACGCCCACGCTGCACGGCAGGGACTCCTCGGCCAGCACGTCGGCCCGGATCGATGCCGCCACCTCGGTCGGCGTCCCGTGGAGGCGCTCGACGCCACCCACGTCCAGGAAGGCCTCGTCCAGCGACAACGGCTCGACGAGCGGCGTGTAGCGACGGAAGACCGCCATCACCCGCCGGCTCACCTCGGCGTACAGCCGATGGTCGCCCCGCAGGAAGACCAGGTCGGGGCACAGGCGGCGAGCCCGGCTGGACGGCAGGGCCGAATGGACCCCGTGGGCCCGAGCCTCGTAGGAGGCGGCGGCCACCACGCCGCGTCCCCCCTCGCCACCGACCACCACCGGCCGCCCCCGCAGGTCCGGTCGGCGCAGCAACTCCACCGACACGAAGAAGGCGTCCATGTCCACGTGGAGGATGGGGGTCGCCGGGCTCATCCGTCCGGGTCCACCCGCTCGACGACCAACGAGCCGGGATCGATGCCCCGGGCCACGTAGGCGAACCCCTCCGACCCGCCGGACCCCCGACCCCCCAGACGAGAGCCCACCGGCTCCCGCACCCACCGGGGAGCCGTCTCCAGCAGGTCGGCCGCCTCGTCCGGGGCCACGAAGCGGGCGTCCTCGACGATGCCGTCCGGGTCCTCCAGGCGGAACGTCCCGGCGTACGACCGGGCCTCGTGGACCTCGACGGACAGGTGCATGGCCCGGTCCGGGAAGTCCACCGCCACCCGATAGGCGGGGCCGTCCCAGACGTCGACCACCAGGCCGGTCTCCTCGACCAGCTCACGACCCAGCGCCCCCACCATGTCCTCGCCGGGGTCCACCACCCCACCGGGCGGCGTCCACTCGACCCGGCCACCCCGGCGGCGGTTGGCCACCAGGAGGAGCCGACCCGCGTCGTCCCAGACCAGCCCTCCGGCCACCCGCCACCGGTGGACGGAACCATCGGATGAGCCCATCGACGCGGCACCCCCGGACACGTCGGCCAGTCTGGCACCCGCCCCGCGGAGCACCGGTAGCGTGCGGACCCGTGGATGCCCCGACACCTCCCACCGGCCCGACCGGCGACCTCCCCTCGGCCGCCCCGCCGACGACCGCCCGCGTCCTGGCCCTGGCGGCCATCGTGGTGGCCGGAGCCTGTGGCGGCCTGGTGGGCCACGCGGTGACCGACCTGCAGTGCACCGACGGCTGTACGGCGCTGGCCGGGTCCATGGGCCTGCTCGGCGCGGTGCTGGCCGCCGTCGGGGTGGGCATCGTCGCCGTCCTCGCCCTGCGGGCCATGGCCGAATGGCGGACCAACGAACTCCAGCAGGCGGCCCGGGACCACCACCCGGTCGACTGACCCGACGCCCCTCCCCGGCCGACCCCGTGTCCAGCCCCTCACCCGGCACCCTCACCGGCTCCCCGGCCGATCCCGCCGAACTCCGGGACCTCGCCCTCCGGGTGGCCCGCACGGTGGCCCCCGAGATCCTCCGCCGCTCCGGCCACGTGGCCGTGGCGTCCACCAAGTCCACCGCCACCGACCTGGTGACCGAGGTCGACCGCTGGTCCGAGACCCGGATCGTCGAAGGCCTGCTGGATGCCAGACCCGATGACTCCGTCGTCGGCGAGGAAGGCACCGGGGTGGTGGGCACCAGCGGGGTGCGCTGGGTCGTCGACCCCATCGACGGCACCACCGACTTCGTGTACCGGCACCCCGGGTTCTCCGTGTCCATCGCCGCGGAGGTCGACGGCCGTCCGGTGTCCGGCGTGGTCGTCGACCCGCTGGGTGGCGACGAGTTCTGCGCTGCGACCGGCCACGGCACGACCCGCAACGGCCGCCCGGTCCGTGTCTCCACCGTGGACGACCCGGCACGGGCGCTGGTGGCCACCGGCTTCTCCTACGACCCGGACGAGCGTCGCCGCCAGGCCTCGGTGCTGGTCGAGGTCCTCCCCCGCATCCGGGACGTCCGACGCATGGGCGGAGCGGCCACCGACCTCGCCTCGGTGTCCTGCGGGCGGGTGGACGCCTACTACGAACGGGGCATCAACCACTGGGACCGGGCCGCCGGAGCCCTCCTGGTCACCGAGGCCGGCGGCCGGGTCACCGACCTCGACAGCCACGACCTGGTCGGCCCACGCCTCGTATCGGCCCCGGTCACCGTGGCCGCCCCGGCCGCCCTGCACGGTCCCCTGCTGGACCTCCTCCGTCGAGCCGACGCCGGTCAGGACGGGCCCTCGGGGCAGGAGGCCCCTCCATGGGGCAGCATCTCCCCATGACGCAGCCACCTCCGGCGTCCCCACAGCCCGCCACCACGCGCATCCTGACCGTGGAGGACGACGAGCGCATCCGGACCGCGGTGCGCCTCGCCCTCGAGGAGGAGGGCTGGGAGGTGTCCGAGACGGCCAGCGGCGAGGAGGCCCTCGAGTCGTTCGGCACCCGCGGCGCCGACGTCGTCCTCATCGACATCATGCTCCCCGGCATCGACGGCTTCGAGGTGTGCCGCAGCATCCGCCGGCTCGGCGACGTCCCCATCGTCATGGTCACCGCCCGGTCCGACAGCCACGACGTGGTGGCCGGGCTGGAGGCCGGAGCCGACGACTACCTCCGCAAGCCGTTCGACCCCAAGGAACTCTCGGCCCGCATCCGTGCCCTGCTCCGACGGTCCCGACCCGACGAGACCCGGCCCACCCGGATCGAGATCGGCGGCCTGGAGATCCTCGCCGAGGAGGGCGTGGTCCGCCACGAGGGGACCGACCTCCACCTCACCCGGACCGAGTTCCGCCTCCTGGTGGAGCTGGCCACCGCCGAGGGGCGGGTCCTCAGCCGGGAGGACCTCCTCGAGAAGGTCTGGGGCTACGACTACTTCGGCGACGGCCGCCTGGTGGACGTCCACGTGCGTCGACTCCGGACCAAGGTCGAGCCCGATCCCGCCAACCCCCGGTACGTGGTGACCGTCCGCGGCATGGGCTACAAGCTCCAGGCCTGAGCGGGCGCCCCGTCCACGGACCATGCCGGAGCCGACCACCGACCCCGGACGGGGCGCCGACCACCCACCCAGCCTGGGGCTCGGCACCCGGATCGCCGTCCTCTTCGCGGTGGGCGGGCTCCTCGTCTCGCTGGGCATCGCCGGCGCCACGATGGCCCTGACCCGCCGACAGCTGGTTGAGGCCCGCGAGCAGACGGCAACGGTCGTCGCGGTCAGCAACGCCACCCGGCTCAGCAACCAGCTCACCCCGGAGTCCACCATCGAGGACCTCCCCACGGTGGTCGACTCCCTGACCAAGGTGGAGGGTGGCCAGCGCATCATCCGGCTCGGCGACGACTGGCTCCCCGCCCCCGAGCTGGACCACGACGACCTGCCCCCCGACCTGGTGGCCCGCCTGGACGCACGGCTCGGAGGACGGCTGGTGACCGAGGTCCGCGGCGCACCCCACGTGGTGGTCGGGATCCCGCTGTCGGCCTTCGACGCCGACTACTACGCTGTTGTCGACCTGGCGGGGATCACCCACACCCTGGACAACCTGCAGTACGTCCTGCTGGGTGCGGGCGCGGCCACCACCGTGCTGGCCGCCCTCCTGGGCTCGTGGGCCAGCAGGCGCACGCTGCGGCCCCTGCGACGGGTCCGAGGGGCCGCCGAGGCCATCGCCGGCGGGCGGCTCGACACCCGCCTCGGCCCCCAGTCCGACCCGGACCTGGACCGCCTGTCCGACTCGTTCAACGAGATGGCCCGCGCCCTGGAGGCCCGGATCCACCGCGACGCCCGCTTCGCCTCCGACGTCAGCCACGAGCTGCGCAGCCCGCTGACCACCCTGATGGCCGGCGTGGGGGTGCTGGAGGCCCGCCGCGACGAACTGTCCGACCGCTCCCAGACCGCCCTCGACCTGCTGGTCCAGGACCTGGAGCGCTTCAACCGGCTGGTCAACGAGCTGCTGGAGATCTCCGGCTACGACGCCGGCGTGGCCGACCTCGACCTCACCGAGGTGAACGTGGCCCAGTTCCTCTCGGCCACGGTGGCCGGGATGGACGGCATCCGCCTGGACCTGCCCAGGGACGGCCACGGCCTGGTCATCGAGGCCGACAAGCGGCGCCTGGCCCGGGTCATGGCCAACCTCCTGGACAACGCCCGCCGCTACGGCGGTGGGGCGACGACCGTGTCCCTCGAATGCGGCGAGGAACTGGTCATCGCTGTGGAGGACGACGGCCCCGGGGTCCCCGACACCGAGCGCACCGCCATCTTCGACCGGTTCTCGCGCGGATCGGCCGGTGGGCGACGGGGTGCCGACGGCGGCACCGGTCTCGGGCTCAGCCTCGTGGTCGAGGACCTCCGACTCCACGGTGGACGGGCCGCCGTCGAGGATCGCCCCGACGGCCGTCCCGGTGCCCGCTTCACGCTTCGGCTCCCCCGTCCCACCCCGCACGACACGACGGAGGACGACGGTCGATGAGGCGCACGCGATCCTCCCGGCAGGAGCCCACCCGGCGGGAGCCCACTCATCAGAAGCCCACCCATCAGAAGTTGGGCGTCCTCGCCGCGACGACGCTGCTCGGTGTGGCGGCCGCCTGCGGCATCCCATTGGACGACGGACCCCGGGACCTCGCGGTGGACCTCCCCGACGCCCTCCTCCCGGCGGCGTCCACGACCACCGAGGAACCCGTTCCGCCGGCCATCGAGACCGAGGTCGTCCAGATCTACCTGGCCCGGGCCGACGAGGACGACCGCATGGTCCTGCACCCCGTCGACCGGGAGATCCAGGGCGACGGCTCCATCAACGTGATCCTGGCCGAGGTGTTCGCCGGGCCCAGCGCGGACGAGCAGGAGGCCGAGTACGTGTCGCCGTTCGCCGAGGGCAGCACGGTGGTGGGAACGGTGCTGGAAGCCGGCCTGCTGGAGATCCACCTCGATTCCCTGGACGGCTTCCCGCAGGACGACAGCACCGGCAACCGGCTCGCCTTCGCCATGCTGGTCTGCACGGCGGTGGACCTGGTGGTGGGCGCCGAGATCGACCGGGTGGCCATCCTCCTCGACGGCGAGCAGGGCCTGGAGCCCATCAACGCACCGGTCAGCGACGGCGATCCCCCGGTGGACGGGTCCCCGGTGACCTGCGACAACTACGCCGCCTTCCGGACGACGCCGGTCGAACTGGACGCCTGACGCCGCGGAACCGGTCAGCCGCCGCGGTCAGCCAGTAGTGGTGCCCACCTCGATGCGGGCCTTGAGGTCGTCGATGGCGGCGTGCACCACCTTGGCCTCCAGCCGGCGCCGGACGAAGCCGGGCAGGCGGATCAGAAGGTCCACGTCGAGGTCGTAGACCACCTGGGTGGCCGACGGATCGCCCTCGACGGCCACGAACTCGTATTCACCGCTCATCCGCTCCAGCAGGTCGCCCTCGACCAGCCGCCACGAGATGCGCAACGGGTTGGAGCCGTAGCTGTAGCGGAGGGTGTAGCTGGTGCTGCGGCCCATGGCCGCGGCCCGGAAGGCCACGTCGCCGGGACGGCCCTGGTCGTCACGGACCAGCACCCGGGCCTCCTTGATGTCCGGCGCCCACTCCGGCAGGCGTTCGACGTCGAGCACCGTCTCGTAGCACTGCTCGGGCGTCGCCCGCACGATGGCCCGCTGGCTGGCGTGGTCGGTCATGGTCCGCCTCCTCGCCGCCGACACTACCGGTCGTCGAACCGGCCGTGGTGCGCCCCCCAGAGGCCGGCCAGGCCCAGCCCGTAGACCGGGACGAGCACCGAGGCGGCGACCGCCGTGTAGGGAACGGCCGAGGCGGCCGCCACCCCGACCACCACCTGGGCGGCCAGCAGCCCCATCATCCGACGCCGGACCGGCCGGGGGGCACACCCGGCCAGGAAGTAGAGGCCGCCAATCCCGATGGCGGTGGTCCGGCTCCGGTCGAGGGCCACGGCGAAGGCCCACAGGAAGGCACCACAGCCGAGGGCGAACAGGCCGAGGTCGACGGCCACCGCGACGGCCCGCGGTACCCCGTCGGAGAAAACGGCCACGACGCTGGCCACCACGAAGACCACCGTGCCGACGGTCGAGACCCGCACGATTGCCGGTCCCGTCGGTCCACCCCCCGGCAGGCCGTCCCGATCGGCGCCGTCCCCACCGCCGGGTCCGGACTCCGGCTCAGGCGAGGAGTTCGACACCGTCGATCCCCCTCCGGAGCCGGTCGGCCAGCACGTCGTACGAGAACTCGGCCTCGGCCCGTCGACGTGCCGCCCGCCCCATCTCGGTCCGGCGACCCTCGTCGGCCAGCAGGTCGACCAGGGCGTCGGCCACCCGCGCCGGGGCGTCGGGACGCCGCACGACCACGCCGGTCTCGCCGTCGGCCACCGCCTCGGCCGAGCCGCCGCTGTCGCCGGCCACCGACGGCACGCCCGCCGCCGCGGCCTCCACGAACACGATGCCGAACCCCTCCTGCTCCAGCCCGCCCCACCGGTTGCGGCACAGCATGGAGAACACGTCGCCGCACCCGTAGAGCCCCGGGAGGAGCTCGTCGGGGACGCGCCCGAGGAGGCGGATCGGCGCCCCGGTGGAGGCCACCAGGCCCTCGAGGCGGGCCCGGTCCCGCCCCGAACCGGCGATGGCCACGACGGCTTCGGGCACCACCGTCCGGAGGCGGGCCGCGGCCCGGACCAGGGTGTCCATGCCCTTTCGGGGCACCAGTCGACTGACGGAGACGACCAACGGGGCGTCCACCGGGAGGTCCAACTCGCCGCGGACCGTGGCCCGCTCGGCGGCGTCCAGCGGCCGGAACCGGGTGGTGTCCACCCCGGGCGGCACGATCACGGTGGGAAGCGAGCA
Organism: Acidimicrobiales bacterium; assembly: GCA_016845305.1. Taxonomy (GTDB): domain Bacteria; phylum Actinomycetota; class Acidimicrobiia; order Acidimicrobiales; family MedAcidi-G1; genus UBA9410. The sequence continues at coordinate 51,393 of JAERSW010000039.1, forward strand.
ACCGGCCGCCCGCTCGGCCTCGGCGGCCGGGTAGTGGCCGGCGCACACCACCAGCGAGGCGTGGCGCAGCACCCGACGGAGCAGCGAACGGGTGCCGGGTAGGCGGCCGGGCACCGTCACCTCGGCCCCGTGGAGCACCACGGCGTAGGGGCGGTCCAGCCGCGGTGCGGCCAGGCCCACCGGGAGCGCCGGGTCCCAGACCACGAGCTCGGCGTCGTGGTCGGCGGCGAGGCGGTCGACCCGTCGAGCCAGCGAATGGGTGGGCAGGAGCCACGGCTCCCTGCTCCGGGTGACGACGTGGTCCTGCTCGGCGTCGAAGCGTCCGGCGTCGCGGTGTGGCGTGGTGTGCACGGCCACGTCGTCGGCGGGCAGGCGTCGCCAGAGCTCCCACAGGTAGGACTGGATGCCTCCGACCTTCGGGGGGTAGTCGTTGGTGACCAGGAGGTGGCGCCTCACGATCCCACCCTGCCGTCGGACCGTCGGAGTTCCTCGGCCACCGTCGGATCGCCGTCCGGGCCCCGGTCCGGGTGGTCGACCAGGAGGTCGGTCCGACCCAGTCGGGCGACCGCCCACACGGCGTGGGCGCGCAACAGGGCATCGGGATGGGCCAGGTGGTCGGCCAGGAGGCGGACGGTGGCCGGATCGTCGCCCGACCCCGTGTTCCCCAGCGCGACCAGCGCGTTGCGGCGCAGGTACCGGGGGTCGCGCTCGGCCACGTACCAGCGCCCGAAGCGCTCCATCACCTCATCGTCAGACGCCTCGAGGACCGCGAGCGCCTCGACGTCGGCGGCCGGGTCGACGGTGCCGTCCGCGGCGCGCTCCGGACGCCCCACCGGGCAGGCCTCCTGGCAGTCGTCGCAGCCGTACAGGCGCCCGCCGAGGGCCTCGCGGAACTCCCGTGGGATGGGGCCGGGCGCCTGGACCAGCCAGGCCAGGCAGCGGCGGGCGTCGACCACGCCGCCGTCGAGGATGGCACCCGTCGGACAGAGGTCGAGGCAGCGCCGGCAGGTGCCGCACCCGTCGGCCACCGGCTCCGACGCGGGCAGCGAGGCGTCGGTGACCACCGAGCCGAGGACGAACCAGCTCCCCCGGCCGGGCAGCAGCACGTTGGCGTTGCGCCCCCACCAGCCGATCCCGGCACGCACCGCGGCCGCCCGGTCGACGAGGGCGTTGTCGTCGGCCACCACCCGGGCCGTCCACCCGTCGACCCGCAGTCGGTCGGCCACCACCTCCAGCCCCTGACGGAGCGTGGCGTAGTGGTCGTGGCGGGCGTAGGCGGCGATCCGCATCCGCCCCGCGGCCACGTCGGCCAGGCGGGGCGCCGGCGTCCGCAGCGCCCCGACGACCAGGGACCGGGCACCGGGGACGATCCGCCCGGGGTCGGTCGACCGTGCCGGATTGCGGAAGGTGAACTGCATGCCACCGTGCAGCCCGGCGTCCCGACGGCGTTCGATCTCGGCCCGGACGTCGTCGAACGGCTCGGCCGACGCCACCCCGACCGCATCGAGGCCCGCCCGGGCCCCGAGGTCGGCCAGGTCGGAGGCCAGGAGGTCCAGCGGCGACACGCCGCCAGCCTCCCATGCGGGACCCCGACGGTCAGGTCCCGGCGTCGCCCTCCACCGTGTGGCGCAGCGGGGGCACCAGGCCCGACTCTCCGATGACCCGCAGGGCCCGGAACTCGTCGAGCTCGACCACCACCGCGTCGCCGGGCTGGCGCCCGCAGAGGAAGGTGACCATGCAGTCGTCGCAGGTCTCCGTTCCCTGCTGCGAGCACTCGTCGCAGTCGATCACGAGGGTGTCGCCCCCCGTGCCATCCCGGGCGTCCCGGGTTCTCTTCGCATCCATGGTCGACATCCTGACGAGGGGGTGTGACAGCCGTCCCCGGACGGCCCTTCCGAGATGACTTGACGGGCGAACGCCTGTTCGATTCACTGGAGGGATGGGCCGCTCCCCCGCCGCCGGTTCCCCCTCCCAGCGGGCCAGTCCCCGGCAGGCCAGTCCCCGCCAGATCGACCACAGACAGGCCAGCCTCGACGATCTGGGGCTCCCGCTGGCCGACGTCCCGTTCTGCGTGGTCGACCTGGAGACCACCGGGACGTCGCCCGAGGGCTGTGCCATCACCGAGGTGGGCGCCGTCCGCCTCCGCGGCGGCCGGTGCGAGGGCACCTTCCAGACCCTCGTCGACCCGGGCTGCGGCATCCCCCCGTCCATCACCGTGCTGACCGGGATCACCGAGTCCATGGTCGTCGACGCCCCCCGGATCGAAGCCGTCCTCCCCTCCCTCCTGAAGTTCCTGGGCGACGCGGTGGTGGTCGGCCACAACGTCCGCTTCGACCTCGGCTTCCTGAACGCCGCTCTGCGGGCCGACGGTCGACCCGCCCTGGCCAACCGGTCGATCGACACCTGCGCACTGTCCCGCCGCCTGCTCCGCGACGAGGTCCCCAACCACAAGCTGGGCACGCTGTCCACCCACCTCCGCCTCGACCACCAGCCGTCCCACCGGGCCCTCGACGACGCCCTGGCCACCGGCGACCTGCTCCACCTCCTGCTGGAACGGGCCGGGTCGCTGGGGGTGACCGGCCTCGAGGACCTGCTCGTCCTGCCCCGGCTGGCCGGCCACGCGCAGGCGGCCAAGCTCCGCCTCACCGAGGGCCTCCCCCGGCGCCCCGGGGTCTACCTGTTCCGCGGACGCCGGGGCGAGGTGCTCTACGTGGGGCGGGCCACCGACCTCCGGGCCCGGGTCCGCAGCTACTTCTCGTCCGACCAGCGCCGGAAGGTGCACCAGCTGTTGCGGGAGACCGAACGGATCGACCACCGGGAATGCCGCGACGCCCTGGAGGCGGCGGTGGCCGAGATCCGGCTCATCCACGAACACGAGCCCCGCTTCAACCGGCAGGGCACCACGTGGCGCCGCTACGCCTACGTGAAGCTGTCCCTCGGCGAGAGGTTCCCCCGCCTGTCGGCGGCCCGGGTGGTGCGCGACGACGGCGCCCTGTACGTCGGACCGGTGGCCTCGACGTCGGCGGCCCGACGGATCATCGAGGCCGTGGAGACCGTCGTGCCACTGCGCCGCTGCACCGGTCGACCGGGCCGGACCCCGAGGACCGGAGCGTGCGTCCCGGCGCAACTGGGCGTGGCCACGTGCCCCTGTGCCGGCGACGTCGCCGAGGAGGACTACGCGGTCCTCGTGGAACGGGCCCGACGGGGCCTGACCACCGATCCCGGCTCGCTGCTGCGGCCGCTGGCCGACCGCATGGCCCGCCTCGCCGACGAGGAACGCTTCGAAGAGGCCGCCGAGACCCGCGACCGGGCCGCCGCCCTGTCCGACGCCGTGACGCGGCACCGTCGCCTCGCCGCGCTCCGTTCGTCGGGACGCCTGGTGGTCCACCATGCCGGTCGGACCACCGCCGAGTTCCACCACGGCACCCTGATCGCCGTCGGCGACCGGACCGACCGCGACGCCGACCCGGCCCTCCCCTTCGCCCCCCGGGCGGCGCCCACCGGCACCACCGGAAAGCAGGAGGCCGACGAGCTGTACTGCGTGGCCTCGTGGCTGCACGCCGAGGCCGACCGGCTGGTCGTCGGGCACTGCGACGGGCTCCTCGCCGAACCCGCCGACCGACCTCCGGGGTTCACCGCGTCCCGGGCCACCCGACGAGCCTCCCGGCAGGCGACCCGGTCGGCGTCCCCACCGGCCTGACCGTCGGGCCGGACCGGCTCACTACCGTGGACGGCGTGCGACGTCCGGCCACGGCAGCCCGCCCGGGGGCGACCCTCCGCCGGGCCGCCATCCTGCTGGTCGGCGCGGCGATCCTCGGCGGGGTCGTGGCCTGCTCCGACGAACCCGCGGGGCCCGCCGCCCTGCCCGCGGTTCGGTGCCCCGAGCCGGCCGTGCCCACGGAACTGGCGGTGACCTGCCACCGGGTGGAGGTGGACGGCGCCTCCCTGGCCGTGGCCGTCCTCCACGCCGAGGACCCCACCGGCCACCCCGTCCTCCACCTGCACGGCGGACCCGGAGGCCGGGCGGTGGCCGACCGGCACCGGTGGCTGGCCCCCCGGTCGCCGCTGCTGGCCCACCACGACGTGGTCCTCGTCGACCAGCGGGGAGGCGGCCGCTCCACCCCGTCCCTGGACTGCCCGGAGGTCGACGGCTCGACCACGCCCGAACCCGGCCTCCACCGGGCCTGCCGGGACCGACTCGACGCCGCGGGCATCGACCGTTCGTCGGTCACCGTGGCCCGCCTCGCCGAGGACCTGGTGGCGGTCCGCGAGGCCCTCGGCGTCGGGCGCTGGCACCTGCACGGCACCTCCTACGGCACCCGGGTGGCCCTGGAGCTGCTCCGCACCGACGGCGACGCCGTGGCGTCGGTGGTCCTCGACTCGGTGGTCCCCCCGGACGTGGCCACCCACGACGAGCTCCCCGGCGGCGTGGTCGAGGCGGTGAGCGCCCTGGGACGGTGGTGTACGGCCCCGGCCCGGTCGTGTCCGGTCGACGTCGGCGACCGCCTCGGCGTCGTGCTCGGACGGCTGGCCGACGAGCCGGCCACGGTGACCGTCCGGTCGGGCGACACCGTCCGGTTGGACGACGGGACCTTCCTCCGCCTCGTCACCGGCGTCCTGGCCGGCCCCGCGCCCCATGGCCCCGCCATCGCCGCCCGGGCCATCGACGTGGCGGCGACGTCGCCGGCCGAGGCCGCCGCCCTCCTCCTCGACGCCACCGCTGCGTCCGGCTCCGTCGAGAGCCGGACGGTGGGCGACCCGGTGGCCGAGGGGGCCCAGCTGTCGGTGGAATGCGCCGACGAGCTCCCGGGCAACGACTTCGGCGTCCCCGAGGACCTCGAGCCGCAGGCCTGGGAGGACCGCGTCGCCGCGGCGGTCCGGGAGCGATGGCTGGACGTCCGCACCCTGTGCGCCCTGTGGGGCGTGGACCCCTCCCCGGCAGCGACCCGCCGGGAGGTCCGGTCCGACGTCCCGGTGCTGGTGCTGGCCGGGCTCCTCGATCCGGTGACGCCGGTCCGGTGGGCCCGCCACCTGGTCCGGGACTCCGGTGGCCTGGCCGACGCCGTGCTGGCCACCTCCGGGGGATGGAGCCACGTGCCGTCGATGTCCGACCCGTGCGCCGCGGCGCTGGTCGCGGACTTCCTCGACGACGGGACGCGGCCGGCACCCGGTCCCGTGGACTGCCCCGTCCCGAACTGACCGGACCGGACTGGCCGGCCCGGGGGCTTCAGTCCCGGGCGATGGAGGCCAGCGCGGCGGCGGCCGACCCGTCGGAGATGGCCGCCATGGCCCGCTCCAGACCGTCGGCGATGCCGTCGGCGATCCCGGCCACCACCAGACCGGCACCCGCGTTCAGGGCCACGATGTCGCGACGCGGCCCGGTCTCGGAGCCGTCGAGGATGGCCCGGGCGATCGCCGCGTTCTCCTCAGGCCCGCCGCCGGCCAGCGCCGAGGCGTCGACCACCGACAGGCCCAGGTCGGCCGGGTCCAGCACCCACTCGGACACCTCGCCGTCGAACAACTCGAGGACCCTCGTGGGTCCCGTCAGGGCGATCTCGTCCAGGCCGCCGTCGCCGGTCACGATCAGGGAGTGCACCGATCCCCTCGTCCGGAACACCTCGACCATCCGGTCGGCCAGGGCGGCCTCGGCCGCTCCGATCACCTGGCGCTTCGGCTGGCCGGGGTGCGACAACGGCCCCAGCACATTGAAGACCGTGGGAATGCCCAGGCCGGCCCGGATGGGCCCGGCGAAGCGCATCGCCGGGTGGTAGGTGCGGGCGAAGGCGAAGCCGATCCGGTGCTCGGCCACCTGGGCGGCCAGCGCCTCGGACCCCATCTCGATCTCGACGCCCAGAAGCTCCAGCAGGTCGAACGACCCCGAGGTGGACGACGCCTTCCGGTTGCCGTGCTTGCAGACCGTGGCCCCACCACCCACGGCCACGAAGCAGGCCATGGTCGACACGTTGAGCGCCGCGTCGCGACGACCCCTCACGCCCCCGGTCCCGACGATGTCGATGGTGCCGTCGGGGAGCTCCAACGGCTCAGCGGCCGCCACCATGGCCCGCACGAGGCCCTCGGTCTCGATGGCCGTCTCGCCCTTGACCTTCAGGCCGACGAGGAACCCGGCGATCTGGGCCGGCTCGGCCTCGCCCTCCAGGATCTCGGTGAGGACGGCCTCGGCCTCGTCGGCCGACAGGTCGTCACCGGCGCACAACCGGTCAAGCAGCCCCGGCCAGCCGCCGTACGCCTCCAGTGCCACGTCGGTTCGGATCAGGCGGTGCGACGACGCCGCAGGATCCGGCGACGCTCGCGTTCGGTGGTCCCGCCCCAGATGCCCGTCGTCTCCCGGCGGGTCAGGGCGTGGTCCAGGCAGGCGTCGAGCACCGCGCACCCGGAGCAGACCTCCAGGGCCCGGGCCACGTCGGCCTCGCTGTCGGGGTCCGGATAGAACACCGCCGACTCGAGGCCCCGGCAGGCCCCCCGCAGATACCACTGGGCCGGCGACGGTTGGGTCGGGACGGCGACCGGTGAGCCGGTCACGGGCGCCGTCGGGGCGGCGGGGGCGGTGTCGAGCAGCGTCTCCATGTCCCGAGTGTTGCTAGTGCCCGCGAACGTGCTGCGCAAGGGGGAAAACCGGCTGGCGACCCGGCCTCGGGACGGCGGTTTCCCCTCGCTCCGCCACCGGCCAGACTGGTCGGCGACGGTGAGTCGACCGGGTGACCGCGGCGTCGTGCCCCACGGGCGCGTCGCTGAGGAAGGTCGGGGCTCCGCAGGACAGGATGCTGGCTCGCAGCCAGTCGGGGCGACCCGCAGGAAAGTGCCACAGAGAACAGACCGCCGATGGCCGCCACCTCCGGGTGACGGCACAGGTGAGGGTGAAACGGTGCGGTAAGAGCGCACCAGCGGCCGGGGCGACCCGGTCGGCTCGGCAAACCCCATCCGGAGCAAGGCCGAACAGGGAGAGGGTGGTCCGCCCGTCGATCCTCCCGGGTTGGCCGCACAGATGGATGGTCACCCATCCGGACCCCCGCAAGGGGCCGGTGGACAGAACCCCGCCTACAGGTCGGCTCACCGTCACCCACCTCCCCCAGCCGCTCCCGCCCCTCGGGACGCGGGACAGGCCGACGGAGACGGCCGTGCCGGGCCGCTAGACGCCGAGGGCGAAGCAGACCACGGCGGCGACGCCGAAGAGTCCGCCGACGGCCTGGATCCGGTACAGCCGCTCGCCGAGGAACCGCCACGACACCAGCACGCTCACCGCCGGGGCCATGGCGATCATCGCGGTGACGACGGCCGCCGAACCCCGCAGGTAGGCGGCCGTGCTCAACACGAACGCCGTCGCACTGGAGATGCCGAGCACAGCGCCGTAGCGGCGCACCACCCGCTCCGGCCATCGCAGCCCACCCTGGGCGCGGGCGGCCAACGGCAGCACGACGGCCCCGGTGGCCACGACCAGGAACGCGGGCAGCTCACCCGACTCCGGCGCCGGCTGCGTGAGGAACACGCCGGCCATGCCGATGCTGGTGCCCACGAGCACCGCCAGCCCGATCACCGGGCTGCGGACGAACTCGCCGACGCTGGGCAGCCGCCCCTCGCCCGACAGGAACACGACGGCCGGGACGGCGAGCAGCATGCCGAGCACCTCGACGGGCTGGGGGTCCTGGCCGATGAACGGACCCACGATCGCCGGGACCACGATCAACGTCAGCCCGAAGCCGGGGGCGAACACCGCCACGGGACCCCGTGCCATCCCCAGGTACAGGAGGGGGCGCGTCGCCGCCATCATGAGGCCGGCGGCGACCGGCCAGGCCACGTCGGCGAACGCCACGGCCTCCGGGGGGCGCACCAGCAGGACCACTCCGATCGCCACTGCGCCGACCGTGCTGGCCACCATGGCCACGGCGATGGGTGCCCCCCGCCGGTCGGCCCGACGGATGGCGACGCCCCCGAGGAGGTCGCCGAGGCCGAACACGATGGCCGACAGGCCGGCGAGGAGGACGGGCACCGGCGAATGCTGCCCGACGCCACCGGCGGAACCACCGTCGGGATCCGGGAACCCCATCCGGGAACCCCGACCGGGAGCACCGACCGGGAAACAGGCGCCGGGCGCATCGCCTAGCCTCGGCGTGGTGGAGGGGACGATGCGGGTACACGGCCACGAGATCGGCGCGGGTGCAGATCTGGCCGGAGCCGACCTCACCGACGCCGACCTGCGCTCCGCCGACCTGAGCGGTTCGTGGCTGGGTGGCGCCGTGCTGAGCGGCTCGGACCTGTCCGACGCCCGGCTGGTGGGTGCCGACCTGCGCCACGCCATCTGCCGGGCCACCGTCTTCGCCGACGCCGACCTGCACCACGCCAACCTGTGGAACGCCGACCTGACCGGGGCCCGCCTGGGCGGGGCGACCCTCAGCCGCTCGTGGCTGGGCAACGCCCGGATGGAGGGCGTCGACCTGCGCAGCGCCGAGCTGGGCGGCGCCTGGCTGACCGCGGCGGACCTGACTGGGGCCACCCTCGGGGCGGCCAGCCTGGCCGGCACCTGCCTGACCCGGACCTGCATGCGCGAGGCCGACCTGACCGGCGTCTTCGCCGGGGGCGCCGACCTGCGCAGCGCCATGCTCAACGGAGCCACCATCCGGGCCGCCAACCTCTCGGGGGCCATCCTGCGGGGCGCCTCGCTCATCGGCGCCGACCTCGGGCTGTCCGACCTGGTGGGGGCCGACCTGACCGACGCCCAACTCGATGGCGTGTCCCTCGACGGGATCCGGCACGATGACACCACCCGCTGGCCCGACGGCTTCACGCCGCCGTCGTCCGGCGGCCTGGACGACCACGACTGACCGACCACCCGACCCACAGGCCCTCCGACCCGACGACGGGCGGCGAGGCGACACAGGAGGACGACCACCCATGAGCAGCGACTGGGGCTTCGAGACCCGCCAGATCCACGCCGGACAGGAGCCGGACCCGGCCACCGGCAGCCGGGCCGTCCCCATCTACCAGACCACCTCGTACGTGTTCCGGGACTCGGAGCACGCCGCCAACCTCTTCGCCCTGGCCGAGGTCGGCAACATCTACACCCGGATCATGAACCCCACCCAGATGGTGCTCGAGGCCCGCCTACAGGCCCTCGAGGGCGGGACCGACACGGCCATCGGCATCCCCGGGGCGCTCGCCGTCGCCTCGGGCCAGGCCGCCGAGACGCTGGCCATCCTGAACCTGGCCGAGTCCGGTGACCACGTGGTGTCCTCGGCGTCGCTGTACGGCGGCACCTACAACCTGCTGCACTACACGCTGCCCAAGATGGGCATCGAGGTCTCGTTCATCGACGACCCCGACGACCTCGACGCCTGGCAGGCCGCCATCCAGCCGAACACCAAGGCCTTCTACGGCGAGACGATCGGCAACCCGAAGAACGACTGCCTGGACGTCTCGGCCGTGGCGGCCATCGCCCACGAGGCCGGCATCCCCCTCATCGTCGACAACACCGTGGCCTCGCCGTACCTGATCAACCCGCTGGCCCACGGCGCCGACATCGTCGTCCACTCGATGACCAAGTTCATCGGCGGCCACGGCAACTCGATCGGCGGCGCCATCATCGACGGTGGCACGTTCGACTACGGCGCCAGCGCCCGGTTCCCGAACTTCACCGAGCCCGACCCCAGTTACCACGGCCTCGCCTACTGGCCGGCGCTCGGCCACGGCGCCTACATCATCAAGGCCCGCGTGCAGTTGCTGCGCGACATCGGCGCCGCGGTGACCCCGCACAACAGCTTCTACTTCCTCCAGGGCCTGGAGACGCTCAGCCTCCGGATGGAGCGGCACTGCGCCAACGCCATGGCGGTCGCCGAGTACCTCGACGGCCACGACCAGGTGGAGACCGTGCAGTACGCCGGGCTGGCGTCCAGCCCGTGGCACGAGCGCACGGCGCGCTACGCCGGCGGGAAGGGCTTCGGTTCGGTTCCGGCGTTCACCATCGCCGGTGGCCGCGACGCCGGCGAGAAGTTCGTGAACGGCCTCGAGCTGCACAGCCACGTGGCCAACATCGGGGACGTGCGCAGCCTGGCCATCCACCCGGCGTCGACCACCCACTCGCAGCTCACCCCGGAGGAGCAGGCCTCGACCGGCGTCGATCCGTCGCTGGTGCGCCTCTCGGTCGGCCTCGAGACGCTCGACGACATCATCGCCGACCTCGAGACGGGCTTCGCCGCCGCTCGCTGAGAGCACGGGCAGCGACATGGGCGACCACGGCTTCCCCACCTCGGCCGACGGGCTGACCGCCGCCTGGCTCACCGACGTCCTCACCGGGGCCGGCGAGCTCGACGGTGGCCGGGTGGCCGGCTTCGAGGTCGAACCCATCGGACAGGGGGTCGGCCTCATGGGCCTCCTCCACCGCGTCACGCCCGCCTACGAGGGTGGGGCGGGGCCGGCGTCGGTGGTCCTGAAGTCGCCGGTCGACCACGAGCAGACGCGCTTCGTGACCCGGACGTTCGAGTTCTACCGCAAGGAGGTGGCCTTCTACCGGACCGCCGCCGACCTCAGCCCGCTGGCCACGCCGAGGTGCCTGGCCGCCGAGCACGACCCGGAGAGCGACGACTTCGTCCTGCTCCTCGAGGACCTGTCGGACGCCACCGTCCACAGCCAGTTGGACGGGTGCCCGCCGGACCTCGCCGAGTACGCCGTCCGGGCCCTGGCCCGACACCACGCCGCGTTCTGGGAGAGCCCGACGTTCGCCGACGAGCTGTCGTGGCTGCCGTTCGGCTGGGATCCACCCATGCCCATGGGCGTCCAGCACGGCGTGGCCACCTCGTGGGAGCCGTTCCTGGCCGCCTTCGGCGACCGCGTCGGCGACGACATCCGGGCCATCGGCGAGCGCTTCCCGGCCGTGACCGCCGAGATGATGACCTTCCCGGAACGCCAGACCACCCTGTGCCACGCCGACTACCGCCTCGACAACCTGTTCTTCCGGGACGGCGACGGCGGCGTACCCGAGGTCGTGGCCATCGACTGGCAGATCTGCGTCAAGACCGTCGGCGCCTATGACCTCGGCTACTTCCTCAGCCAGAGCCTCACCGTCGACGACCGCCGGACGCATGAGGCACGGCTCCTGGAGGCCTACCGGGACACGCTGGCCGAGTCGGGCATCGACTACCCGATGGACGCCCTCTGGGAGGACTACCGGCGCACCGCCCTGTTCTGCCTGTGCTACCCGATCCAGGCCGGGGGCGGCGTGGAGCTGGTCAACGAGCGGGCCATCCGCCTCGTCGGCGACATGCTCGACCGCGTCGTGACGACGATCCGGGACCTGGACGCCGCCGAACTCATGCCCTGACGCCCTGCTGCCCTGACCGGGGGTTCCTCAGCGAACCGCCGACAGGTGGCTGGTGTCGTTGAAGCCCCGGAGCGATGGACCCGCCGGGCCCGCCCCGATGGTCATGACCGAGGCCGGGGCCACGAAGGTCCGCCACGCCACCTCGTCGCCGACACCGAGCGTCCACGCCAGCGCCGCCTTGATCGGCGACACGTGGGTGACCACTACCACCTCGGCGGTGCGGGACGCCTCGAACAGGTCGTCCAACGCCGCCCGCACCCGCCGGCCCAGCGACCGGTGGGACTCGCCGCCCGGTGGCGCCCAGTCCAGGTCGGCCCGCCAGGCCGCCCACGTGGCGGGCTCGACGTCGGCCACCGGGCGACCGTCGAACTCGCCGTAGTCCATCTCGATCCACCGCTCGTCCACCTCGACGGCTCCGGCGCCGGACACCGCGAACGCCTCGGCGGTGCGCCGGGTCCGCAGCAACGGGCTGGACACCACCCGGTCGACCGGGCCGACCGCCGCGGCGACGGCCGCGGCCTGCCGCTCGCCCACCTCGTCCAGGTCGGGATCGAGCCGACCCAGCAGCAGGCCCGACGCGTTGGCCTCGGTGCGGCCGTGGCGGACCACGTGCAGCATCAGCTCCGCCCCAGGGCGGTCAGGCGACCCTCGCGCAGGAACGCCCGTCGGGCCTCGGGGCGGTCCAGGCCGAAGCGTCGCCACGCCCAGAGCCCCAGCGCGAGGCCGGCCACCTCCAGCACCACGCCGGTCGCCGCACGGTCGAACTCGGGGATCGGCCCGTCCCCCAGCGCGTCGAGGCCGGCGAACGGCCACCAGAACACCCCGGTGTCGGCCCAGGTCCCGTCGAGCACCAGGTGGGCCAGGAGGCCGATGGGCACGCCCAGCCACCGCCGCTGGACCAGCCGTCGGCCCCGCGCCACCAGCATCACGGCGGCCAGGGTCGCCACCCCGAACGCCGGCGTGTGCAGGACCCAGGGCCCGCCGACCAGGCCCTCGGCGACCGGCAGCAGGGCACCGACCATCACGAGGCGCATGTCCATCGCCGCGCTCTCGAACACGAGCGCCACGGCGACGACCGCGCCGACGGCGAACCAGACGAACATCCCGTGGCTCCGGTCGTGGCGGTCGGGTCAGCGGGCCACGAGGCGGCCGCACTCGCTGCAGTCGGCCAGCGTGCCCTCGGGCAGCCGACGGACCCGATCGGCCTCCACGGCCGGCATCGACGACGGGCACCCACTGCAGTCCGACCCCGAGAAGCCGACCACCGTGCTCGGCCCATAGGCCGCCCGGTTCCGCTCGTACCGGACGAGGTCGTCGGCGGCCACGGCAGCCACCGCCTCGGCCCGACGCCCGTCGGACTCGGCCTGCTCCCGGACGATCTCCGCCTCGGCGTCGACGAGCGCTCCACGGGCCGCGGCGATCGCCCCGTCCTGCTCGTCGGCTGCGGTGGCCAGCTCGGCCAGACGGGCGTCGATCGGCTCGACCAGCTCCATCACCTCGAGGACCTGGCCCTCCAGGTCGTCCTGGCGGCGCCGCAGGTGGCCCATCTCGTCCTGGAGGCTGGTGGCCTCCTTCGGGCTGGTGATCCCGCCCCCGTAGAGCTTCTCGTCGAGCTCGGCCAGACGCGCCTCGACGGCCGCCACCTCGCCCTCGTAGCGGTTCTGTCGCCGGACGCGCTCGAGTCGCTCGAGGCCGAGGCCCTCGACCTCGACGTCGGTCGCCGCCCGGGCCGCCTCGGCCGCGGCGAGCGCGGTCCGCTCGAGCAGGTTGGCCCGCCGGTGGTCCAGTTGGCCCTTCAGGACGTCCTCGGCCTGGACGGCGAAGAGGCCCTCCATCAGTAGACGCCGCCCAACTTGTGGTGGTCCCAGGTGATGACCGTCTCCGGCTCGACGACCACCGCCGTGCGCTTGGCCGCCCACAGGGCCACGGCCGGCTCGAAGTGCTCCTCGGGGATCTCCGGCTGGTTGCGGCGCATGACGGCCCGGGCCACCTTCCGGACCTCGTCGGCTCCATCCCCACCGTCATCGGCGTGGAGGACGGCCCGCCCCTTGATCATCACGCCCCGGAGCTTCTCGTAGACCAGCCCGTCCTCCAGCAGGACCGTGATCCGGTCGTTGCGGTGGAGGTTCACGATCTTCTGCGACTTGGTGTAGGTGCCGAAGGCGAGGCGCCCGTCGATGGGGGCGAACCACAGGGTGGACAGGTGGATGTCCCCGTCCCGGTCGTGGCAGGCCACCTGCAGGCTCTTCTGTTCCTCGATGAACGCCCACATCTCGTCGTCGGTCATGCGGATGCGGTCGCGGCGGCTCTCGGCCATGGTTCCCTCCCCCGCTCCCCTCCCGGGAGAGTCGGCACGGCGATCGTAGGCACCGGCGGGACCGTCGGCGAAAGCGTCCCCGAAAAGTTCGAATGCCCCGGTTCAACCGCACGCCAGAAGGAGCGACTGCGCTGGCGGCTACCTTAGGTCGCCCTACGAGAGGCAACGTGGATGCCGTGGCGGGAGGCTCGGTGGGCGGCTGGTTGGAGGCGGTGGACGGGTACGTGGAGCACAAGCAGCTGCTCGGGCAGTGGCGGCCGTTGTCGGCGCAGAAGTGCCGGCAGGTTCTCGTCCAGTTCGTCCGCGAGGTCGACGTGTGCCGGCTCGACGAGGCGTCGCTCGGCGGGTGGGTCAACCAGGCGGGGTTCGCTGCGGGGACGCGGATCAACCGGTGGACGATCACGCGGGGGTTCCTGGCGTGGGCTGGGGTCGACGTGTCGGTGCCGTCGCCTCCGCAGCCGAGGTCGACGCCGCGGCCGCTGCGGGACGTCGACGTGTCGGCCCTGCTGGCCGAGTGTGATCTGCGAGACGAGGTGTTCGTGTCGTTGGCGGTGTGCGAGGGCCTGCGGACCGGGGAGATTCACCGCCTCGATGTCGGCGACGTCGATATCGGCGGTCGGACCGTGTTCGTCGTCGGGAAGGGTGGGCATCAGCGGTGGGTGCCGTTGACGGAGGCGTCGGCTGCGCGGATCTGCCGGTACTGCGACGGTCCGCGTGGTTGGCGGCCCGGCGCGCTGGTCGCGAAGGACGAGCAGGGGTCGCGGGTGTCGCATTCGTGGTTCGGGAACCGGGCGCGGAAGTTGATGACGGCGGCGGGGATCAAGCGGCCGGGGGTGAACCTGCACGCGTTGCGGCACACGGCGGCGACCAGGTTGTGGATGGAGACGTCGGATCTGTTCATGACGCAGCAGCTGCTCGGGCATACGAACGTGGCGACGACGGCCCGGTATGTGGCGTCGAGGCCGACGGGGGCGATGCGCGACGCGATGAACCGGGTGTCGTCGTAGACGTAGGAACGCCCCCACCGGACGGTCGGTGGGGGCGTTCGGTTCGCGGCCCTGGGAGGAGGTCCGCGTCGAGTGTGTTGTACAGGCGGGGTGTGACAGTCAGGCGTGGGTGTTGCCGGCGAGGCGGACGACGAGGGTGATCGCTGCGGTGATGACGGCGGTTTCGGCGACCTTGCTGGCGGTGATGATGTCGACGACGTCGGACAGGTAGCAGCCGGACAGGGTCGCGAGGCCGGCGTGGACGCTGCCGGAGAACGCGCCGCGGATGCGGGTCACGGGTGCAGCTCGTCGATGCGGTCCTCGAGGTCGAGGAGCGTGTACCAGACGGCGTCGCGGTCGCCTTCGATGTCGAGGTCCTCGATGTCGGCGACGCGGACCTTGAGGCCCTCGATCTCGTCGATGAGGACGTCGACGAGGTGTTCGGGTGCGAACCGTTCGATGTCTGCGACGCGGGCGTCGGTGAGGTCGTCGATCGCCTGAGCGTTCGCCTGGACGGCGGAGGTGAGGTCGCCGATCTGGGCGACGAACTCTGCGCCGGTTGCCTCCTGCAGCTGCACGACGGTTGATTCGAGGCCGCCGATCCGGTTGGCGAGCTGCGCTGCCTGCCAGACGACCATGCCCGAGGTGGCCGCGACGGACATGATGAGGCCGAGGGTGAGTTTCGACACCTTCACGTTCTTGAGTTCGTCCAGGCCGGACATGTCGTCGACGTCGGTCATCGGGCGGGTCCCTCCAGGCGTGCGAGGCGTTCGGAGTGTTCGACCAGGCGGTCCTCGAGGCGTTGGGTGCGTTCGTCGATCGACCGGAGCAGCTCGACGCTGGTGCCGTGCTGTGTGGTGTTCTCGACGCGGAGGCGGGCCACGAGGATGGCTGCCAGTGCGCTGATCCCCGCCGCGGCGATACCCGCGATCAGCTCCGCCATCTACTTGACCAGGGAGGGCGACTTGTCGCCGATCTTCGACGCGGCGAACCCCTTGATGACCGACAGGCCGGACGCGAGGCCGGCACACGCGGCGGCCTCGACGGCGTCGATCGAATACAGCAGCCCCGACGTGTCGGCGAGGAGGAGCGCGGTGAAGCACTGGACGGCGGTCATGGCGGCGCGTTCGAGGAGGTCGAGGTACTCGGTCACTTCTTCGCCTCCTTGACGGCGTCGAGGACCTCGTCGAGCTTGTCGATGATCAGTTTCACGCCGTTGAAGAACCACGTGGCGAGGCCCTCCAGCTTTTCTTCGAGTTCCGGTGTCAACGGGTCCTCCTCGGGTTGCAGGTCATCGGGGAACGGGCCGGGTAGCGGGCCGCGGATCGTGGTGGCCTGGTGGTGCCACGGTTCGCGTTCGCCTCGGACGGTCGTGTGGAGGCCGAACGAGCGGAGGATCTCGTGGATGTGCTGCCAGTCCTGCGTGCCGTGATGGGTGAGATCGACGGCGTACGTGTGCCCGTCGGGTTGTTCCATGTGCCAGGAGCCGAGGAACGTGGTGCCGGCGTGGCGGCCGATGATCCGGTCGGGGTTCGCAGCCAGGTTGAAACCGGGGCGGCCGGCCTTGTAGCCGTCGTACAAGTACTTCTGCTCGGCGCGGGTGCGGCCCGCGGACTCGATGCGGACGTGGTCACGCATCCGACGGCTGCGCCGGTACGCCTTGGCGAGGCGGAACGCGAGGAGCGGTTCGAGGAGGCGGACGTTTTCGTCGCCGTCGTCGCGGTACTGGGTGAGGTAGTCGAGGTCTTCCTGGTAGCCGTCGTAGACGTCAGTCACCGTTGGTCTCGGCGGCTTGGCGTTCTGCGACCCATGCGTTCCACGCGGTCACGCAGTCTGCCGTCCAGGTTGCGGCGGCGACGGAGACGACGCGGCTGTCCTCGCTGGCCGTGTCGTCACCGGGGACGAGGACGTGGCGATGGAATGACCGGGACAGTTCGACGCCGTCTTCGGTGACGACAGTCGCGGTGCGGACCTGGATCTGGCCTCGTTCGAGGACCTCGATCTTGTCGACGACGGTGGTCTTGGCGAGTGCCATTGTTTCTCCTATGAGTTGGCGTAGTACCAGCCGCCCAGCTGGAACCACGACGACGCGCTGAGGTGGTCGGCTGGGGTTGAATCGTCGGGTTGGCCGTTGCCGGCCTGGACGCGGATGCGGGTTCCGCTGCTGAGGTTGATGTACCCGAACGGAACCGGGTTGGTGTTCGACGACACGCCGCCCCATGTGAGCGCGAACGCCGCCTGGTCGGCGGACTCGGTGAGGTTCGCGGACGTGAACGGAAGGCCAGCGATGTAGAGGGTCCCGGACGGCGACGAGATGGCGGACAGGCTGAACGAGCCGCAGATGTGGACACAGCGGCCGATCTTGATGTACGCCATCGTGTTCTCGCCGCTGGCGACAGTCGCGGTACCCGATCCGCAGTCGAGGGTGGGTGTCCAGGTGCCTTCCTCGTAGTCGTCGAGCGTGTTCGCGTCCGACGAGGCAAGGCCGTCCATCTTCAAACCGCCACCGGAACCGGTGAGCGTCAGGGTCGTGCCGTCGTAGGTGGCGGTCGACTCGGAGACCACCGTCGAGGAGCTGCCGTAGGTGGCGAGGCCGTCCGCGGTCGAGCCGGACCACTCGACGCCGCCGCCGACAGCGACCCAGGCGGAACCGTCGTACACCTCGACGGAGTTCGTGTCCTTCAGATAGGACACCTGCCCTTCGGCTGGTGACGAGATGGCGGTGGATCGGGCGGACGAGTCGGCGAACACGCAGACGGCCTGGTCCATGAGGTGCTGCTGGACGTCGACCGAGGCGGTCAGCACCGCCCCGGCCGAGAATTCCTTCCAACCGGCTGGGCTGGGCATGTGGCCTCCTAAGGGGCGAGCTTGTTGGTGTCGAGGAGTCCGTCGATCTCAGAGTCCAGGATGAAGAACTGTGACGCTCCCGACCCTGAGGTCGACAGGCGCATCGTCCAGTCCTTCGGGGTGATGTCGTGGCGGACGCCTTCGCAGCGGACGACCTCGAGGAGGTCGGTGGCGCTGCCGGCAGGACGGAACCGGACGGAGAAGCCATCCCACACTCCGAGCTTGGCGACCTTCTCGGCCTGGGCTTCGGTCATCGCCCGTGGCTTGCACGTCAGGTTCTTGACGCGAAGTGACGGCGTGGAGTGCAGCGCGACGAAGTTGGTGCACGCTTCCTTGACGTCGGTGTCGTTGAGGTTGAGGAGGTTGCGGCGGACGATGGTGCGGATCCCGTAGGCGGGTTCGCCGATGACGTTTTCGCGGTACTCCTGGTCGTTGCCGGTCGATCCGGCGTACACGCCGCGGGTGTACAGCAGTTCCTGGCCGAAGCTGGTGGTGAGTCCGGTCATCGGCGGTGTCTGGGTGGTGGTCGAGGAGCCGCCGAACGTGAGGCCGGTCGCTGTCGATGGGGCGTACCGCTTCTTGTAGGTGAGGACGTTGCCGCGTTGCGCGGCAACGGCTGTGGCACCACCTGGGAGTCCGTGCCGGCAGTAGATCGCTCCGTCCTCGGACTGGGAGAGCTTCGCCAGGTAGGTGAGCGTGTTCATCTGGGCGACGGTCTGGGCGGCCATCGTGATCGTCGACGTGTCAATGCTGCGGTCGACCGGTGACGAGCTGTTCGGATAGTTGACCTGGGCGTTGTCGAGGACGTTGGTGAACCTTGTCGATCCGACCTCCTCGGCGAACGTCGCGTTTCCTGTGGCCCCGTTGAGGTCGTCGGCGAGTTCGGTGCGCGACAGTTTCGAAAGGCCGTCGGATGCCTTGACGATGAGGACGCTGTCGGTCTTGTCGGGGTAGGTGACGTCGATGTCGTCACAGAACCCGCGGAACAGCGGCGTCGGCTGCGACGCACCGTTGAGGTAGACGAGGACTCGGACCTCGGCGTTGATCCACTGGGCGTCGCTGTACGTGCCGCCGGTGAGTGGCCCGTACTTGGCGTCCTGGTTGTTGAGCGAGATGCGGCAGCTGCCGGCGGCGAACGCGTCGAGGACGCGTTCGCGGCCGACGTCGATCTTGATGGCGCGAACGTCGGCGGCGACGTCGCGGAACGATCCGTCGAGGTAGATCTGGACGACGAATGACGGGTCAGCCATCGGCTACTGGGTCCACCAGTCCGGCAGGGGGCCATTCAGGTCGACGTGCTCGCCGATCGCGTCGACGACCTCCTGGCCGGACACGACACCGTTGACAGTGATGCTCACCGGCGCGGCAGGATGGCCGGAACCGGGAGGCGGCGTCGACGGCATGATCCCCAACGACTCGTAGAAGGCATCGAGGTCGTCGCCGGACGAGACCGACGGGATCGTGAAGTCGCTATACGAACCGGAAGGCGAAGCGGCCGGAGCGCCATCCCCAGAATCCGGCCCCGGAGGGCCATCCCCAGGAGCGGGGGCCGGAGGGCCATCCTCAGGAGCGGGGGGCGGCGACGCCGGATGCCCGGAACCCGGGGGCGCTCCGCCGGTGCCAGGCTCCTCGATGCCGAAGAACCCCCACGGGTCCTCGATGATGCCGAACAGGCCGCCGCCCTCGACGATGGAGTCGTACATGGTCCCGGCGAGGTCGGGCCACTCGATGTCCTGGACGCCCTGCTCCATTCCCTTCTTCAGCGCATCGACCAGCTCGGTGCCCAGGTGGGTGAAGTCCGCTGTGAGGAGAGGGCCTATAGCCCCGACGAGTTCCTCGCGAACGTCGGCGACGCGCTCCTCCGTGACTCCGTCCTTGAAGCCTCCGAAGAAGTTCAGAACCGCTCTTGCTGCGGTAGCGCCCCACAACTCTTTCTCGGCGAGTCCTTCCCAGGTGGATGGCCGGATGGCTTCCTCGACCGTCTCGGGGGTCATCTCTCCGGTGAACGCCGTGATGAAGCCTGCCTGAGATAGGCGGCCCGCGAGCCGTCCACCCTCCGCCCACGACGGATCCTCGAAGAAGTCGCGGACCGCAGGGACCACATCCTCGGACAGGCTCGTCACCAGGGTCGTGAAGACCGGCAGGAACGTCGCACCGATCTCGGTGGCCAACTCCTCCATCGAACCGGCGAGGAGCTTCTGCTGGTTCGTCGCCGAACCCGACGTGCGCTCGAAGTCGCCCATCTGCACGGCGGTCTGCTCGAGGATCACCTCGTACGCGGCGAGCGCCTTCGCCTGCGGCGTCAACGCCTCCTTCGTGTTCTTGATGATCCCCTTCTCGAGCGCCTTGGCCTTCAACGTGGCTGCGTCGAGGAGCACACCGAAGCGGCGGAGCGGTTCGGCTTCGCCTCGGAGACCGGACTGGATGGCCGTCAACGTCTCCTCGACGGATGCGTTGTTGAACGACGACATGTCGCCGGCGAGACCCACGAGCGTGGTCGCCATGTCGGCGCTGTCGGCCTCGGTTATCCCCATCGCCTTGCCGAGGGTGCCGATCACGCCGGTGGCTTCCAGGGCGGCGTTGCGGGTCACGCCGAACGACCGCAGCGACGTCGACGCGAACTCCTCGACAGCGCGGGCGGAGTCGCCGAACACGACCTCGTTCTTCGACAGGGACTCCTCGACGTCCGCCGCCTTGTCGATCATCGGCTTCAGTGCGACAGCTGCGCCGACGGCGACGGAGGCGAGGCCGGCGAAGCCGACTCCGGCCATGCGGGTGGCCTTCGTCAACTTGTCCGACATGAGCGCGGACCCCTTCGAGACGCGCTTGTACGCCTTCTCGAGGTTGTCGGTTCTGCCGACGAAGTTCGCAGTGAGGGTCCTGGTCGGTGATGCCATCAGTCCCCCAACTTCTTCAACACGTCCTCGATCCGGCGCGTGTATTCCTTCTTGATGAACCCGTGCATCGCTCGGATCGTCGGGAACATGACGTAGCCGCGGTTCCGCTTGAGCGGGAACTGCATCGTCGTCTTCGTGCCCCGCCCGCCGAACTCGGCACCGAAGAACACGTCGCCAGCCGCAGGCCGCTCACGGCGGCGGCGACCGGCTGGGGTGCGAGGCGACACCTTGGCCTTGGTTGCGCCGCCGGCGCGGACCTTGGGGACGTTGCCCTGGACGGCCTTGATGGACGGGACGATGGTCTCGTACTGGTCGGCGTTCCAGACGATGCGGGCACGGTGCCGCATCCGTTTCACGACCTGCTCGGCGATCTCCTTGTTGCCCTGCTTGATCGCCCGTCGCGTGTCCTTGTCGGCGCGGCGCAGTGCACGCTGGAACTCGTCGAAGCCGTAGAGCTGGACGGCGTCGGCGCTGGTCGTCTTCTTCAGCGTCGGACGCTTCGCCATATCATCGCCTCCTCCTCCTCGCCTTCTCCACTGCCTGCCTCTGTTCGTCCACCTGCCATTCCAGGACGCGCCGCATCGCGTCGAGGTCCTCGGCCGAGCATTCCTGCAGTTGCGCCGGGCTGATCCCTGTCCGTACCGACAATGCGGCGAGTTGAACGGTCAGGGAGTCCCAGCCAAAGGGGCCGGTTCGTCTCCGTCGGTCGCCTCGAGGTCGTCGAGGGCGTCGAGCCACTCGTCGAATGGCTTGACAGCCGGCCCGTTGCCTGCCTGCGCCTCGGCGAGGGACGCCTGGTGGGCGAGCCACGCGAGGTGCTCGATGCGTCCCTCGGATAGCGCCCGGGCGATGCCGACGCCCCAGTGCCGTTCGAACGCGACGATCTGCTTCGGACCGGCGGTCACGGTGCGTTCCGCCCCATCGTGGACGATGCGGAACGCCATCTGCATGGTGCTCATCGTGGCCCCCCGTCCCGGGTCAGCTGGTGGCGCGGGTGATGTCGCCGGTGACCGGCCACGAGACGGAGAACGACGACAGGGAGCCGACCTCGGCCGACACCGGCGTGTACGCGGTGACCAGGACGGTGCCGTTGTACGACGGGTTCGTGGCCGACGTGGCCGAGCTGGTCGGCTTGAACGTGAACGCCGTCGTCGTGCCGACGAGACCGTTGAGGGTCGCGTCGACCTCCGAGGAGGCGTAGTCCTGGTTGAACGTGATGTTCAGGGTCGCGTCGCCGAGGCCGGCGATGCGGGTGCGGGTCGAGTCGCCGAACGCGGTGGTGTCGACGTCGTCGAATGACCGCTCCAGCGTCGCGCTGGTGATGTGGTCGGACAGATCGACGCTGTTGATGGTGACGGTCGCGGATGCGCCGCCGATGAGCTCTGCCATGTTGTCAGCCCTCCTGTGGGCGCTTGCCGGCGACCAGGTGGCCGCCGTCGATCAGCTGTTGCTCCTGCTCCGCCGACAGGGAGGCGGAGAAGGTCGTGCCCGGCTCGTGGCCGAGGACCGTGTGGTTCCCCACGACGGTGTATTCGTTCTTCTTGGTGGGCATCAGGCGAACACCTCCACGGTGTAGTCACATCCCAGGAACGGGGTGTCGTTGACGTCGACGAGGCCGTACGTGTCGGCCGAGACGACCTGGCAGGTCTTGCAGTTCCCGCCGAGGGTCAGGTCGCCGTCGATGAGGGCTCGGATCGACCCGGCACCGGACAGCAGGCCGTCCAGCAGCGTCTGGTTGGCTTCCTCGTCGAAGCGTTGCGCGAGGACGGTGATCTTGAAGACGAACCGTTCGAGGCCGTTGTTGAACGCGAGGTCGTAGTCGGCGACTGGGCTGCCTGGTTGCACGATCGCGCACGGTGTGGACACGGTGTCGGGCACGGTGGCGGCGACCTGGATGAACGTGCTCGAGGTCGCCAGGCGAGTAGCGATGCCCGTGCGGATCGCCGAGTAGTCGGCCATCGTCAGGCGATGCCTGGTCGGCGGTAGTCCATCAGCAGGTGCGCGATGTCAGGGTCGGAGCGGGAGATGCGGACGGGTCCGAAGTCGCCGACGCCGATGACGCCCATCGGGCTGGCCTTCCGGCCGTACAGGCGGGACGCCATCATCAGCGTCGCCTGTTTGACGGGGTTCGGGACCGACGGCCATCCCCACCGGGCGGTGACCTCGACGCCGGCGAGGCCGTCGCCGTACACGGGGAATGTTTCGGAGCCGACGGCGCGGATCGTGTTCACGCCGCGGCCCTTGGCGAGGTCGTTGAGCGGTTCGAGCTGGTAGTCCGACGCGGTCCAGGTGGTGTCGTAGGTGCCGTCGCCGGACGTGTCGGTCTTGATGACCAGGTCGGTCGTCGACGAGATGTCGTCGGTGACCGCCAGGTACGGCTGCGCCCGGTACGTGCGTGCCGTCGCGGAGCCGGCGGCGGTGAAGACGCGGCCGCACAGGTCGTCGATCGCCGTTTCGGCGGCGTCAATGGCGAGGTTCAGGTACGTGTCGTCGGTCGACCCGGTGATGCCGAGGGCGTCCTTCAGCTCGGTGAGCGACACGTAGTTGCCCACCGGCTACTTCTTCTTCTTGGCGGGGGCCTTGGCGGGCGCGGGGACGTTGCGGCCGTCGGCGTCGGCCTGGGCGGCCTTCGTCTTGGCTTCGCGGCGCGCCTGGTCGTCGTTGTTCGCCATGAGGGGTTCTCCTCGAGGTCGAGGGCGGGTGGGTCGCCCCCGCCGGCG
Organism: Acidimicrobiales bacterium; assembly: GCA_016845305.1. Classification (GTDB taxonomy): domain Bacteria; phylum Actinomycetota; class Acidimicrobiia; order Acidimicrobiales; family MedAcidi-G1; genus UBA9410. The sequence goes on from JAERSW010000039.1 coordinate 74,489, forward strand.
GCGGTTGTGCGGTCCGCTGCCGGCGGGGGCTTGCCGTGGTTGCTACGCCGCCGGGGGGGCCGGTCGGCGTCGCCTGTACGGGCCTACAGGGTGTCGTTGAGGCCCGTGCCGCCGAGGACCGACACGGCGGTCGGGTACCGGCCGGCGGTGAAGCCGGAGTAGGCGTAGGTGACCATCTTGACGGTCAGGTTGCCGCCGGTGGTCTGCTCCATCCGCAGGAGCGCCGGGGAGCCGTTGCCCTGCTCCCACAGGAGCTGGTCGGCGCGGCGGATCGCCACGATCCGGTCCTCGTCGGTCCCGGCTCCGAGGTTCACCGGCATGTTGCCGTCCACGTAGCAGGGCACGCCGGCGATCTGGCCGACGGCCTCGACGCCGGCCGGGTCGCCGACGCCCATCGCGTTGGTCGGGCCGGACGCGGCGGGCAGCACCAGGGGCCTGTTGTTCCCGTCGAGCTGCGCCACGATCCACGACCAGCGCCTCGGGGCGAAGATCAGGGCGTCGCAGGGCAGCCCTCGGTTGGCGGCCACGTCGCCGATGGTGGCGATCAGCTTCGGCCACAGGCCAGCGATGGTCGCCGTGGCGGCCGTGTAGGTCTGCGAGCCGATGCCCGACGTGTTCAGGATGCCGAGGTGCTGGCCGGAGCTACCGGAGCCGTTGATGACCTGGGTGTCCAGGGTCGCGGCGTACGAGGCGGCCAGGTCGTTCATGACGAGGCTGTCGACGCCGGTGCCGCGCTCGACGGCCTGGCGGGACACGTCCTGCTGGCCGGCGATGGTGCGGACGTTGATCGTCAGCAGCGTGTCGTCCATGTCGGTCTCGTCGACCGCGGTGTTCTCGGTCGCCTGGACGGCGGTCGAGGACCCGGTGGTGACGCGGCTGATGTTGATGGTCATCCCGTCGTTGCCGAGGGGCAGCCGGTTGCACAGGTTGGCGGTGACCCGGCCGGCGCGGACCAGCTCGGCGGCCTGGTCGGTCAGGTACTGCGGGACGACGAGGCCGGCGAACGCTCCGGTGCCGACGTCGCGGTGCTCGACCTCCATCTCGGCCGAGTGGCGCGCGATGCGGGCACCGGCGGTCGGGTCCTGCCTGTGCTGGGCCAGGTAGACGTCGCGGATGAACGAGTTGGGCGAGTGCGCGCTGTAGGTGAGCGGCTCGTCGCCGACTCGGACCTCGGTGGCCTTCTCGGCCGTCTCGACGGTCGGGGTGACCTCGGCGCGCAGCCGGGCGGCCTCGGCGTTGCGGAGCTGGATGTCGCGCAGCTCGCCGATGCGGGCGTCGAGGGACTCGGACCGCGTGTGCAGGTCCTTCAGGTTCGACTCCTCCGTGTCGGAGAGGTCGCGGGTCTCGTCGGCGGCGGCGTCGCAGATGGCCGACATGGCGTCGGCGATCTCGGCGCGTTCCTCGACGAGCTGGTCGAGCAGCTTCATGCTCGTGCTCCTTCGGTTCGTGCGGGTTGGGTTGGGTCCTGGGTGTTCCCGGGTGCCGGCACGACCGGCGGCGCAGGAGCGGCGCAGTACCAGAAGCGTGTCACCCGCTGGTGACGTCGTGGCGGATTGGTTCAGACGGTGAGGATGCGGGCGCGCCACACGGCGAGACGCGGGCAGTCGTCCTCGTCGTCGGGGTCGTACTCGCGGACCGCGAGGACCTTCGCGTCGTTGTACGCGGGGACCTCGGAGATGAGGCCGACGTGGTGCAGCTTCACTTCCTGGCGTTCAACGAGGGGGCGGCCGTCGCCGGTCTTGGTGCGGTGGTCGCGGACCGGGACGAACCCGACGGAGAACGAGTGCATGACGCCGTCGCGGGCCAGCTGCAACGCTTCGTCGCCTCGGGCCGTCCTGGACACGAGGAACTCGGCGTACAGGCCGCCGCTGGTCTCCTCGAGGACGGTGGCGCGGCCGAGCGGCATGGCGTCGTGCCGGTGCGCTTCGAGGAGCGGAACCTTGTCGCCTCGTTCGGTGATCGACTTGGCGAACGCGCCCTGGGCGAACCGTTCGACGTAGTCGCCGGCGTCGAACTCGGACCCGAACGGGGCGGCGATCCCGCAGACCCTGCGGCCTTCGGCGGATTCGCGGACCTCGATCGACTCGGCGACCAGGTTGCGTTCGATGACGTTGTTGCTCATGCGGGTAGGCCCTCCTCTGCTCGGACCTCATCGACAGTCTTGAAGCCGGCAGCGATCGCGATCTGTGCGGCCTGGTAGCGGGTGAGTACGTCCGGCTGCAGGAACTCGGCGGTCGAGATCGACGCGGACTGGCCGCGCGGCAGCACCGACGACAGCGCGTACTCGAGGCGGCTCACCCAGGGGCGCAGTCCGAACCGGACGAACGCCCGCGAGTCCTCCGCCACCGTCGAATAGGTCAGCGAGTCGGACGAGGGTGCGCCGGCGAGGTGCGCGGGGACGCCGAAGATCGCGGCGAGCTGCGTCGCCGACCACTTGCGGGCTTCGAGCAGCTCGAGGTCGGAGTTCGAGAGTTGGATCGGCTTGTACGCGAGGCCGCCGGACAGCACCGCCGGCGTGCGATCGCGGCCGCCGTGGCTGCGGACCCACGCCTTCTTGAGGTCGTCGGCGGCTTCGGGTGACAGTTCGGCGTCGGTGGTGATGACGCCGGACGGGATCGACCCCTCGGAGAAGACGCGTTCGGTCCATTCGTGCTCGGCGATGGCGAGACCGAGGGCGTGCTTCTGCGCGTCGAGGACGCCGACGCCGACGACGTGCCCGGGCCGCATGAACCCGCGGAGGTGAAGCATCTCGAAGCGGGTGTACCGGTCGTCGCCGACCCGGTACGTGATCGTGCCGGTTGCCTGGTTGACGTCGACGCGTACCTGGTCGGGGTCGAGGACGACCATCTGGCGGGGATGCGCGAACCGGTCGAAGTCTCCGAGGAGCGCGTAGCCGTTGCCTCGCAGCAACGCCGAGGTGATGAGCGCCGAGTAGGTGTCGATCCGCTGCTCGGTCGGGTTGGGGTGCAGCAGGATCGGTGGCGTGTCGATCCGGTCGCCGTCACGGTACGCGTGGATCGACAGGGATCCGATGGTCGACGCGATGAGGTCGACGCAGCGCCACACGGTGACGATGCCGAGGCTGGTGTCGTCGGTGACGGCGACGCCGGCCAGGTTCTGGTTCCAGATCGGCGGGTTCCACGGCGGGAACGGATCCGGATCACGGGTCTGGACGCGCTTCCTGGCGAATAGGGGCATCAGTAGATCCTCGGGGTGATGGGTTCGATGACGGGGATGTCGTTGGCGGCGTCGAACGCCATGACCGCGCACACGGCAGCGTCGATCTTCTTGGACGAGCCGGTGTGGTCCTTGACGATGCGGGCACCGAGCCGGTCGACCTTGAGCCGGCAGTTCTCGATGTGGCGGAGCAGCTGCGGCCGCAGCTCGTTCTCGACGACCTGGAGGTGCCCGTCGAGGAGCGCGTCGGCGAACCGCTTGGTGGCCGGCACCATGCGGCGGGCGTTCTGCGGGAACTCGACGACGGGGAGGCCGGGGTCCTCGCCGAGCTGCAACATGGCGGGGCCGATGAGGTAGCGGTCGTACATGACGGCGCGGGTCATGAGGCGTTCGGCGTGCTCGACGACGGCGGCGAGGAGGTCGGGGATGTCGACCCGGTAGTTGTCGGGGCCGTCGAGCGGTTTCTCCTGGAGGTGCAGCAGCTCGACGCGGCCATCGGCGGTCGCAGCGACGACGGCGGACGCGTCGGATGACCAGGAGCCGTCGACGGCGATGATCGGATGGTCCTCGGGGGTGAGTGGTTCGCAGGTGCCGATGAGGTCGAGCTGGTGGGGTTCGAGCCACACGTCGCGGTTCGATGTCCACGCGGCGAGGTGGAGGCGTTTGAACTCCGGCGTGGGGAGTTGCTTGAGTTGCGACGCGAGGTACTCCTCGGTGATCCAGTCGCCGTAGGCGGGGTGAGCGGCCGCCCAGGTGGCCGGGTCGGTGTGGTCGTCGTCGGGGTGCGGCGGGTTCCACCACGACCACCACGTGTCGTCGTCGACCTCGCCGGCCTGGACGCGGCGGTCGTACTCGACGAGGTTCGCCAACGGGTTCCCCTCGCCGGACCCGGCGGTCGTGATGTGCACGAGTAGTGACTGGCGGCGGGCACCGGAGCCGGACAGGAGCGCCTCGTACAGCTCGCCGTCGGGGTGGCACCACGTCTCGTCGACGATCGACACGACCGGGGACAGGCCGTGAGCGAGGGCACCGTCGGACGACAGGACGCGGCACACCGCGCCGGTCGAGGGCACCGAGATCGCGTCCTTGAACACTTCGGAGGCGGTCGTCAGGTCAGGGTCCGCGTCGATCGTGTCCTTGATGTTCTGGAACACGATGCGTGCCTGGTCCTTGGAGCCGGCGACGCAGTACACCTCGCAGCCCGGCTCCCCCGACGCGAACAGCGCCCAGGTGGCGACGCCGGACAGCAGCAGCGACTTGCCGGACTTGCGGGGCAGGATGACGAGGCCCTGCCGGTGCTTCCAGCGGCCCTGGTCGTCGAGGCGGAACAGACCGTCGAGGATGCTCCGCTGCCAGTCGCGCAGCTCGACGAGTTCGCCGGCGTACTCGCCGCGTGTGTGGCGGACGAACTCCTCGGTGAACTCGGCGACGAGTGGCCCGAGCGACGCCGGCGGCTTCGTCTTAGCCGGCACGGTTCGAGAACCGCGACAGCCTGGACTCGGTCTCCGCGGCCTGCGCGACCACCAGGCCGAGCTTCGCCCTCGCGGTCGGCGTCAGGCCGAGCTGCGAATACGCGGACATCAGCTCCTTCTGGGAACGCTGCACCGCCCAGTGCCACTGCAACTTCATCTCGGGCTTGCGGGTCGCGGCCATCGTCCGCTTCAACGTGTCGACCTGGTCGGCGAGTTCGCAGCACAACGTCACCGCCGGCACATCCGACGGGCCGAGCCACACCTGCGCGGCGACCCACACCTGGTCCCAGACACGGGTGCCGGCCTTCTTGAGATGGCCGGGGGGTTTCGGCGGCGCGGGCAGCGTCGAGCCGACCGTGGTCATGGCGGGGAGGCGGCGCTGGCCGGGGTTGCCGGTTCTCAGCTTCTCCTCGAGGGGCTTCGGGGGTCTGCCGGCGTTCACCACCGAATCACGCCCCCTTCCCGGTTTTCGCAGCGGAAAACGGAAGGCTCAGGGGGCTGCGGGTCACGCCGAGGCCCCTCAAAAAGGGGGGGTGCTACAAGCCGTCGAGGGTGCGTCGGAACCGTCGGTCCTGGCCGGACTTCGCCGAGTTGCAGCTGCGGCACAGGACCATGATCCCGCCGGCGGTCGACCCGGGGATGACGTGGTCGACGGTCAGGTCGTCGGTCGCCCCGCAGCGGGTGCACCAGGGCTGCTCGGAGCGTGCCTGCTTGGACAGGCGGTTCCACGCTGCGTCGTAGCGGGTGCGGGCGATCCGGCCGGGATGCGTGGGGAGGCGGTGTTGGGAGTGTTCGTCGCAGCGGGGCGGCTGGTCGGTGAGGTTGCCGCAGCCGGCTTCGAGGCAGATCACTCTGGGGCGCATGGTTGCCACTCGACCACAAGCGTGTCAGCCCGCAGTGACGTCGTGGCGGATCAGTCGTAGCAGCCCTGGCGGTCCATCTTGTCGTGGAGCCATTGCATGACGTGGACGCCGTTACGGCCGTACTTGCGCTTGAGGCCGTCGCGGGCCGAGTCGATCCAGTCGAACGCTTCCTGCAGCTCGGAGCATTCCTGGCCGAACCTGTCGACCTGACGCTTGAGGTCGTAGTCGTAGTGGCCGAGCCACTTGGCCGGCGCACGGCTCGTCGTCGTAGTGACGGCTGGCCGGCGGTCCTCGAGGTCGACCTGGTCGGCGTCGCCGACGCCGCGTGCCCAGGCGAATAGGAGCATGGCGACGAGGACGATCGCGACGACGGTGTTGCGGACCTTCTGCGGCAGGTTCTTCCACCGATTGAGGGCATCCATGCGGTCACGTTATGCGCGCTTTCGCCGTAGTGCCGGGTGGATGTTCTTCAGGTTCTGGGCGTAGCAGGCTCGGCTGCAGAACCCTTTCTGTCGGATTGTGGTGCGGAACGTGGTGCGACAGTTCGGGCAGGTGCGGACGAATCCTCTGAACGCGGTGCCGTCGGTTCCTCGGCGGCCGTTGCGGATGATGCGGCGTTCCCGTTCGGACTTGCCGCCCCAGATGCCGAAGCGTTGGACGGTGAACAGGGCGTATTCGAGGCACTTCTGGGTGACGGGGCATTCCTGGCAGACGGCGCGTGCCTTCTCGAGGCCGTCGGTGTCGCCTCGTTCAGGGAAGAACATGTTGGTGTCGAGTCCTCGGCAGGCTCCTCGGTGGACCCATGAGTCGGCGTGGACGCGTTTGTGGCCGCAGTAGCGGCACAGCTCATAGCCGTCGTCGGCGAACCACGTGTACCCGTCGGGCGCGGAGCACTGCCGGCATTCGTGGAACGTGTCCATCAGCGGATCCGCGGGGTCGGCTGCGGGACGATGCGGACGGGGGTGTAGTCGCCTCGGTTCTTGCGGCGTGCCTGGGCGTCGAGGGCTTCCTGGTGTTCGGCCTTGGTGATCTGCTTGCGGGTGCGGGGCGCGTCCTGGGGGCCGGTGGCGTGGAGTAGCCGGATGGCGTTGTCGAGGTGCTCGAGGAGCGGGGCGGCGTGCCGGTTGATGCCTTGGAGGGCGGTGCGGGCGCGTTGGTCGCCGACGGAGTGGATGTCGACGACGTCGCCGCCGGATACCTGGACCCGGTCGCCGGCCCCGGTGTTCTCGTAGGCCAGCACGAGGAGGTCTTCGAGTTCGACCGATACCAGGTGCGCTGATGCGGCGAGGCGTGTCATGAGGCGTCGCAGGTCGCCGTCATCGGCCATCTTCGGCGTCCTCGAGGAGCTGGTCGACGAACGTGCAGACGAGCCGGTACTTGAGGCGCACTCCGAGGTGGTCCTCGTGGTCGAGGTAGGTGGTGGCGAGTTCCTCGAGGTGGCGCTTCATGAGGAGGAGGTGCGCCACCGGTGTGAGGTCCGCTTCGTACATCATCGGTTCTCGGCGCTTGCTTCGAGTTCGAGAAGGCGGATGACCAGGTCGTTCCACTTCGCGGTCGTGAACGTCTCGTAGGCAACGGCGAAAAGCGGGTCGTCGTCGACGGCCCATCCGAGGGCTGCGAGGCGCTCGCGTTCGATCCGCCGGCCCTCTAGCACCATCTCGGCGGTCTTCCCGGTCTGCATCATGGCGAGGACAAGGTCTCGGGTGGCTGGTTCCCTGTCCACGGGGTCTCCGTTCATCGCTTCTCGTAGAGGGCGTCGAGGGCGTTCCAGGTGAGACCGTTGGCGAGGAGCTGCGCTGCGGCGTCGTGGTCGAAGCAGTACCGGTTCGGGATGCACGGGAACGCGACGGCCAGCACAGCCATCGTGCGGTCGTAGGGCCAGCCGGCGGCTTCGAGGGTGTGGTGGGTGTCGCCGTTGGCGAGTGGCCCCCAGTACAGGATCGACCTCGAGGACGCCTGTGCGCCTTCGCCGACCTGGTACGGGTCGTCGAGGATGGTGCCGTCGTCTGCGAGGTATGCCTGGTCGACGGTGACGTGGACGTACTGGCCGGCTGCGCCGGCGGGACACGTTGATATCAACACGACGGCGACGGCCAGGGCGACGATGCGGAGCGTTCTACGCATCGAGCAGCTCCCGCATCCGCCGGATCTCGGTCAGGCCGCGTGCGAATCCACAGCCGTTTTCGCCCGGTTCGCTTTTCTGTAGTGGTTCTGTCTCTGTATAGGGGCCAGAATCTGACCCACTAGCGACAGAATCTGGCCCTCCCCGGCCAGATTCTGGCCCCCCATCGGGGCTGTTCTCCACAGGGGGCCAGAATCTGGCCCCCGCGGCGTTTGGAGCCGTTCTAAGCGTTCCGACGGCGAACACCTCGCAGAACCCGCACTCGCACCCTGTCGGCGGCTCAGACAGGCGCAGGAGCCACCGTGAGACCTCTGTGCCGTGACCGCCGGACCGTCGGGCGACCAGGTCGAGGTCGACGAGGCCCGCGAGGGCGTTTTTCACGCCCGACGCGGACAGGCCGGTCATCGCGGCCAGCTCCGCCCGTGAGATTCGACGGGTCGGCACCTCGACGCAGTCGCAGTCGCGGTCGCGCTTGTGGCCGCGGTTGCAGGAGGCGGCGTCGGCGAGGGCGAGGTGCACGAGGCGGGCACCGTTGCGGGCCGGCGAATGGCCCCACACCCACTGGGACACTCTGAGGCTCACGACAGGTCCTCCTTCGTCGCACCGGGGACGAGGTCGACGCCCTGGTTGAACCGTTCCGAGATGCGGCGGCGGATCGCGTTGCCGACCGGCCGTTGGAACGCGGTGAGCTGCCGGATCGACTCGGCTCGTCTGGTGTTCTCGGTGAACTCGAAGCGGTACCGGAGCGTCTCCATGAGGACGACCATCTCCTCGTGGGTGAACCTGAGTACGAACGTCGGCTTCATGCCGCCTCCTCCCGATGGCACTCCCAGTGGCCGAACCCCTGCGGTGTCCGATAGGCCAACCAGGCCGACACGGCGAGTTGGTCGAGCGGGTTCCAGATGTCGCCGGCGTTGCGGTAGCCGGCACCGGCGGCCTTCTTCGCCCTGGACGGCCAGTAGCCGTCGAGGTGCTGCAACAGGCCGGCGGCGTTCATGCCGTTCGCAGCCGGCGTGTCGTTGTACGCGTGCGGGTCGCCGGACGACTCACACGCGATGAGGCCGAGGACCAGGTCGACGTGTTCCGGTCGGAACCAGACCGCCACATACGGCCTCCAGCCCTCGACGGCGGACGGCCACACGACCGGAGGCACCGTCGTCGACGTCGAGGTGGTGGTGGCCGGCGTGCCACCACCTCCGAGCAGAGCAACGCCGGCCACCGTGGTGGATGGAGCAGGGGCCGGCCGGGACGGGTGAAGGGCCGACGACGGAATGGATGCGACCGTCGTCGGGGGCGTCGTGCCGGCCGGCCCCTGCTCCGCTGTGAGTGGCGACCCGGACAGCGAAGTGTCCAGGGTCTCGGTTCCGCATGACAGCAGGGTCATGAGAGCCACTCCACAACCTGTGGCCAGTCGGACGGCCGTGCGACGTGCGTTTCGACGCCGGGGCAGCCGTCCAGGAGGCCGAGGACTTCTCGTTGGGCGACGGTGAGCCGCCCCGTTTCGCGCTTCAGTTCGAGGAACAGGACCCTCGGTGGGCGGATGAGGACCAGGTCGGGGAACCCGGGCGTCGAACGGCGCGAGTCGTACGTGTGGTAGGTCCACCAGCCGAGCAGCTGGGCGGCGTCGAGGACGGTCTGCTGCCATTGCTTCTCGGTTACGACGCCGGAAACAGGGTCGATTGCGTGAGCCGGAACACCTGGCATGGCCGTCCTCCTTCCGTGGTGGAGCGGCCGTGGAACTCGACGACGCCGGCGTCCTGCAGTTCGCGGCGGCGGGTGCGGATCGTGGACGGCCCCGTGGAGCCGTGGCGTGCCTGGTAGGCGGCGACGAGCTGCTCGTCGGTCATCGGGCCGAGGGAGGCGAACAGGTCGCGGACGTTGGCCTGGATGTCGGTCAGGTCGAGGCCGGCTGGGGCGGCGTGCGACGTCGACGGGTCCGTCCACCGTGCAGCTGGGAGTCTCATGACGCCTGCGGGGACGCAGCGTCGGCCTGGGCGAGGATCTGGCGGAGCAGCTCGGCGGTCTCCGGTGCGACCCGTGCGGGGATCGGGACCGGGATCCCGGCCTTGTCCAGCATCGACTTGGCGGTGCCCTTCCCGTACGAATCGAGTCCGTTCAGGGCGTCCCGGAAAGGGGAGGCGTCGACCAGATCAGGGTCGGGTTCCGGTTCGGGCATCGCCTCGCCGTTGAGGACCTTCTTCGCCTGGGTGGCCGGGTTCTCTCCTCGAGGTCGAGGCGGGGCCGGCGGGCGAGGCGGCGCAGCTGCGGCCGGGGCCGTGTGGTCGGGGAGGTCGGTGTCGCCCTCGATCGACTCGGCGTCCGCGTAGCCCAGGAGGCCGAGGACTCGGCCGAGGGCCTGGGTCATCGCCCGGTCGGGGTCGCGGGTGTCCTTGGATCCCTGAGCGCCGGGGACCGGGGGGCGGAGGGCGCGGGTTCCGTGCGCCTCGGCCAGCACCGCCCCTGTGTGGAGGTCGACGACGCGACACGAACCTGTAACGCGTGCAACGTCACCGACATGGTCTTCGGTGAACGATTGGATTAGGCCGTAGTCAACGGCCGGGAAGTCCTGACGGAACGCCTTGAGCTTGTCCGCCACTCGGATGATGTCCATCTGCCAGCCCCCCTGGCTCGGTGGTTGTCACGGAGCGCAGGTACTTCGCTGGCGGGAGGAGGTCCGGTATGTCGGCAAAAGTTCGCATGCCCCGCCGGGGGGGAGGCGGGGCATGCGGTCACTCTCGGCACTCGGAACCGGGGGGAGGTTCGGGCCGGAGGTTGCTGGCTCCCGAGGGGAGTGGGAGCCGTTGTGGACACCAAGTTACCGGTCGGTCACCGCCGGAAACCGGTCGTGGACGGTGACGTCGGACACCTGTGACCGGCGACCGGTCGTGGGCGCGGGGCTAGGGTCGACGCGTGGCTCGACCCACCGACGACCGGCTCCGGACGATCCTCGTCGACATGGTCGCAGCGCGGACCCAGGCCGGTCGCCTGTGGAACCTCCAGCGGCAGGGACGGATCGGCACGCTGGCCCCCATCGACGGCCACGAGGCCACCTTCGCCGCCGCCGCCCACGCCCTCGATCCCACCGAGGACTGGTTCCTCCCCCAGTACCGGGAACCCCTGGCCCTCCAGCACTTCGGACCCGAGGTGCTCGAGCAGTACGTCCTCTACAACGTCGGCCACCCCGACGGCAGCCGCCTGCCCGAATCGGTCCGGGTCGCCCCCCTCCAGATCTCGCTGGCCACCCAGGTCCCGCACGCCGTCGGCCTGGCCTGGGGCATGCGGCTCCGCGACGAGCCCGGCGTGGTCCTCGTGTCCTTCGGCGACGGGTCCAGCTCGGAGGGCGACGTGCACGAGGCCATGAACCTGGCCGGCGTGCTCCGGGCGCCGGTGGTGTTCCTCTGCGTGAACAACCAGTGGGCCATCTCGACCCCCCTCTCGCTGCAGACCGCGGCGGCCTCGCTGGCCGACCGCGCCGTCGGATACGGCATCCCGGGCGTCACGGTGGACGGCAACGACGCCGCCGCGGTGTTCGACGCCGTCGACGAGGCCCGGGCGCGGGCCCGCTCCGGAGGTGGCCCGACGCTGGTCGAGACGACGGTGTACCGCCTGGCGGCCCACACCACGGCCGACGACCCCACCCGCTACGTCCCCCCCGAGGACCTCGAAGCGGCACGTCGGGACGACCCCGTCGAACGCCTGGCCGCCCACCTCCAGGCCGCTGGCCTCTGGAACGACGAGGCCCGGGCCACCGTCGAAGCCGAGGCGCTGGACCTCCTGGACCGTCTGGTCGACCGGGCCGAGGCACGGACGACGACCCCCGACGAGGTCATGGACCACTGCTTCGTCGTCGACACCCAGCGGATGGCCCGGCAGCGGCAGGAGCTGCTGGAGACGGCCCCCGCCGGAGGGGGGCCGCCATGACCGGCACGTCGGAGCTGACCATGCTCCAGGCCGTCAACGAGGCCCTCCACGTCGAGATGGCCCGTGACGAGCGGGTCGTGGTGCTGGGCGAGGACGTCGCCCGCAACGGTGGCGTGTTCCGGGCCACCGAGGGCCTCTTCGAGAAGTTCGGCGAGGACCGGGTGGTCGACATGCCCCTGGCCGAGGGGGCCATCGTCGGCTCGGCGGTCGGCCTGGCCATGGCCGGCCTGGTCCCGGTGGCCGAGATCCAGTTCCTCGGCTTCTCCTACCAGGCCATGCACCAGATCGCCGGCCAGGTGGCCCGCCTGCGCTACCGCAGCCGGGGCCGCTTCGAGCCGGCCATCACCATCCGGTCCCCGTTCGGCGGCGGCGTCCGCACCCCCGAACTCCACTCGGACTCCATGGAGGGCCAGTTGGCCAACATGGCCGGCCTGAAACTGGTCGCTCCGGCCACCGCGGCGGACGCCAAGGGCCTGCTGGCCGCCTCGATCCGGGATCCCGATCCGGTGGTGTTCCTCGAACCACTCCGGGGCTACCGGGGCATCCGGGGCGAGGTGCCCGACGGCGACCACGTGGTGCCCCTCGGCGAGGCCCGGCTCGCCCGGGAGGGCGACGACGTCGTGGTGATCGCCTGGAGCTACCAGGTGGAGCTGGCCTGTCGGGTGGCCGACGCCCTGGCCGACGACGGGTTGTCGGTCGCCGTGCTGGACCTGCGCAGCCTCGTGCCCCTCGACCTGGCGGCCATCGCCGGGGTGGTGGACCGGTGCGGGCGGGCCGTGGTGGTCGAGGAGGCCGTCCAGACCGGTGGCTTCGCCGGCGAGGTGGTGGCCACCATCGTCGAGGAGTGCTTCTGGTCGCTGGAGGCGCCCGTGGTCCGGGTGTCGGGCTACGACGTCCCGTACCCGGTCGGGCAACTGGAGGACGCCTACGTCCCCGACGAGGCACGGATCGCCGCCGCGGTGCGCCGGGTCCTCGAGGTCGCCTGAGGCCACCGGGCGTGTCGTTCTCCTTCCTGTTGCCGGACATCGGCGAGGGCCTCGAGGAGGCCGAGGTGGTCGAGTGGTTCGTCGCCGTCGGACAGGAGGTGGTCCGCGACCAGCCGTTGGTCGAGGTCCTGACCGACAAGGCCAGCTCGGAGCTGCCGTCGCCGGTGGCCGGCACCATCCTGCGACTGGGCGCCGCGGAGGGCGAGCGCCTCCGGGTCGGAGCCCTCCTGGTCGAGATCGACGACGGCAGCGGGGACGGCCTCACCGGGGACGCGCCGGCCGCGGCAGCAGCGACGGCGACGGCCGGGGCCACGGCCGCTCCGGCCACCCGACCCAAGGCCTCGCCGACCGCCCGACCCAAGGCCGCCCCGGCCACGCGCCGACTCGCCCTCGACCTCGGCGTGGACCTGTCCACGGTCGCCGGGACCGGCCCGGGCGGACGCATCACGGCCGACGACGTCCGGGGCGCGGGCACTGCGAGTCAGCCGGCACCCGCCGCGTCGGCGCCGGGACCCTCGACGACGCCGGCAGCCGCACCGCTGCCAGCAGGCGGACCGTTGGACCTGGGGCAGGCGCCACCGGGACGACACCAGCTCCGGGGCATCCGCGGCGTGGTGGCCCGCAACATGGCCCAGGCCTGGTCGGAGATCCCCCACATCCACTCCATGGACGAGATCGACGTCTCGCTGCTGGTCGACTTCCGTGCCCGGATCCGGGCCATGGACCGACCGGGCGCGGACGCCGTCACCGTCCTGGCCGTCGCTGCCGTGGCCGCCACCCGGGCCCTGCTCCGCCACCCGGTGGTCAACGCCCACGTGGAGGGCCATCCCGGCGACGCCATGGTCGTCCCCGACGGCGTGAACCTCGGCATCGCCACGGCCACCGAACGTGGCCTCGTGGTCCCCGTGGTCCACGACGCCCACCGCCTCGACCTGTTCGCCATGGCCCAACGGATCGCCGAGGTCACCGGACGGGCCCGCTCGGGCCAGGCCACGGCCGCCGACCTGTCCGGCGCCACGTTCACCATCACCAACTACGGGTCGCTGGGCGGCCGGTTCGCCACGCCGATCATCCCGCCCGGCCAGGGCGCCATCCTCGGCCTGGGCGCGGTGGCCGAACGTCCCGTGGCCGTCGACGGCACCGTGGTGGCCCGCCCCACCCTGCCGGTCGTCCTCGGCGCCGACCACCGGATCATCGACGGCGACCTGGCCGAGGCCTTCCGCCGGGCGGTGGTCGACGACCTCTCCGAACCGCTGAACCTGCTCGTCGGAGGCTGAGGCCGATGGTCGTCGGCGAGGTGGCCACCAGCGTCGACCTGCTGGTGGTCGGCGGCGGCCCCGGCGGCTACGTGGCGGCCCTCCACGGCGCCCGGCTCGGCCGGACGGTGACGCTCGTGGAGCGGGATGCCGTGGGCGGCACCTGCCTGAACGTGGGGTGCATCCCGTCCAAGGCCCTCATCGAGGTCGCCGAGGCCCACGCCCTCGGCGACCGGGTGCGGTCCTGGGGCCTGCAGGCCACGTCGACGGTGGACATGGCCGGCGTCCGGGCCCACCTGTCCGACGTGGTGGCCGGCCTGACCGACGGCGTACGGGGCCTCCTGGCCGACGCCGGGGTGACGACGATGCCGGGCCATGCCCGGTTCACCCGTCCGGGACGGGTGTCGGTCGAGCACGGCGACACGGTGGAGTTCCTCGACTACGCGGACGCCATCGTGGCCACCGGGTCCCGGCCGGTCGACCTGCCCGACGTCCCCGTCGACGGCGACCGGGTGGTGGACTCCGCCGCCCTGCTGTTCGCCGACTCGCTCCCCGAGCGCCTGGTGCTGGTGGGCGGCGGCTACGTGGGCGTCGAGCTGGGGTGCGCGTTCGCCAAACTGGGCAGCGAGGTCACCCTCGTGGAGGCCGCCGACCGGATCCTCCCCGGCTTCGACGCGCGGACGTCACGCCAGGTGGAGCGGGGACTGCGCGACCTGGGCGTCGGCCTGTGCGTCGGCCATCGTGCCGTCGGCCTCGACGATCACGGGCTCGTCATCGCCGGAGCGCCTGCCGGTGGAGCCGACCCGTCCGAACCGGTCACCCTGCCGTTGGACCGCATCTGCGTGGTGGTGGGACGGCGCCCCAACTCGGACTCGGTGTCGATCGACCGGGCGGGTGCCACCGTCGGCGACGACGGCCTGGTGGTGGTCGACGGCCAGCGGCGGGCCGCCGAGCATCTCTACGCCATCGGCGACCTGACCGACGGCCCGGCGTTGGCCCACAAGGCGACCGCCGAGGCCGAGGTGGCGGTCGACGCTGCCTGCGGGCGCCCGGCCGCCTTCGACCCCACGGCCATCCCGCTCGTCGTCTTCAGCGACCCGCAGGTCCTGTCGGTGGGCCTCGACCGCGACGCCGCGACGGCCGCCGGGCTGTACCCGGAGGTCGCCCGCTTCCCGCTCGGCGCGTCGGGCCGGGCCCGCACCCAGGGTCGGACCGACGGCACCGTCACCGTGGTGGCCGACGCCGAGGGCACCGTGGTGGGCGTCCAGGCGGTCGGCGCGCACGTCGCCGAACTGGCCGGCGAAGCGGTGCTGGCCGTCGAGACGGCGGCCACCGTCGAGGACCTGGCCGGCACCATCCACGCCCACCCCACCCTGGGGGAGGCCCTCATGGAGGCCGCCCTCGGCCTGGCCGGCCGACCCGTCCACGGCCGCTGAGACTGGCACCTGAGGCAGGCACCTGAGACAGGCACCTGAGACAGGCACCTGAGACTGGCAGCCGAAGCGGATCAGGCGGCGCCGACCTCCTCGACACCGGTTCCGGCCATCAGCAGGCCGAGGCGCTCCACGGTGGCGTCGGCCACGTCCATCACCTCGACGATCCGCCCCGCGAACATGACGGCCACCCGGTCGCTGAGGGCCAGGACCTCGTCGAGGTCCTCGGAGATGACCAGCACCGCGGTCCCCGACGACCGCTCGTCGATGAGACGGCGGTGGATGTACTCGGCGGCGCCGATGTCCACGCCGCGGGTCGGCTGGGCGGCCACCAGCACCCGGGGCTCCCCGGACAGCTCCCGAGCCAGGATCAGCTTCTGGATGTTCCCACCCGACAGGTTCGACGTGGTCGTCTCCAACGACGGCGTCTTCACCGTGAAGCGGGCGACCAGGTCCCGGCAGGCGTCGGCGATGGCACCGAGGCGCAACAGGCCCCGACGGCAGTACGGATCCCGGTCGTGGTCGACCAGGATCAGGTTCTCGGCCACCGTGAACTCGCCCACGACGCCGTCGCGCATCCGCTCCTCGGGCACGTAGGCCAGGCCGGCGGCCCGCACTCGGCTGGGATGCTGCCCGGTCACGTCGGTGCCGTCGATGGCCACCGTGCCACCGGTGGGCTGTCGCAGCCCGGCGACGGCCTCGGCCAGCTCGCGCTGGCCGTTGCCCGACACGCCGGCGATGCCCACCACCTCGCCGGCCCGGACCTCGATGGTGCAGCCGGTGACCGACTCGAGGCCCCGGTCGCCCATCACCCGGAGGCCGTCGACGGCCAGGCGCACCTCGCCGACGTCGGCGGCCGGTCGGTCCGGGGCCAGCTGCACGGCCCGCCCGACCATCATGTCGGCCAGCTCGCCCTTGCTGGTCTGCCCGGGCGTCGTCTCCCCGGTGACCCGGCCGTCGCGCATCACGGTGATGCGGTCCGACAGGGCCAGGACCTCGTCCAACTTGTGGGAGATGAAGATGAGCCCCACCCCGTCGGCGGCCATGGTCCGCAGGGTGACGAAGAGCTCGTCCACCTCGAGGGGGGTGAGCACCGCCGTGGGCTCGTCGAGGACGAGGAGGCGGCAGTCCCGGTAGAGGGCCTTGACGATCTCCACCCGCTGGCGCTCGCCCACCGCCAGTTGCCAGACGTACGCCGACGGGTCCACGTGGAGCCCGTAGCGGGCCGAGAGCTCGCGGATCCGGCCGGCCACCGCCGTGGTGTCCAGCAGCATCCCGTTGTCGGCCAGGCCGAGGGCCACGTTCTCGGCCACGGTCAACGTCGGGACCAGCATGAAGTGCTGGTGGATCATGGCCACCCCGGCGTCGATGGCGTCGGCCGGCGTGGCGATGCCGCTCGGCTCGCCCGACAGGAGCACCTCGCCGGCGTCGGGCCGGTACAGGCCGTACAGCACCTTCATCAGCGTGCTCTTGCCGGCCCCGTTCTCGCCCAGGAGCGCGTGGATCTCGCCGGGCAGGACGTCGAGGTGGACGTCGTCGTTGGCCAGCACCCCGGGGAACCGCTTGGTGATCCCCCGGAGTTCCAGCAGCGGAACGGTGTGGTCGGCCATGGCGAGGGCTCCCCCGACGGGTCGGCCGACCGAAGCGGCCGGCCGACCCGGATCGGGGGAAGCGTGGATCAGGCCCCGGTCTGCTTGAGGCCGGCGGCGATCGACTTGATGGTGTTCTCGCCGAGGGTCCGGGCGTGCCCGGCGTCGACGGCGTCGTTGAACTCGATCACGAGGCCACCGTTGGCGAGGTCGATGGTGTGGGCCTCGCCGCCGAGGTCGCCGTCCTTGATGCCGTCGACGACGCCCTGGAGGACGACCTCCCACTTGTACACCTGGGAGGCGACCACGATGTCGGCGCCGAGGGCCGTCTGGTTGGACTGGGTGCCGAACCACTTGGCGCCGTGCTCGGCGGCCACACCGGTCGCCCCGACGACCATCTGGGCGGTCCCCGTCAGGATGTCGGCGCCGTTGGCGATGTGCCCCTGCGCTGCCTCGGCGGCCAGGGCCACGTCGCTGAACGACTCGATGTAGTTCACGTTGGCCGTGGCGCCACCCGAGTTGGCCTGGACGCCGTTGACGAAGCCGTCGACGTACAGCTTGGCGTCGCCGACGGCGATCGGACCGATGACGCCGATGACGCCCGAGTTGGTCATGGCGGCCGCCATCACGCCCATCACGTAGCCGCCCTGGTCGGACGCCGCGGTGTAGGCCGACACGTTGGGCAGGCCGAAGGTGTCGCTGGAGGTACCCCAGGCGAAGGCCACGTCGGGGAAGTCGGCGGCGATCTCCTGCAGGGAACCGCCGTACTGCGAGCCGTGGGCGATGACCAGGTCGTAGCCCTCCTCGGCGTAGCCACGGATGGCCGCGGCGGCGTCGTCCACGATGAACGTTCCGTCGGTGACGTCGACGGCGCTGACGCCGGTCAGGGCGCCGACGCCGTCCACGATGCTCTGGGTGAAGGCCAGGTCGTTGCTGGCGCTCGGGGCCACGATGGCGATGCGGAAGCCGTCGTCGCCTCCCGCCGAGTCGTCGCCGTCCGAGCCGCAGGCCCCGGCCACCAGGGCCAGCACGGCCAGCAGGGCGGCGAGGCCCAGCCACTTCCGATGGTTCCGCTTGTGCATGTCGTTCCCTCCATCAGGGGTTGCTGCGACCGGGTTCCCGGTCGAGGTCTCGTCGATCTCCGGTTGATCCTCGCGCGTCGCCATGATCAGTGCCCACGCTCGAACGGGCGGGTGAGGGCGGCCGGCTGGCCCACGGTCCGACTGATGACCACCAGGGCGAGGATGGTCAGCACGGCGGGTGCCATGGCCGTCAGGCTCGACGCCGCTCCCGACACCAGGCCGAGGGTCTTCCACTGAAGGACGGTGGCCGACACCAGGCCGAACAGCAGGGCACCGCCCATCACCCCGACCGGCCGCCAGGCCCCGAAGTAGACCAGAGCGATGGCGATGAAGCCCTGGCCGTTGGTGAGGTTCTGCTGGAAGATCCCCAACTCGATGGACAGCACGGCGCCGGCCAGGCCGGCCAGCGTGTTGGCCATCAGGATGGTCGTCGTCCGGACCCGGGCCACGCTGACCCCGAGGCTGTCGGCGGCCGCCGGGTTCTCGCCGACGGCCCGGACGTTCAGGCCGAAGGTCGTCCGGTTCAGCAGGAAGGCCACGGCGGGCACCAGGGCGAACGCCACGTAGACCAGCACCGAGTGCTGGAAGAACATCTCCCCGACCTTCGGGATGTCGGACAGCAGCGGCACGTGCCAGTCGCCGAAGCCCCGGATGGGGAACGGCGTCCCCACCTGCTTCTGGAACAGCAGGTCGCTGATGCCCAGGCCGAACAAGAAGATCCCGATGCCGCTGATGCCCTGCTCGGCCTTGAGCCCCACGGTGATCACCGCGTAGACGACGCCCATGACCAGGCCAACGCCGAGGCCCACGAACACGCCCAGCACCGGGCTCTGCGTCTCGTAGATGGTCCAGTAGGCGCCGAACGCACCCAGGAGCATGACGCCGTCGACGCCGAGGTTCAGCACGCCGCTGCGCTGCCCGATGGCCTCGCCCAGGCCGGCCAGCAGGAACGGGGTGGCCAGCCGGATCCCTGAGCCGACCACGAAGACCAGCGAGGCGACGGTGAAGAAGTCACCCATCAATGGACTCCCCGGAACGGATCCGGCGCCCCTGGGCCAGGCTCTCGCCGACCACCCGGCGGAGCCGGTCGCTGCTGACCACGAAGACCACCACGAGGCCGTTGAGGCCGACGATGAGAGCCGCCGGGACCTGGACGGCCCGCTGCATGGCGTTGGCGCCGAACTGGAGGCCGCCGAAGAAGAACGACGACGGGATGGTCCACAGCGGGTGGAGCCCCCCGAACAGCGCGGTCACGATCCCGTTGAAGCCCGCCGAGCCGGTGAAGCCCACGCTGGACCCGTCGGTGACGAACCGGTGCGACTCGCTCCCGAACACCAGGATCGCCCCGGCCAGGCCGCACATGGCCCCGCTGAAGGTCAGGGCGGCCACGATGGTGCGCTTGACGGGCATCCCGGCGTAGCGGGCCGCCGCCGCGCTGTGGCCGACGGCCCGGAGCCGGTAGCCCAGCGCGGTCCGCCACAACAGCACGTAGGCCAGTCCGGCCATGGCCACCGCCACGAGGATGCCGACGTGCAGGCGGGTCCCCCCGGGCAGCAGTGGCAGGTCGGAGTTCTCCGAGAGGCGCTCGGTCTGGGGGAGGCGGCCGTGCTCCTTCTCGTAGGGGTCCATGATCGGATCGCGCAGCAGGAAGTTCATGAGCTGCACGGCCACGATGTTGAGCATGATCGTGGACAGGATCTCGTTGACCCCGCTGTAGGCCTTCAACGCGCCGGGGAGCGCCCCCCACAGGGCCCCACCGACCAGGCCGCCGACCAGCACGAGGGGCACCAGCAGGACCCGGGGCAGGTCGGGGAACCCCAGGGCCACGAGGGTGGAGACGATGGCGCCGGCGATCATCTGGCCCTCGCCGCCGATGTTGATGACCGAGGCCCGGAAGGCGATGCAGATGCCGATGCCCACCAGCAGCAGCGGCATGGACTTGAGCGCCGTGTCGGCCAGGGCGTCGACATCGCCGAACGCTCCCTCCAGCAGCGCCCAGTAGCCCTCCAGCGGGTTGGCGCCGAGGGCCAGCATCATCACCGCGCCGATCAGGAAGGCGGCCAGCACGGCGGCCACCGGCACGAGCAGCCCTGCCAGCTGCGGACCGGCGACCCGTGCGAGTCGGTCTCGCAGCCACTCCCCCATCGGGCGCCGAGTCTCACCGACCCGACCCATGGCGTCAACGATTTGTGGAAGGCCCACCCACGTAGGCTGCCGCCCGTGCCGGACCGCGACTCCCTCGCCGAGCAGGTCCTCCGGGACCACGTCGACGTGGCCCGGAAGGTGGCGTCCGGGGGCTACAAGTGGACGCCGCAGGCCCCCGAGGTGATCCCGGCCTTCGTGGCCGAACACGACCTCGGGCCGCTGCCCGCCATGCAGGAGGCCCTCCGCCATGCCGTCGACATGGGTGGCTTCGGCTACCACCTCGGCGCCGAGGCGCTCGGCGAGGCCTTCGCCGGCTGGTGGTCGCGGCGACACGGGTGGGAGGCGGATCCGGCGCTGGTGGTGCCCAACGCCTCGGTGCTGCAGGGCGTGTGGGCCTGCGTCGAGGCGTTCACCTCGCCGGGCGACGCCGTCGTCCTCCCCACGCCCGTCTACTTCCCGTTCCATGACATCGCCCCCACGACCGGACGCCGCATCGCCGACTGGCCACTGGTCCGCGACGCCGACGGCTGGCACCACGACCTGGACGCCCTCGAGCACCTGCTGGCCGACGACCCCGGGATCCGGATGCTGCTGCTGTGCCACCCGCACAACCCGACGGGCAAGGTGCTCACCGAGCCGGAGCTCACCCGGATCGTGGAGCTGGCCGCCGAGCACGACGTGGTCATCGCCTCGGACGAGATCCACGCCGACTTCACCTATCCGGGCGGCGCGCACGTCCCCACCGCCACCATCCCGGGGGCTGCGCCGATCACCGTCACCCTGACCTCGGGCATCAAGACGTTCGCCATCGGCGGGTTGAAGGCCTCGGTGGCCGCCTTCGCCGACGAGCGCCTCCACGCCCGCTTCCTCGAGGTGCCGGCCAACCTGCTGGGCGGTCAGAACCGTCTCGGCAACCTCGCCGCGGTGGTCGGCTGGACGCACGGCGACGCCTGGGTGGACGAGCTCGTCGCCCTCTTCGACAGACACCGCCACCACCTCGTGGACCGGCTGGCCGCCGAGTTGCCCGACGTCCGCGTCCACCTGCCCGAGTCGACCTTCCTGGCCTGGCTGGACCTGTCGGCCCACGAACCGGGCGACCGTCCCGATCGTTGGCTCCGCGACCGGACGAACGTGCTCTGCAAGGACGGCAACCTGTTCGGCAGCGGCGGAGCGGGCCACGTCCGGCTCACCTTCGGGACGTCCACGGCGATGCTCGACGAGATCCTGGACCGCATCACCACCGGCCTGTCCGGCAGGTAGCCTTCCCCCATCAGCGGTTGACGTGCGGGCCACCGACGAGGTGGTCCGTTCGCCGTTTTCTCCCGAGCGATCGGGCCCAACGCTGTGCCGGCCCGGTCCCGAACCGAGGAGGTTCCCCGTTGGGCATCGCACCCACCGACGACATGGTCCACGTGACCCGCTGGTACTGGGGTGAGAAGGAGTGGTCGCCGTTCTCGGCCGCCGAGATGGACCGCAGGCAGGACGCCCTGCGGGCCCACATGGCCGCCGAGGGCATCGACGCCTGCCTGCTCACCTCGTACCACAACATCTGCTACTACTCGGGCTGGCTGTTCTGCTACTTCGGCCGGAAGTACGGGATGGTCGTGGACGCCGAGAACGCCACCACCATCTCGGCCGGTATCGACGGCGGCCAGCCGTGGCGCCGCACCCACGGCGACAACGTCGTGTACTCCGACTGGCGTCGGGACAACTACTACCAGGCCGTCCGCGACCTGGTCGGTTCGGCCTCACGGGTCGGCGTGGAGTGCGACGCCCTGACCGTGGACCAGTTCCGGGCGCTCCAGGACGCCCTCCCCGGCGTCGAGCTGGTCGACGTCGGCACGGCCACCATGTGGATGCGGACCGTCAAGTCGGCCGAGGAGCACGACCTGATCCGCCACGGCACCCGCGTCTGCGACCTGGGCGCCGAGGCGTGTGTCGAGGCCGTGGCCGCTGGCGTGCCGGAGCACGAGATCGCCCTGGCCACGACGTCGGCCATGGTCCGCGAGATCGCGGCCAGCTTCCCGTTCGTGGAGCTGATGGACACCTGGACGTGGTTCCAGTCGGGCATCAACACCGACGGCGCCCACAACCCGGTCACCAACAAGCTGGTCGAGTCGGGCGACATCCTGTCGCTCAACACGTTCCCGATGATCTTCGGCTACTACACGGCGCTGGAGCGGACGCTCTTCTGCGACCACGTCACCTCCGACGAGCACCTCCGCCTCTGGGAGGTCAACGTGGAGGTCCACGAGCGGGGCCTCGAACTGATCAAGCCGGGAGCCCGGTGCTGTGACATCGCCGCCGAGTTGAACGACATCTACCGGGGCTACGACCTGCTGCAGTACCGGTCGTTCGGCTACGGCCACAGCTTCGGCGTGCTGAGTCACTACTACGGCCGGGAGGCCGGCGTGGAGCTCCGCGAGGACGTCGAGACCGTGCTGGAGCCCGGCATGGTGGTGTCGATGGAGCCGATGATCGCCATCCCGGACGGCCAGCCGGGCGCCGGTGGCTACCGGGAGCACGACATCCTGATCGTGGGCGAGGACGGGGCCGAGAACATCACCGGCTTCCCGTTCGGCCCGGAGCACAACATCATCGGCGGCTGAACCACCGGCGGCCGAACCATCGGCGGCCGAACCATCGGCGGCTGGGCCGTTCCCCGGCGCTCCTCGGCCTCTACGGAGGCCCGGGGCGCCGGGCGGACGGCCTACTCGGAGGCCGCCGTGGTCGTGGTGGTCTCGGCGGGCGCCTCGGTGGTGGTCGTCGCGTCGGCCGGGGCCTCGGTGGTTGTCGTGGCGTCGTCGGCCGCGTCGTCGGTGGCCGCGTCGGCGGCGGCGTCATCGGCGGCGTCGGCCGCCTCGTCCTCTGCCGGGGCGGCCGTCGTCGTGGTGGGCGGTACCGGCACGCCGGAGGTGTCGAGGCCGCGGGCCTCGAGCTCGGCCAGGTGGGCGGCCCGGGTGCCGTTGCCGTACCAGCCGTCGGCCGTCACGCCGAGGAGCTCCTGGAGGATGACCGCCGGGTCGCTCGGGCCCCACTGGTAGGTGGCGGTGAGGATGGCGTCCTCGTTCAGGCCGACCGGGACGGTCACCGTCGGGACCTCGTCCTCGGCGGCGTCCGAGGCGTCGTCGGCGACGGCCATCGACGTCGTGGTCGCCGGGGCGGCGGTCGTGGTGGGCGCCGGTGCGGCGGAGGCGGCCACGGGGCGCTGGGCCAGCAACGAGACCTCGGCCTCCATCTCCATGAAGTCCTCGCGGAGCTGGATGATCTCCACCCGGAGCGTCTCCAACTCGTCGTCGTTGGTCTCCAGGAGTCCACAGCCGGTGGCGACCAGGGCCAGGACGGTGGAGACGAGGGCGGTCCGGAGGAGGGTGCGCGTCAGCATGGCCGCAGTATTCCAGAGCGGAGGGGGTGGCGCGTGTCGCCCCGGTCGGTTTCGGGCACCTGCTCAGTTGCAGGTGGTCGAGGCGAAGTAGGCGGCCAACGATTCGGTGGTGGTGGCCGCCCCGCCCTCGAGCGACACCGTGTAGTCGGTGGTCGACGTGGAGATGGTGTTCTTCCTCGTCCCGTCGGCGGTGATCGTGTAGGTGCCGGTGGTGCAGAGGACCACCTTCAGGTACGAGTTGGTGCCCGCCGTGTTGTCGTTGTCGCCGATGAGGACGTCGGACGGGTCGTAGATCCGCAGGTGGACGTCGAGGTCCGACGAGGTGAGGCGGACCGTCAGCTGGGCGCCGGCCACTCCCTTGAACTTCCAGGCGTCCCGCTTCCCGACGTTCAGCGACGCCGAGTACGAGTTGCCGGTGGTGATGAGGCCGAGCGAACGGTTGTAGAGCGTGGTGGTGGTGACCGGAGCGGCGGTCGTGGTGGTGGTCGACGTGGTCGTGGTCGTGGCAGGTGCCGCCGTCGTCGTGGTCGTCGTGGTGGTCGTCGTGGTGGTCGTGGTCGTGGCAGGTGCCGCCGTCGTGGTCGTCGAGGTGGTGGTCGTTGCCGAGGCGGGCGCGGCGGGCACTCCGGCAGTCGACAGGCCCCGGGCCGACAGCGCGGCCAGATGGGCGGTCCGGGTTCCCGAGCCGTAGACCCCGTCGGCGGTCGCCCCCAGCACCTGCTGGAGCAGGCGCACCCGGCCGCTGTTCTCCCCCCAGGCGAACGACGAGGTCAGTACCGCCGCCTCCGAGAGGGCGAATCCCGCCGTGGTCGACGGTGCCGAGGTGGTCGGAGGCGGGCTCGTGACCGGCGCCGTGGTGGCGGGGGGCGCCGTGGTCGATGGAGGCGACGTGGCCGCGGGGGCGGAGGTGGTCGCCGGAACGGTGGTGGTCGGCGGGGCCGAGGTGGCGGCCGGGGCGGAGGTCGTCGTACCGGCCGCCGGCGCCTCCTCGTCGACCGTGGCCACGGTGGTGGTCGGCGGGGCCGAGGTGGACGTGCCGGTCGAGCCGCCCTCGAGAAGCTCGGGGTCCCAGTCGGCCGCATCGCCGGGCGGCACCCGGATCACGACGGGCGATCCGAGGGTCACGAGCGTCCCGGCCACCGGCACCTGCTCGACGACCGTGTCGGCGATGCCGTCGAGCCCGTCGACCTCCTCCACGACGGCCGGGGATCCGATGGTGGAGAGCACGCCGGCCGCGAACTGGACGGTCTTGCCCACCACCGACGGGACCTCGACCAGCACAGGGGTGTCGGTGGCGGCGTCCGGGAACAGGACCTGCTCGTCGTCGCCGTCCGAACAGGCGGCGACGGGGAGCAGGACGCCGACCAGCACCGCGCCCAGCAACCCCCGGATCCGCATGCCCTCAGTCTTCCAGACGCCGGTTCCCGCCCCGGTGACGCGCCCGGGGAGCCTTCGAGACGGAGGGCGACCGGACGTTGTCACACCCCGTCGCTACCGTCCGGACATGGTCACCGCTTCCCCGGTCCGCCCGGTGCCGACCGTCGCCCAGGGTCCCAGCCTCCGCGGGGAGGGCCTGCGCCCTCGTCCCCGTCCAGCGGCCTGCCCGCCGCGCCGGCGGCCGAACCGTCCACCCGCCTGCCAGCGCGCCCTCCACCTGGTCGACATCGAGAACCTCGCGGGTGCGCCCGAGTCCTGGACCCCGGCCAACCTCCGGACCACCTTCGCCGACTACCTGTCGGCCTCCGACTGGCATCCGGGCGACGCCCTCATCGTGGCCGCCAACCCGTTGGTCATGGTCCACATCGCGTTCGAACTCGACGGCCTCCCCCACCGCTCCCAGTGCGGGACCGGGCCGGACGCCGCCGACCTCCTGCTCCTCCAGGCGGTGCCCAGCGACCTCGTGGCCCGCTACGACCGCCTCTCAGTGGGCAGCGGCGACCACGCGTTCGCTCCACTGGTGGCCGGCCTGAAGGGACGGATCCCCACGCTGGTGGTGCGATCCGCCGGTTGGCTCGCCGCCGAGCTCTACGCCGCCGCCGACCAGGTCGTCGACCTCTAGGACTCCGCCGGCCCGTCCTCGCCGCGTGCGGCGAGGACCGCTCCTTCGACGGCGTCGTAGAGGCGCTCGGCCAGCTCCCGTCCCTGCCCGGAGGTCGCCTCGAGCACCAGGTAGGCGCCGTACCCGGTGGCCGTATCGAGCCAGGGCATGCTCCCGTAGGCGCCGCCGTCCGACCGCCGTCCCGTCGCCCGGTCGACCCACCACCCCAGCCCGTACCCCACGCCCACGCCGTAGGCCAGGACGCCGTCGTCGTCATCCCCGAGCACGACGCCGGTCCGGTCGGCGAGGAGGCGCTCGACCGACCCGACCGTCAGGACCCGATCGTCGCCACACATCCCGTCGCGGAGGTACATGAGCAGCAGGGCCCCGTAGGCCCCCGTGGTCACGTAGGCCCCGCCCTCCATGTTCGGGTTGTCGGTGGCCACGAGAGTTCCCGGATCGCCGGCGAAGCCCGTGGGATAGCTGAAGGGCGGAGTGTCGAACTGGGTGAACGGGTTGTTGAAGGCCAGCACGTCCAGGCCGCACGGCTGCACGTAGACCTCGTCGATGAGTTCGGCCCACGTGCGACCCGAGGCCACCTCGGCGACCGCACCGGCCACCTGCCACTGGCCGCCCCCGTACCGGAACTCGGTGTCCGGTGGGACGACGTCGCCGTCGTCGTCCGGCGTGGTGAAGATCTGCTCCGCACAGGCCTGCATGGTCCCGATCGGGAGGTACTGGCAGAGGTACGGGCCGTAGGCCGGGTTGGGGAACAGGCCGACCAGTCCCGAGACGCTCGAGAGGAGCTGGACCGGGGTGACGTCCGGGTTCCCGACACCCCACGGCGCCACGTCGGCCACCGGAGCGTCCACGTCGAGCAGGCCACGATCGTGGAGGTTCATGAGGACCCCGGCCACCAGCATCTTCGACGACGAGGCGACCAACGAGATCCGGTCCGGGCCGAACTCCCCCCAGTGCTGGTGGTGGACGACGCCGTCATCACGCTCCACCACGATGAGCCCGGCGCCGTTCAGGCCGTGCTCGTCCACGTAGGCCTGGACGATCGGGCCGACGGCGCTGAAGTCGTAGACCCGGGGCGGGAGGGTCGTGGTGGTCGGCGCGATCGTCGTGGTGGGTGGCGCCGTGGTGGGTGACGTCGTCGTGGGCGGCGCCGTGGTCGGTGCGACCGTGGTCGACGCCACCGTCGTGCTCGGTGCCACCGTCGTGGTTGGCGGCGCAGTTGTGGTCGGCGGTTCGGTAGCGCTCACTGCCACCGTCGTCGCGGGCGCCACCGTGGACGGCGCCGGAGCGGCATCGCCGGACGAGGACCCGGCTCCACAGCCCGCGGCGGCCAGGGCAGCCGCCCCGGCCAGGACCATCGCAGTCAGGACGGGCACGGCGGGGACGCGGGGCATCGAGGGCACCGGGGGACGATAGGAATCCGAACCCCCTTGTGACGAACCGGGGTCAGGCCGAACAGCAGTCCCCGTCACCGTCACCGTCACCGTCAGGCACGATCGGCGCTCCGCCGCGGCAGAGGCACGAGGCCTCGATGGCCACGTCCGCACGGACCAGGGCGGCCTCCAGACGCGGCGCCAACGCCGCCGCCTCGTCGTCCCGACCCTGGAGGCGGAGGCACTCCTCGAGGCCGTGCAGCGCCCACACGTTGTCGGGGTGGTGCCATGCCGCGGTGGTCGGCGAATCGAGGCCGAGGTCCTCGACGTAGGCCTCCTCGGCCTCGGTCAGGCGACCCTGCTCGAGCAGCAGCGCCCCGAGGGCGTGACGGGGCGGCTGCATCCACCCCCACGGCTCGTCGTACGGCAGGTCGTCGGCCAAACGCACGGCCCGGCGCAGGTGTCCGAACGCCTCGTCGAACCGCCCCCGCCGGTACGCCAACTCGCCGTCGGCCATCGCCGAGGCCACCTCCAGGATGTCGAGGCAGGTGTTGTTGAAGACGAAGCGGGTGGCCGGGACCCGCCCGACGGCGGCCCGGAAGGCCTCCCGCTCGGCATCGGCGGCCTCCACCTCGCCGAGGACGGCCAGGGCGAGGGTGCGGGCGTAGTGGAGCATCGCCGTGGTCACGCAGTACAGGTCACCGTCGTCGGGGAACGGCTCGTCGAGGATCTCCTCCCAACGTCCGAACCGGATGTGGGGATGGACCTTCATGGCCACGTACCCCTCCACCCAGTCGGCCATGGGCGGGCTCTCGACCTGCAGCACGTCCTCGGTCATGAAGCCGACGATCCCGTCGACGGCCTCCAGCGACGCCCCGAGGTCGCCGAGCATCATCGCCGCGTAGAGCTTGTGGTGCTGGCTGTGGGCCATCGTGGTCGCCTGCCGGACCGGGTCACCCCGCACCGCCAGGTAGCGGCGGTGGGCGGCGATGGCCGTGTCGTTGGCCACCACGGCCTCCCGGTAGCGCCCACACCGGACGTCCACGTGGCCGGGCATGTGGCAGAGGTGGTCGGCGTCGGGCACCAGGCCCCGCAACCGGTCCGCGCTGTCCTGCGCCCGATCGGGGTGCAGCGACATCTCGAGGGCGTGGATGTGGAGGTGGAGGAGGCCGGCGTGGGGGTCGGCGCCGGTGCGGTCGTGGCGCTCGATGGCGCCCTCCAGCACCTCGAGGATCTCCACCGTGTCGGCACCGTCGGCGGGCTCGCCGGTGGCGAGGTTCCACAGCTTCCACGGGGTGCGGTTCAGCATGGCCTCGGCGAACAGCATGGCCACGTCGACGTCCTCGGGATGCGCCGCGTACACCTCGCGCATGGCGTCCGCATAGGCGTCGGTCCACGGGGTGAAGTCGTCGACCGGCTCGGCCTGCGGGTGGCGCGCCGTGAGGGCCCGGACCAGGGCGCGCTCAGCGTCCGTCGCCCGACTGGACAGATCCTCGACCAACGCCAGGGCCCGCCGGCTGGCCCGGTGGGTCTCGGCCAGCATGGTGCGGAGCTCCACGGGATCGAAGCGGCCCCACTGCTTGTTGTAGTACGGGCCCACGGCGTAGGCGATGCCCCACCAGGCCATGGCGCACTCGGGGTCGTGGTCGGCGGCCTGCCGGAAGCAGTGCTCGGCCTCCTCGTGGTTGAACGACCAGATCCACACCAGGCCCCGCCCGAACCAGTCCCGCGCCTCCGGCGAGTCGGTGGTCACGGTGCGCCGCACGCTGCCGAGGTCGAATTGCTCGTCCCCCATGGACTCAGGTTCCTTCGGGGAAGTTGCCCACCACGTCACCGTCGAGGGACACGCCCAGACCGGTGAGCAGGCGGACGACGTAGGCGAAGTAGCCGACGACGGCGTTGACCTCGAGCACCACCTCGTCGTCGACGCCGTGCTCCCGCATGGCCTCGACCGCATCGACGGTCACCTCGCCGGGCGCCAGGGTCAGCACCTCGGCGTAGCGGAGCATGGCCAGCTCGGCGCCGTCGAAGGCCGCGGCGGGGTCACGGTCGCGGAGGGCCCGTTCGACGGCGTCGGCCCGGGCGTCGTCGCCGATCAGGTGGCGGGCGTTGGCCCCGTGGTGGGCCACGGCGTAGTCGCAGCCGTCGAGCATCGCCACGTACGTGGCCAGCACCTCGGCCAACCAGGGTGGCAGCCGCCTGGCGTCACCGTGGAGGACGGTGCGGTAGAGCTCGGTGTGGGCCCGCATCAGGTCGGGTCGCAGCGAGTGGACCCGCATCACGTTGTCGACCGTCCCGGACGGCGACCGGGCGTCGTCCAGCGCCTCGAGCAGGTCGGCCGTCGCCTCGTCGTCGTCCAGCATCCGCACCCAGGCCCGCCCGGGATCCGACGCCACGACGCTCACCGTCCTTCAGTGAAGGCGAACAGTCGGGCCGGGTTGTCGACCACGAGGGTCCTCACGTCAGCCTCGGACAGGCCCCGGGCCAGCAGCCGGGGCAGCACGTTGGTCACCAGGTGGTCGTAGCCGAGGCCGCCGTAGGCGTGCAGCCGGTGCTTGGTCGCGATGTCGTGCGACAGCAGCACCTGCTCTGCGAGCCCCTGTTCGAAGTGCCAGAGCACGACGTCCATGCGCTCGGCGTCCGATGGCATGTCGACCGCCGGGTTCGGCGGGTACCACGAGCTCTCGTTGCCGAACAGGTCGTACTCGAGGTAGCAGCCCGTCGCCGCCAGGTCGGCCAGCCAGGCCCGGTCGGTGCAGGTCCGGTCGATGTGGCAGATGGTGAGGCGGTCCAGGTCGCCGCCCTCCTCGTCGACGATCCCGGCGATCTCGACGGGCGACATCGGGTCCCGGCCCGAGTGGACCATGAGCGGCGCCCCGGTCTCCACCTGGGCGGCCACCGCGGCACGGAGGCTCTTCTGTTCGTTGGGCAGCCACGGCCACGTGCACCCGATCTCGCCGATCACACCCGCCCGGATGCCGGTGTCGCCGATCCCGTGGCGGACGTCGGCCACGATCTCGGCCGCCAGGTCGTCCACCGACCGCTCGTCCATGTCGTCGGGATGCGTGCCGCCCAGGTAGTACCCGGCGCCGAGGATGACGTGGGCGCCGGTCGCCTCGGCGATGCGGGCCACCGGCAGCGGATCGCGGCCCAGGCCCAGGTTGGTGGGGTCCACGATGGTCCGGCCGCCGGCCGCCAGGAAGCGCCCCAACTCGGCGACGGCGATCTCCTCGGAGTCCAGGTTGATGTTGTGGCGGTTCGACGTCCAGTGGTAGGCCACCCAGCCGCGGTTGGCCAGGGTGATCTCCTCATCGGCCAGGTGCTGATCGCCCCGGTCAGCCGGGTCCACGTACATGAACGACCCGTCGAACAGGAGGTGGTCGTGGGCGAGCGTGATCCCCAGCTCGGCGGCGTCCACCGCCCCGAGCACCGTCTGGGCCTGGCCCGGAGCGGCGGCCTCCACTCCCCGACCGCCCGCCGGCTCCGCGCTCAGGACAGGACCGCCCGGGCGCTGATCTCCACCAGCAGGCCCTCGAAGGCCAGGGAGACCCCGCCGACCACCGTCCCGCTGGGCCCCGGGTCGTCGAAGAACTCGGCCCGGGCCTGGCCGGCGGCCGGTCGGTAGCGGATGTCGGTGAGGAAGATGTCGAGCGACACCACGTCGGCCATCGTGCCCCCGGCGGCCGTCACGTAGGACTGGATGTGGCGGAGGCACTGGCGGCACTGCTCCAGCGGGTCGTTCGGACCGACCAGCTCTCCGTGGTCGAGGGCGATCTGGCCGGAGATGAACAGCAGGTCGCCCCGGCGGATGCACTGCGACGCGGCCCGCGGGTCGGCGGGTTCGGCCACGTTGGGGATCGAGATGCGTTCGTTGGCGGTCATGCGGTCACCCCGTTCCCCGTCGCCCCGTTCCCCGGCGCCCCGTTCTGAGGCACCCCGGCGTCGACCGGGCCGAGGACGTGGTC
This sequence comes from Acidimicrobiales bacterium, assembly GCA_016845305.1. Taxonomy (GTDB): domain Bacteria; phylum Actinomycetota; class Acidimicrobiia; order Acidimicrobiales; family MedAcidi-G1; genus UBA9410. The sequence goes on from JAERSW010000039.1 coordinate 105,317, forward strand.
GAGGACGTAGTTGGAGAACTCGTGCACGGTGCGCTCCTCGGACGGCGAGTACCGCACCATCTCGGTCATCCGGCCCCGCAACCCCCGGTGGACCACCTCGCAGATGCCCTTGTCCTCGGCCAGGAACATGTCCATCGACGTGTAGTACCGCTCCTCGGCCTCGGCCTCGAACTCGGGCAGGTCGATGGTCGACTGCGGGAAGCAGCACCACGTCGTGATGCGCGTCCACTCCGGCCCCTCCGGGAAGTACTGGTGGAACGAGAACCGGTCCGGCGGCGAGTTCAGCAGCAGGTGCGGGTAGTGGATGATGAAGTGGGTGTGCTCGTTGTCGAACTCCGACAGGCCGTCCACGAACGGGAGGGTCGGGTTGCGGGGCACGTAGAGCCCGTTCTCGTTGGCGGTGCTGTTGATGGCGTAGACCATCGGCTCGCCGTCCGGGTAGAACTCGGTGCGCACGGCCCCCGGGTAGAAGGTGTCGAGCGACTCCCGGTGCACCGTGCGGACGTGGTAGCCCTCCCGGGAGTTCTCCACCCAGATCTTCCAGTTGGCCTGGAAGCGGTTCTCCCACTTGCGGGTGACCTTCATCTCCTCCATCCGGTACGGCGCCATCCGCTCGACGAGGCCGCCGAGGGACTCCAGCAGCGGGATGGCGTCCGGGTCGAAGTTGATGAACACGAACCCGGCCCACGTCTCGGCGCGCACGCTGGGGAGCGGATGGTCGGCCTTGTCGAAGTCGCGGGCGTCGTTCATGGCCGGCGTGGCCACCAGGTCGCCCTGGAGCGAGTACACCCAGGCGTGGTACGGGCAGGTGATGCGCTTGCAGTTGCCCCGGCCGGAGAGCACCTCGGCGCCCCGGTGGCGGCACGACGCCGACAGGGCCCGGATGACGCCGTCGTCGTCGCGCAGGATCACCAGGGGCTCGTCGACGATGTCGACGCGTACGTAGTCGCCGGGATTCGGGATCTCCTCCTCGCGGGTGGCGACCAGCCACTCCTTCCGGAAGATGGTCTCGACCTCGCGCTCGTACCACTCCTGGGAGAAGTACACCTCGGGGGGCAGGGGCACCGCCTCCTCGATCGGCGCACGGGTGCCGGCGTAGCGCTCCGGATCGAAGATCGATCCGCTCGACGTCGTCGCTGCGTGGGCCACCGCGACACCTCCCCCAGATTCTCGTTCCGGCCTTCCCGAACGACCGCGAAACGTAGCACCGGCCGCCGGGTCTACAGTCCCGCGACGCACTCCAGTCCAACGACACACCAGTCCAGCGACACACCCCCGGCTGCGGCCCCGGAAGAGAGGCGGTCCTGATGGTCGAGGCCCTGCCCGACGCGACGGTTCACCGGATGCGGCACCACCGCAAGGACCGGCTGCTCCGGATGATGCAGGAACTCGATGTCCCGACCCTGCTCGTCTACGACCCGGTCAGCATCCGCTACGCCACCGATTCGCGGAACGTGCAGGTCTACGCCCTCAACCACGAGTGCCGCTACCTGTTCATGGCCGCCGACGGCACCACCGAACTGTTCGACTGGGTCGCCGGCCACGGGGCCTACCACGGTCACCTCGACACGATCGACGTGGTGCACGTCGCCCGACCGGTCGGCTTCATGAGCGACGGTGCCGACAACTTCGACGCCTCGCTGCGCGCGTGGGCCGACCAGATCGAGTCGCTCGTCCGCCGCACGTCGCCCGACGACCTCCGGGTCGGCATCGACCGTCTCAGCCACTTCCAGGCGGTGGAGCTCGAGCGCCGCGGCATCCGCGTCATCGACGGCCACCCGCCGATCTACCGGGCCCGGGCCGTCAAGGGTCCCGAGGAACTCGAAGCCCAGCGCCTCTCGGCGAAGGCCTGCCATGACGGGTTCGAGCGCATGTTCGCGGCGACGAAGCCGGGCGTCACCGAGTCCGACATCTGGGCCCACCTCCACGCCGCCAACATCGAGTGGGAGGGCGAGTGGATCAACGCCCGCTACCTCCTGTCCGGCGAGAAGACCAACCCGTGGGCCCAGGAGACCGGCCTCCGGGTCATCCGACAGGGCGACATCATCGGCTGCGACTCCGACCTGATCGGCCCGTACGGCTACGCCCACGACATCTCCCGCACGTGGATGGCCGACGGCACGCCCGACGACCGCCAGCGTCGCCTCTATGCCGCCTGCTTCGAGCACGTGCACCGCAACATGGACCTGCTGGAGCCCGGCCTGTCGTTCCTCGAGCTCACGGAGAAGGGCTTCTGCTACCCGGCGGAACTGGCCGAGCAGAACTTCACCACGATCTTCCACGGCCTCGGGCTCGAGAACGAGTGGCCGATCATCATGTCGCCCGACAAGCTCGACGTCCCCGGTGCGTACGGAGGCGGGTACGACGGGGTCCTCGAGGTCGGCATGACCCTGTGCATCGAGAGCTACGCGGGCGAGACCGGCGGCCCCGACGGCGTCAAGCTCGAGGAGATGGTGCTGATCACCGAGACCGGCGCGGTCCCCCTGGGCCTCACCGCCTACGAGGAGGACTGGCTCTAGCCGGACGACGGGGACGGGGAAGCCCTGCCTGCAGGACACCGGGTGGGCGCGGAGGGACTCGAACCCCCGACCCCCTCCTTGTAAGG
>JAERSW010000040.1 GCA_016845305.1 Acidimicrobiales bacterium
AGGCGGGGGTCCGGCGTCCCGGTGCTGAGGTCGAGGCGGTACGTGTGGGGGTCGACGGGGACCTGCCAGAAGCGGCCGGGTTCCTCGGGCTGGCGGCGGCTCCGCACGAACGTGCCCCGGCGTCCCTCGGTGGCGACCAGCCCGGCGTGTTGCAGGCGGCGCCAGGCATCGGTCACCGTGGACGGGCTGACGTCCAGCGCCCGGGCGAGGGTCCGGACGGTGGGGAGCCGGTCGCCGGCGGCCAACGAGCCGTCGCCGACGAGCCGTCCCACGGCCGCGGCGATGGCCGCCGGGCTCCGACCGTCGACGACGTCGGCGATGGCCGCCAGGTGCCGGTTCGTTTCCTCGCCCACGTCGCCTCCCCCACCCCTCGGAAAGTAATGATTGTTACAAACTCAGTATTGTGCTGACTCAGCGTGGCACATACTGTCGTCCACGACGGGCCGGTGCAAGACCCTGACGGCGACTCCCCGGAGCGCCCCGGGCGACCACCGGCCCCCACGGGATCGACGAACACGGGAGGCGACGGTGGCGAGCGAGGTACGGGCGGCGTTGGTCCAGACGGGGTGGACCGGTGACAAGGAGTCCATGATCGAACTCCACGAGAAGTACATGGCCGAGGCGGCCGAAGCGGGCGCCCGGGTCATGTGCTTCCAGGAACTCTTCTACGGGCCCTACTTCTGCCAGGTCCAGGACGCGGCGTTCTACGACTACGCCGAGGCCATCCCCGACGGCCCGACCACCAAGCGCTTCCAGGAACTGGCGGCGAAGCACGGAATGGTCCTCGTGCTGCCCATGTACGAGAAGGAGCAGGAGGGCCTGCTCTACAACACGGCGGCCGTCATCGACGCCGACGGCACCTACCTCGGCAAGTACCGCAAGACCCACATCCCCCAGGTCAGGGGCTTCTGGGAGAAGTTCTACTTCCGGCCCGGGAACCTCGGGTACCCGGTGTTCGACACCGCCGTCGGTCGGGTCGGCGTGTACATCTGCTACGACCGCCACTTCCCCGAGGGCTGGCGGGCGCTCGGCCTCAACGGCGCCCAGATGGTCTTCAACCCGTCGGCCACCAGCCGTGGCCTCTCGTCGTACCTCTGGAAGCTCGAGCAGCCGGCCTCGGCTGCGGCCAACATGTACTACGTGGGCGCCATCAACCGGGTGGGGATCGAGGACCTGGGCGACAACGACTTCTACGGCACCACCTACTTCGCCGATCCCCGAGGCCAGTTCGTGGGCGACGTCTGCTCCGACCGGGACGAGGAGCTGATCGTGCGCGACCTCGACCTGGACATGATCGACGAGGTCCGCAACCAGTGGGCCTTCTACCGGGACCGTCGTCCCGACATGTACGACCCGCTGACCCGGGCCTGACCCGAGACCGCTCCAGGGCCCGACCAGGAGAACCGATGACCACCAACGCCGAACTGCTCGAACGGCACCGGGCCGTCCTGCCGAACTGGCTGGCGCTGTACTACGACCCGCCGATCTCGTTCGACCACGGCCAGGGCCGTCACGTCTACGACGTCGAGGGCAACCGCTACCTCGACTTCTTCGGCGGGATCCTCACCACCAGCCTCGGCTACGACATCCCCGAGATCACGAAGGCCGTCCAGGACCAGGCGCCGAAGACGTTCCACACGTCCACGCTCTACCTGTCGGAGTGCATGATCGAGCTGGCCGAGGAGATCGCCGGCCTGTCGGGCATCCCCGACGCCAAGGTGTTCCTCACCACGTCGGGCACCGAGGCCAACGACGCCGCCCTGATGCTGGCCACCGTGGCCCGCCGGTCGAACCAGATCCTGGCCATGCGCAACAGCTACCACGGCCGGTCGTTCACCACGATCGCCATCACCGCCCAGCGGTCGTGGTCGCCGACCAGCGTCAGCGGCATGTCGGTCAACTACGTGCACGGCGGCTACCGGCTGCGCAGCCCGTTCCGCCACCTCGACGACGAGGCCTACACGGCCGCCTGCGTGGACGACCTCACCCAGGTCTTCGACATGATGACCTCGGGCGACGTGGCCGCCATGATCGCCGAACCCATCCAGGGCGTCGGCGGCTTCGCCACGCCCCCCGACGGCTTCTTCGGCGCCATGAAGAAGGAGCTCGACAACCGGGGCGTCCTCTTCATCTCCGACGAGGTCCAGACCGGGTGGGGTCGGACCGGCGAGCACTTCTGGGGGTACCAGGCCCACGGGATGGTCCCCGACATCCTGACCTTCGCCAAGGGCGTGGCCAATGGCCTGTCCCTCGGCGGCCTGGTGGCCAGCGCCGAGTTGATGGACTCGCTGCCCGGCAACTCCCTGTCCACGTTCGGTGGGAACCCCATGAGCAGCGTCGGGGCCCTGGCGACGATCCGGTACATGCTGGAACACGACGTCCAGGGCCACGCGCTGCGGATGGGCGAGCGCTTCGTCGGACACCTGCAGCCCGCCGTCGACGCCTCCGAGGTGGTCGCCGAGCTGCGGGGCAAGGGCCTGATGCGGGCGCTGGAGACCGTCCAGCCCGGAACGCTCGAACCCGACGCGACGGCGGCTGGCCGGATCATGGAAGAAGCCCGAGCGGCCGGCCTGCTGGTCGGCAAGGGTGGCCTGTACGGAAACGTGATCCGCATCGCCCCACCGATGACGGTCACCGAGGAAGAGATCGACGAGGCCGGGACCACCCTGGCCGGGATCATCGAGCGCCTGGGCTGAGGCCCGGACCGGTGCTCGGGTGCGAGCAAGGGGGAACCACATGACGACGCTCATCAAGAACGGGACGCTGGTCAGCGCCACGGGACGCCACGCGGCCGAGGTGCTGGTCGACGGCACCACCATCGCCGCGGTGATGGCGCCGGGGTCCGCTCCGGCGGTGGCCGCCGAGTCGGGTGCCGAGCGGGTCATCGACGCCACCGGCAAGTACGTGGTGCCCGGTGGCATCGACTGCCACACCCACATGGAGCTCCCGTTCGGCGGGACCTTCGCGTCGGACACCTTCGAGATCGGCACCCGGGCCGCCGCATGGGGCGGGACGACGACCATCATCGACTTCGCCGTCCAGAAGGTCGGTGAGAACGTCCGCGACTCCCTCGACCTGTGGCATGCCAAGGCCGACGGGGAGTGCGCCGTGGACTACGCCTTCCACATGATCCTCGGCGGGGTCGACGACGCCGCCCTCAAGGAGATGGACGCCCTCGTCACGGAGGGCATCACCAGCTTCAAGCTGTTCATGGCCTACCCGGGCGTCTTCTACAGCGACGACGGCCAGATCCTCCGGGCCATGCAGAAGGCCGCCGACAACGGCGCGCTCATCACCATGCACGCCGAGAACGGCATCGCCATCGACGTCCTGGCCGAGCAGGCCGCGGCCCGGGGCCAGACCGACCCCGTGTACCACGGCATCACCCGGCCCTCCCGCATGGAGGGCGAGGCCACCAACCGGGCCATCCAGCTGGCCCTGGTGGCCGGAGCGCCCGTCTACTTCGTGCACCTCTCGGCCAGCGAGGCCCTCGAGCGCGTCGCCGAGGCCCGCGACGCCGGCCACAACGTCTTCGCCGAGACCTGCCCCCAGTACCTGTACCTGAACCTCGAGGACCACCTCGGCGCCCCGGGCTTCGCCGGCGCCGGCTACGTCTGCTCGCCGCCGCTGCGCACGAAGGAGCACACCCACCACAAGGACCTGTGGCGGGGCCTGCGCACCAACGACCTGGCGCTGGTGGCCACCGACCACTGCCCCTTCTGCATGAAGGACCAGAAGGAACTCGGAAAGGACGACTTCCGGGCCATCCCCAACGGGATCGGCGGCGTGGAGCACCGCATGGACCTCATCTACCAGGGCGTGGCCATGGGCGAGCTGACGCTGGAGCGGTGGGTGGAGACCTGCTCGACCACCCCGGCCCGCATGTTCGGCCTGTACCCGCAGAAGGGCGTCATCGCCCCCGGGTCGGACGCCGACATCGTCCTGTACGACCCGGACGCCACGACGCGTATCTCGGTCGACACGCACCACATGAGCATGGACTACTCGGCCTACGAGGGCTTCACGGTCGAGGGCAAGGTCGACACCGTGATGTCCAAGGGTCGGATCCTGATCGAGGACGACGCCTACCACGGCTCGAAGGGGCACGGCGCCTACCTGCGGCGGGGCCTGTCGACGTACCTGCAGTAGCCCGGCAGCCCATGACGACGTCCGGCGCTCCGGCACCGGACGACCGGTCGGCCCGCCACCGTGGGCCGACACCGAAGGAGGACAACCAGTGAACGAGATCCAGCACCTGGTCGACGGCGCCACCATGGCGTCGACGTCGGGCCGCAGTGGGCCCGTCTACGACCCGGCCACCGGCGAGCAGACCGGCACCGTGGCACTCGCCTCGGTGGCCGAGGTGGACGCCGCGGTGGCCTCGGCATCGGCGGCGTTCGCCGAGTGGGGCGAGGTCTCCCTCGCGCGCCGCACCAAGCTCATGCTCGACTTCCGCAACCTGGTCGTCGAGCACGCCGACGACGTGGCGCGTCGCCTCACCGCCGAACACGGCAAGGTCCTCGACGACGCCCGGGGCGAGGTGGCCCGCGGCATCGAGAACCTCGAGTTCGCCTGTGGCATCGCCGAGGCGCTCAAGGGCCAGCACAGCGAGCAGGCCAGCACCGGCGTCGACGTCTACACCGTGCGCCGTCCCCTCGGCGTGGTGGCCGGCATCACCCCGTTCAACTTCCCGGCCATGGTGCCCATGTGGATGTTCCCCAACGCCGTGGCCTGCGGGAACGCGTTCGTCCTCAAGCCGTCGGAGCGCGATCCGTCGGCACCCATGTTCCTGGCCGAGCTCTTCCAAGAGGCCGGGTTCCCGCCCGGCGTCCTCAACGTCGTCAACGGCGACAAGGAGGCCGTCGACCGCCTCATCGAGCACCCCGACGTCAAGGCCGTCAGCTTCGTGGGCTCCACGCCCATCGCGAAGTACGTGTACGCCTCGGCGACGGCGAACGGCAAGCGTGCCCAGGGCATGGGCGGCGCCAAGAACCACATGATCGTCCTGCCCGACGCCGACCTGGACATGGCCGCCGACGCCGCGGTGTCCGCGGCCTACGGATCGGCGGGCGAGCGGTGCATGGCCATCTCGGTGGTCGTGGCCGTCGGCGACATCGGCGACCAGCTGGTCGAGGCCATCCGGGTCCGCATGGAGAAGCTGGTCATCGGCCCGGGCACCGACCCGGCGTCGGAGATGGGCCCGCTCATCACCGCCGAGGCCCGCGACCGGGTGGCCGGCTACGTCCAGGCCGGCGCCGACGCCGGATGCTCCGTGGTCGTCGACGGCCGTGACCAGCAGTTCGACGGCGACGGGTTCTTCCTCGGGGTCAGCCTGCTCGACCACGTCACCACCGACATGAGCGTCTACACCGACGAGATCTTCGGTCCGGTGCTGTCGGTCGTCCGGGCCGACAGCTACGCCGAGGGCGCCCAGATGATCCGGGACAACCCGTTCGGCAACGGCGCAGCCATCTTCACCCGCGACGGTGGTGCGGCCCGCCAGTTCCAGCAGGACGCGGATGCGGGCATGGTCGGCATCAACGTGCCCATCCCGGTGCCGGTCGGCTACCACTCGTTCGGCGGGTGGAACGACTCGGCGTTCGGCGACCACACCATCTACGGGCCCGAGGGGCTGCGCTTCTACACCCGTCCCAAGGTCGTCACCAGCCGGTGGCCCGACCCGTCGACCAGCGGCGTCGACCTGGGCTTCCCGCGCAACGACTGACCAGACCGGACGAGCAGACAGGAGGCGAGGCGGCGGATGGACTTCGGAGTGGTGCTGCAGACGGACCCGCCCGCGTGGCGGGTGGTGGACCTGGCCCAGCGGGCCGAGACCCTCGGGTTCACGCACGGCTACACGTTCGACAGCCACGTGCTGTGGCAGGAACCGTTCGTCATCTACAGCGCCATGTTGGCCGCCACCAAGAAGATGGTGGTCGGCCCCATGGTCACCAACCCGGGCACCCGGGACTGGACCGTCATCGCCTCGCTGTTCGCCACCCTCAACGACATGTACGGCGAGCGCACCGTGTGCGCCATCGGGCGCGGCGACTCGGCCATGCGGGTCATCGGCCACAAGCCGTGCAACCTGGCCACCCTCGAGGAGTCCATGGGGGTCATCAAGGGCCTCGCCGAGGGCGACGTGGTCGAGTACAACGGCACCACCCAGACCTTCCCGTGGCGCGACGAAGGCTCGCTCCCCATGTGGATGGCCGCCTACGGCCCGAAGGCGCTGGACCTGTGCGGCCGACGGGCCGACGGGTTCGTGCTCCAGCTGGCCGACCCGCAGATCGCCGAGTGGACCATCGCCGCCGTGCGCGCCTCGGCCGCCGCCGCCGGTCGGGACCCCGAGTCGATCACCATCACCGTGGTGGCGCCCGCCTACGTCGGCGACGACATCGCCCACCAGCGCGACCAGGTGCGGTGGTTCGGCGGCATGGTCGGCAACCACGTGGCCGACCTGGTGGAGCGCTACGGCACCGACGGGTCGGCCGTCCCGGAGGCCCTCACCGACTACATCGAGGGCCGGAAGGGCTACGACTACGCCGAGCACGGACGGGCCGGCAACGAGCACACCGACTTCGTGCCCGACGAGATCATCGACCGGTTCTGCATCCTCGGCGACGAGGACGCCCACATCGCCCGGTTGAAGGAGCTCGAGGACCTCGGCGTCGACCAGTTCGCCATCTACCTGATGCACGACCAGAAGGACGAGACGCTGAACGCCTACGGGCAGCGGGTGATCCCCGCCATGCGTTGATCCCGGGGCGCGCCCTGCGGACGGTGGCGACCACGCTGGTCGCGCTCGCCCTGCTGGTCGGCCTCTGGGAGGGCTACAAGTGGATGGGCGGCGTCACCGACGACACCTGGCCCGGCACGTCCATCGAGCTCCCGACGTCGACCGACGACCTCACCATGCCGCACGCCGCCGACATCGCCGGCGAGCTGTTCGAGGAGGTCCGCGACGGCCGCAACCGGCTGCCGCTGTCCGTGTTCCTGCTGAAGAAGGCCTGGTTCACGCTGCAGGAGGCGGCCATCGGCTTCACCCTCGGGCTGGCCATCGGGCTCGGCCTGGCCGTGCTGATGCTGCGGTGGCGGGTGGCTGAACGGGGCCTGCTGCCGTGGATCAACGTGTCGCAGACCATCCCCCTCATCGCGTTGGCGCCCATCATCGTGACCTGGGGCCGCACCCGGGACCTGCCCGACCTGGTGTCCATCTCGCTCATCGCCACCTACCTGACGTTCTTCCCGGTGGCCGTCAGCGCGCTGCGCGGCCTGCAGTCACCGGACGCCGCCCATGTCGAGCTGATGCGGTCGTACGCGGCGCCGTGGCGGACCACGTTGTTCAAGCTCCGCCTGCCGGCGGCCCGGGCCTACCTCTTCCCGGCGCTCAAGATCGCGGCGACCCTCAGCGTGGTCGGCGCCATCGTCGGCGAGATCTCCATCGGCACCAAGACCGGCCTCGGCCGGGCCATCCTCGAGTACGCCCAGCGCTACGCGGTGTCGCCGGAACGCCTGTATGCGTCGGTGGTCGGCGCCGCGGTCCTCGGCCTGGCCGTCTTCGGCCTGGTCGCCCTGGCCGAGCGCCTCGTGGTGACCCGCACCCAGGGCCTGACCCGGGAGGTGGGCTCGTGAGCGGCGCCGCCATCGCCATCGAGGGCGTCGACAAGGTCTTCAACGCCGGAAGCGCCGACGAGGTCGCGGCGCTCCGGGGCATCGACCTGGCCATCCGGCCGGGCGAGTTCGTGTCGCTGATCGGCCCGTCGGGGTGCGGCAAGTCCACGCTGCTCCGCCTGATCGGCGACCTGCTCACTCCGAGCCGGGGGACGGTCACCGTCTTCGGCAAGCCCGCCCACCAGGCCCGCCTCGACCAGGACTACGGCATGGTGTTCCAGCACGCCGGCCTGTTCGACTGGCGACGGGTGGCCGCCAACATCGAGCTCCCCCTGGAGCTGCGAGGCTGGTCGAAGGCCGACCGGGCCGAACGCTCGGCGCAGATGCTGGACCTGGTCCAACTGCCCGACTTCGGACGGCACTACCCGCGCCAGCTCAGCGGCGGCATGCAGCAGCGGGTATCGATCGCACGGGCGCTCTCGTTCGAACCGAAGCTGCTGCTGATGGACGAGCCGTTCGGTGCCCTCGACGAGATGACCCGCGAGCACATGCAGCTCGAACTGCTGCGCATCTGGCGGGAGACGGGGACCACCGTGGTCTTCGTGACCCACTCCATCTCCGAGTCGGCCTTCCTGTCGAACCGCGTGGTCGTGCTGTCGCCGCGGCCGGGACGGATCCACTCGGTGGTCGATGTGGACCTCGGCGACCGCGACGACGACACCCGCGAGGACCCGGCGTTCTTCGCCAAGGCCACCGAGGTCCGCGAGGCGCTGCGGGCCGTGGAGGCCGGCGGCTGATGGCACGTCTTCGAGCAACCCTGTCCGGGCTGGGGCCGGCGCTGGTGGTCGGCGCTGGCGGACTCGCCCTCTGGGAGGGCGTGGTGCGAGGCTTCGGCATCCGCGAGTTCCTCCTGCCCCGACCCACCTCCATCCTCGGCCAGCTGGTCGACCACTGGCCCACGCTGCGCCACGCCGGCTGGGAGACGGGCCGCATCGCGGTGAGCGGCCTGCTCGTCGGGATCCTCGCCGGCGTCGTCCTGGCGCTGGTCACCACCCGGTTCCGGACCCTCGACGAGGGCCTCACCCCGCTGGCCGTGGCCGTGAACGCCACCCCCATCGTGGCCCTCGCCCCCATCTTCAACGCCTGGTTCGGGATCACCGGGACGCTCAGCAACCAGGCGGTCGTCATCGCCGTGGTCTTCTTCCCGGTGTTCATCAACACGGCCCGCGGCCTCACCGAGGTCCACCCCGACGAGGTCGAGCTGATGCGTTCCTACGCGTCGTCGGAGTGGACGATCCTGCGCGAGGTCCGCATCCCCAACGCCCTGCCGTTCTTCGCCAACGCCCTGCGGGTGGTGGCACCCCTGTCGGTGATCGCGGCGATCGTGGCCGAGTACTTCGGCGGTCCCCAGGACCGCATCGGCAACGTGATCACCTCGAACGCCGGATTCGCGAGGTACGACGTCGCCTGGGCCGCCATCGCGGTGGCCTCGGCCGTCGGCCTGGCCCTCTTCGCTGCAGCCCTGTTCGTCGAGCGCGTCAGCATGCCCTGGCGGGTGGCGAGCGGGGACGGCGATTCATTGACAACACCCGGGAGGGAACCATGAAGAAGCGATGGACCACGAGGCTGCTGGCGGTACTGGCGGCCCTGACCCTGTTCGCCACGGCGTGCGGCAGCGACGAGGCGGCGGTCGGCACCGGCGACTGCGACGCGGTCGACTCCGTCTCGCTGCAGTTGCAGTGGGTGACCCAGGCCCAGTTCGCCGGCTACTTCGCCGCCGTGGACGAGGGCATCTACGAGAAGTACTGCCTCGACGTGACCATCCACGAGGGTGGCGTCGACATCGTCCCGCAGCAGCAGCTGGCGTCGGGCGCGGTCGACTTCGCCGTGTCGTGGGTGCCCAAGGCGCTCGTGTCGCGTGAGGAGGGCATGGACATCGTCAACGTGGCCCAGGTCTTCCAGCGGTCCGGCACCCTGCAGGTGTCGTGGGCGGACGCCGGCATCGACGGTCCCGAGGACCTGGCCGGCAAGGTCGTCGGCAACTGGGGCTGGGGCAACGAGTTCGAGCTCCTGGCCGGTTCGCGCAAGGCGGGCCTCGACCCGTCCAGCGACTACGAGCTGGTCCAGCAGAGCTTCGACATGCTGGCCCTGCTCAACGGTGAGATCGACGCGGCCCAGGCGATGATCTACAACGAGTACGCACAGGTGCTCGAGGCCACCAACCCGGCCACCGGCAAGCTCTACACCGAGGCCGACCTGTCGGTCATCGACTGGAACGACGTGGGGACGGCCATGCTCCAGGACGCCATCTGGGCCGACGGTGCCCGGCTGTCCGACGAGGGCTACGCCGATGTCACGACCCGCTTCGTGGCCGCCTCGCTGGAGGGCTGGATGTTCTGCCGCGACAACAGCGGCGACTGCGTGGACATCGTGCTCGACAACGGCTCGGCGCTCGGCGCGTCGCACCAGGCGTGGCAGATGAACGAGATCAACGGCCTCATCTGGCCGTCGCCCGACGGCGCCGGCGTGATGGACGCCGGCCTGTGGGCCCAGACCGTCGACGTGGCCACCAGCGAGGCCATCCTCGCCTCGGCCCCCGACTCGGGCGCCTACACGACCGAGTACGCCGAGGCGGCCGTCGAGCTGTTGAAGAACCGTGGCGTGGACACCACCGGCAAGAACTGGCGCCGGGT
>JAERSW010000041.1 GCA_016845305.1 Acidimicrobiales bacterium
CCGCGAGCAGAAGCGGATGCTGCAGCGCCAGGGCGAGGTGGACGCCGACGGCGAGCCGATCCGCCAGCGCCGCCAGCAGCAGAACCGCCAGCCCGAGGAGCGCACCGGCGTCGTCCAGTTCGGCCGCGAGGTGCGGGCCGAGCTGCGCAAGGTGGCCTGGCCGTCCCGTGCGGAGACCGGCAACTACACCGCCGTGGTCATCGTGACCATCATCGCCATCACGGCCATCGTGGCCGGACTCGACTGGGTCTTCTCCCAGTCCGTCCTGGAGCTGTTCGACGTCTGATGAGCACCACCGAGGATCCCATCGTGAGCACCGAGACCCCCATCGCCGACGCCGAGGCCACCGACTCCCATCTCGCCGAGGAGGCCGGGCTCGCCGAGGAGGCCGCGCCCACCGCGGCCGACCTGCTGCCCACCGGCACCCGTGCCCCCGTCGAGGCGCCGGCCGAGGCGCCCACCTCTGATGAGGCCCCGTCTGACGAGGCCCCGTCCTCCGAGATCGGCGCCGACGAGGTCCTCGACGAGGACGACCTGTTCGCCGAGGACATCGAGCCGGAGCCCAAGCGCGAGAGCGCCTACGACCGTCCCGGCAACTGGTACGTCGTGCACACCCAGTCGGGCTACGAGAAGAAGGTCAAGCAGAACCTCGAGGCCCGCCGCGACTCGATGCACCTCGAGGACCGGATCCTCGAGGTCGAGATCCCGATGGAGGACGTCGACGAGTTCCGCAACGGGAAGAAGGTGACCGTCTCCAAGAAGGTCTTCCCCGGCTACCTGCTGGTGCGCTGCTTCCTAGACGACGAGAGCTGGTCGGCCATCCGCGACACGCCGGGCGTGGTCAACTTCGTGGGCTCTGGCGGCAAGCCGTCCCGGCTGCGCCGCAAGGAGGTCGAGAACTTCCTGCCGGTGGCCGACGAGTCCGAGGCCGTGGTGCCGAAGCGCTCCAAGGCCCGCTTCGGCTTCGGCGTCGGCGAGACGGTGCGCGTCAAGGAGGGGCCGTTCGCCGACTTCTCCGGTGCCATCCAGGAGATCAACGAGGACCAGCTCAAGGTCAAGGTGCTGGTCAACATCTTCGGCCGGGAGACCCCGGTCGAGTTGGAGTTCGCGCAGGTCGCGCAGCTGTAGGGCACCGGCGCCGGGCCCGTCCGGCGTGACCCGCACCACGCTCCGGACGAGCGTCGCGGGTTGCCGATCGACGGACGCCGGACCAGACTTGACCGTTCCCCGAACGGCCCCGCCACCACGGCGGACCGTTCAGCGGGCGGCCCCCGCACCGGCGGGCGCCCCCACCACGAGAGACGAACCGGGATACCAGAGACATGGCGAAGAAGCAGATCGCAGCGGTCGTGAAGATCCAGATTCCGGCCGGCCAGGCGTCGCCCGCCCCGCCGGTGGGTACGGCGCTCGGCCCCCACGGCGTGGCCATCATGGACTTCTGCAAGGAGTACAACGCCAAGACCGAGGACAAGCGCGGCCAGATCGTCCCCGTCGAGATCACCATCTACGAGGACCGTTCGTTCACCTTCGTCACCAAGACGCCGCCCACCTCGTTCCTGATCCGCCAGGCCGCCGGCCTGGAGAAGGCCTCCCAGAACCCGGGCCGCGAAGAGGCCGGGACGATCAGCTGGGCCCAGGTGACCGAGATCGCCGAGGCCAAGATGCCCGACCTGAACGCCAACGACCTCGAGGGCGCCAAGCTGCAGGTCGCCGGCACCGCCCGCAGCATGGGGATCGCCGTCGGCTGAGCCGGCGGCCTGCCCGACCGCCCCTGCCGGGGCACCGCACAACCGAATCCGAAGGGTCGCCGCCACGGCGGTTCCGTCGACGGGGAGGACCTCGCCCCGCCGGAGCCAACGACCCGCCCGAGGGAGCCGATCGAAGGAGATGGCGACATGAGCAGGAATGGAAAGCGCTACACGGACGCTGCGGCACGGTTCGACCGTGACCAGCAGTACTCGGCGACCGAGGCCCTCGAGCTGGCCTCGTCGCTGGCCGGTGCCAAGTTCGACGAGGGCATCGACCTGCTGGTCCGCCTCGGCGTCGACCCCCGCAAGACCGACGAGATGGTCCGTGGCACCGTCGCGCTGCCCGAGGGCACCGGCAAGGACGTCCGGGTCGCCGTGTTCGCCCAGGGCGAGGCGGCCAACGCGGCCCGCGAGGCCGGTGCCGACCACGTGGGCGCCGACGACCTGGCCGCCGAGGTCGAGGGCGGGATGCTGGACTTCGACGTGGCCATCGCCACCCCCGACATGATGCCGACGGTCGGCAAGCTGGGCCGGGCGCTCGGCCCCCGTGGCCTGATGCCCAACCCCAAGTCGGGCACGGTCACCGACGACGTGGCCAAGGCGGTCGGCGAGTTCAAGGGCGGCAAGGTCGAGTTCCGCACCGACCGGTACGGGAACGTCCACCTGCCCATCGGCAAGGCCAGCTTCGACGGGGCCGCCCTGACGGCCAACCTGACCGCCGCCATCGACGAGCTGGTGCGCCTCAAGCCGTCGTCGGCCAAGGGTCGCTACCTCAAGAAGGTCTCGGTGTCCTCGACCATGGGCCCCGGCATCCGCATCGACCCGCTCCGGGTCGACCAGTAACCGCCCCCGTCCGGCCTCGCTGCCGGGCATGGGGTGACACGGTGGGGAGACCGGCGGTCGCCGGTAGCCTGACCGACACAATCGACACGCTCACCGAAGACCTCCGGGTTGCGCCCAGGCGCAGAACGAGGCCTCGGCCCGCCGGCACGGTCCGGTGGTGCCCGGCCCGCCCGAGCAGGAGAGCCCTCCTGACCGATCGGGGTCGGAGCCATCCCCCGGGGTGGCCCGTCACCGTCGTCTACGGCCTCCGCCGTCCGAGGTGTGCGTGACCGGCCTCCGGGCCGGTGACCAGACCGAAGAACCGATCGAGATCAACAGGAGAGGAGTGGTGAGCGTGGGAGACGTCCGTGCCGAGAAGGTGGCGGTCGTGGCCGAGGTCCGGGAGAAGCTCTCGACCGCCGACGCCGCTGTCCTGACCGAATACCGGGGACTCGACGTCCCGGCCCTGGCTGCCCTGCGCGACGCCCTGCGCGAGGCCGGCGGCGAGTACAAGGTGTACAAGAACACCCTGGTGCGCTTCGCCGTCGAGGAGCTGGGCCTGGAGATCGACGACCTGCTGACCGGCCCGACGGCCATCGCCTTCGCCGGCGAGAAGGCCGACGGCACCGCCGGTGACCCGGTGGCCGTGGCCAAGGCGCTCAAGGAGTTCTCCAAGACCCACGAGGCCCTCGTCATCAAGGGCGGGCTGCTCGACGAGAAGCGCCTGACCGCCGAGGAGATCTCCGCCCTGGCCGAGATCGCGCCCCGCGAGGTGCTGCTGGCCCAGCTGGCCGGCGCCATGGCCGCCCCGATGCAGCAGTTCGCCGCTCTGCTCAAGGCGCTGCCCCAGAACATGGCCTACGCGCTGCAGGCCCTCATCGAGCAGGGAGGCGCCCCCGGTGCCCCGACTGCCGACGAGGCGCCCGCCGAGGCCGCACAGACCGATGCCGAGGGGGCCGATGAGGCCGCCGACGCCGAGGAACCCGTCAGCCGCGACGAAGAGGAGTGATCATGGCGACGAAGGAAGAGATCCTGGATGCGATCGCCGGGATGACCGTGCTCGAGCTGAGCGAACTGCTGTCGGACTTCGAGGAGAAGTTCGGCGTGACGGCGGCGGCCCCCGTGGCCGTGGCCGCGGCCGCCCCCGCGGGCGGTGGCGATGCCGGTGGCGACGAGGAGGAGAAGGATTCCTTCGACGTCGTGCTGGCCGGTGCCGGCGACAAGAAGATCCAGGTCATCAAGGAGGTCCGTGCGCTGACCAACCTGGGCCTGAAGGACGCCAAGGACCTGGTCGACGGTGCTCCGGCGACGGTGCTCGAGGGCGCCTCGAAGGAGGACGCCGAGAAGGCCAAGGAGGCCCTCGAGGGCGCCGGCGCCAGCATCGAGCTCAAGTAGTCCCCTTTCGGAGGGAACGGTTCGGCGCTCGCCGCCGGACCGCCAACGGACCCCGGGGTCCCGTCGACGACGGGCCCCGGGGTTCCGTCGTTTTCCCGGGGCCGCCCCTCGGGGCCATCCTCCGGAATCGGGCTCGATGTTTCGATCCCGTGACGGTGCTTGACCCTGGCGCGACGCTGCCGGTACCGTTCGCGCTGGAACGACCCTTCGGGGTCCGTCCGCGCTGCCCCGTAGGGGTTGTGCCCTCCGGCGCGCGGGCGTTAGGATCCGTCGTTGCCGTGGTCGCGCCTGTCGTTCGTGCCGTTTTCGTGCACGCCGTCGACGCGCCCGGTGCGCCCACGTCCGTGTTTCCTGGCCAGGAGTTCTAGGTGTCTGCTCGCCCCCTCGTCCGGGACCGTTACTCGTTCGGCAATCTGGAGGAAGTCCTTCCTCTCCCCAACCTGATCGACATCCAGAAGAAGTCCTTCGACTGGTTCCGTCTTCAGGGCATCGCCGACACGTTCCGGGACCTCAGCCCCATCCAAGACTTCAGCGAGACGCTCTCGCTCGAGCTGGAGTTCGACCCGAACGACGAGGACCTGTGCCCGCCGCCGAAGTTCTCGGTGGAGGAGTGCAAGGAGAAGGACATGACCTTCTCCGCCCCGATCTTCGTCCGGGCCTCGTTCAAGAACCAGAACACGGGTGAGATCAAGGAGCAGACGGTCTTCATGGGGGACTTCCCGATGATGACCGAGAAGGGCACCTTCGTCATCAACGGCACCGAGCGCGTCGTGGTGTCGCAGCTCGTCCGCTCGCCGGGCGTCATCTTCCAGCCCGGTGACCGCTACCGGCTGCGGAACATGAGCAAGCACCAGCTGGTGACCGGCACCATCCACCCGTCGCGTGGCGAGTGGATCGAGTTCGACGTCGAGCAGAAGCCCGGCAAGGACGTCACCGCCGGGACCAAGGTGTCGCGCAAGCGCCGCCTCTCGATGTTCACCCTGCTGCGGGCCCTCGGCTACGACGAGGAGAACGAGCCGGAGTTCCTGGAGCGCTTCGTCCGCCACTTCGACTTCCTCGAGGGCCAGTGGGAGAAGGACCGCCTGCCGGAGGGTTGGCGGGCCGCCGTCGAGGCCGGCGAGGCCAGGCCGCCCCAGGACGAGGCCCTGCTCGAGATCTACAAGCGGGTCCGCCCCGGCGAGCCGCCGTCGGTGGAGTCCGCCCGCGCCTACCTCCGCAACTCCTTCTTCGAGTCCCGCCGCTACGACCTGTCCCGGGTCGGCCGGTACAAGTTGGACCGGAAGCTCGGCCCGGAGATCGAGAAGATCGAGGAGCTCTTCGGCCTCGAGCTGGAGCGCCCCGAGCCCGGGTCCCCGGTGCTGGTCCGCTCCGAGGTGCTGGCCACCTGCACCTACCTGCTGCACCTCGCCAAGGGCGAGCCCGGCTACCGCCTCGACGACCAGGACCACTTCGCCAACCGTCGCATCCGCTCGGTCGGCGAGTTGATCCAGAACCAGCTCCGCATCGGCCTCAGCCGCATGGAGCGCGTGGTCCGCGAGCGCATGACGACCATGGACGTGGAGGCCATCGCCCCGCAGAGCCTGGTCAACATCCGCCCGGTGGTCGCCGCCATCAAGGAGTTCTTCGGAACCAGCCAGTTGTCGCAGTTCATGGACCAGGTGAACCCGCTGTCGGGCCTCACCCACCGCCGTCGTCTGTCGGCGCTCGGTCCCGGTGGCCTGTCCCGTGAGCGGGCCGGCTTCGAGGTCCGCGACGTGCACTTCTCGCACTACGGCCGCATGTGCCCCATCGAGACCCCCGAGGGTCCGAACATCGGCCTCATCGGCGGCCTCGCCACCTACGGCCGGGTCAACGAGTTCGGCTTCATCGAGTCCCCCTACCGCATCGTCGTGGACGGCAAGGTCACCGACGAGGTGCGGTACCTGGCCGCCGACGACGAGGAGGAGTTCGTCGTCGCCCAGGCCAACGCGCCGCTCAACCCGGACGGCACGTTCCGCAACGACCGCGTCCTCGTGCGCCGGTCGCCGCAGGCCGCCTCGCTGAACGACCTCAAGCTCCAGCTCGAGCAGGACATCTTCTTCGGTGCCACCACCGAGATCTCCTTCGTGCCGCCCAGCGAGGTCCAGCTCATGGACGTCTCGCCGCGGCAGATCGTCTCGGTGGCCACGGCGCTCATCCCGTTCCTCGAGCACGACGACGCCAACCGGGCGCTCATGGGCGCCAACATGCAGCGACAGGCCGTCCCGCTGATCCGTTCCGAGGCCCCGTACATCGGGACCGGCATCGAGGCCAGCGCCGCCCACGACGCGGCCGACATGATCCTGGCCGACGAGGCCGGCACGGTCACCGCCGTGGACGGCACGTCGATCACCGTCGACTACGCCAAGGCCGGGAAGCGGACCCACGACCTCCTCAAGTACGTGCGGTCCAACCAGGACACCTGCATCAACCAGAAGAGCCGCGTCGTCCCCGGGCAGAAGGTCAAGAAGGGCCAGTTGCTGGCCGACGGTTCGTCCACCGACGCCGGCGAGCTGGCGCTGGGCAAGAACCTGCTCGTGGCCTTCATGTCCTGGGAGGGCTACAACTTCGAGGACGCCATCATCCTCTCGGAGCGCCTGGTGAAGGACGACGTGCTCACGTCGATCCACATCCACGAGCACGAGATCGACGCCCGCGACACCAAGCTGGGCGCCGAGGAGATCACCGGGGACATCCCGAACCTCTCCGACGAGATCCTGGCCGACCTCGACGAGCGTGGCATCGTGCGGGTCGGTGCCGAGGTGTCGCCCGGCGACGTCCTGGTCGGCAAGGTCACCCCGAAGGGCGAGACCGAGCTGACCCCCGAGGAGCGCCTCCTCCGGGCCATCTTCGGCGAGAAGTCCCGCGAGGTGCGCGACACATCGTTGAAGGTCCCGCACGGCGAGACCGGCAAGGTCATCGACGTCAAGGTCTTCAACCGCGACGACGGCGACGAGCTGCCCCCCGGCGTCAACCAGCTGGTCCGGGTCTACGTGGCCCAGAAGCGCAAGATCAGCGTGGGCGACAAGCTGGCCGGCCGCCACGGCAACAAGGGCGTCATCTCGCGGATCCTCCCCGTGGAGGACATGCCGTACATGGCCGACGGCACCCCCGTCGACATCATCCTCAACCCGCTGGGCGTCCCGTCCCGGATGAACGTCGGGCAGGTGCTCGAGGCCCACCTCGGCTACTGCGCCCGGTGGGGCTGGGAGATCGATGGCGACGCCGTCGGCGACGCCCCCGTCCGCGGCACCGAGAAGAAGACCCGCCCGTCGACCGAGCCCTCGGTCCACGTGGCCACCCCGGTCTTCGACGGCGCCCACTGGGACGAGGAGGACCGCTCCGGCCGCCACCCCACGATCCAGAAGATCCTGGGCAACCTGCGGCCCGAGTCGGTCGACGGCGACCGCCTGGTCCAGCTCGACGGCAAGACCACCCTCTACAACGGTCGGACCGGCGAGGCCTACGACAGCCCGATCATGGTCGGGTTCGTCTACATCCTGAAGCTGGCCCACCTCGTGGACGACAAGATCCACGCCCGGTCGACCGGCCCGTACTCGATGATCACGCAGCAGCCCCTGGGCGGCAAGGCCCAGTTCGGCGGACAGCGGTTCGGCGAGATGGAGGTCTGGGCGCTGGAGGCCTACGGGGCCGCCTACTGCCTGCAGGAACTCCTGACCATCAAGTCCGACGACACCCTCGGCCGGGTCAAGGTGTACGAGGCCATCGTCAAGGGCGACAACATCCCGGAGCCGGGCATCCCCGAGAGCTTCAAGGTGCTCATCAAGGAGATGCAGTCGTTGTGCCTCGACGTCGAGGTCCTGGCCGAGGACGGCCACGAGATCGAGATGCGGGACTTCGACGACGACCTGTACCAGGCCACCGAGTCCCTGGGCATCGACCTGACCCGCCCCGAGCGGGGATCCGACGAAGAGGACGAGCGCCGCGCCGCCGGCCTGCTCGCCCGCTGACCCGCCCCGCACGCACCAGAACGAGACGCAGGAAGACACAGTGCTCGACGTCAACGAATTCGACCAGCTCCGGATCGGCCTGGCCACCGCGGACGGCATCCGCATGTGGTCCAACGGCGAGGTCAAGAAGCCGGAGACCATCAACTACCGCACCCTGAAGCCGGAGAAGGACGGGCTCTTCTGCGAGAAGATCTTCGGTCCGACGAAGGACTGGGAGTGCTACTGCGGGAAGTACAAGCGCGTCCGCTTCAAGGGCATCATCTGCGAGCGCTGTGGCGTCGAGGTGACCCGGTCCAAGGTCCGCCGCGACCGCATGGGCCACATCGAGCTGGCCGCCCCCGCCGTGCACATCTGGTACCTGCGGGGCACCCGCTCCTGGCTGGCCTACCTGCTCATGGGCACCGAGCCCCGTGAGGAGCTCAAGGCCAAGCAGCTGGAGAAGGTCATCTACTTCGCCGCCAACCTCGTCGTCTCCGTCGACGAGGACAAGCGCCACGAGGACCTCCCCGAGCTGGAGGCCGAGCTGGTCGAGGAGCGCCTCGCCATCGAGGAGGAGCGCGACCGCGAGTTGAACCGCCGCCAGGAGGACCTCGAGTCCGAGCTGGCCGAGATGGAGGCCGAGGGCGCCAAGGAGTCCGACCTCAAGGCCCGGGCCCGCGCCGCCGACAAGGACCTGCAGTTCATCCGGGACCAGTACGAGCAGGAGCTCGACGTCCTGAACCGCGCCTGGGACGAGTTCACCGGCCTGTTCGCCCGCCAGATCATCGAGGAGGACATGCTCTGGCGCGAGCTCGAGGACCGCTGGGGCGAGTACTTCGAGGGCGGCATGGGCGCCGAGGCCCTGGCCCGCCTCATCGAGTTGATCGACTTCGACGAGGAGGAGGTCAAGCTGCGGGCGCAGATCGACCCGCAGGAGGGCCAGCGGCCCCTGTCGGCCCAGCGCAAGCAGAAGGCCATCAAGCGCCTCAAGATCGTGGCCGCCTTCAACCGTCGCGACGAGCACGGTCGTCGGGTCAACGAGCCCCGGGCCATGATCCTCGACGCCGTGCCGGTCATCCCGCCGGAGCTGCGTCCCATGGTCCAGCTGGACGGTGGCCGCTTCGCCACCTCCGACCTGAACGACCTGTACCGGCGGGTCATCAACCGGAACAACCGCCTCAAGCGGCTGCTCGACCTGGGCGCCCCGGCCATCATCGTCAACAACGAGAAGCGGATGCTCCAGGAGGCCGTCGACGCGCTGTTCGACAACGGCCGCCGCGGTCGTCCGGTGACCGGTCCGGGCAACCGGCCGCTCAAGTCGCTGTCCGACATGCTCAAGGGCAAGCAGGGCCGGTTCCGCCAGAACCTGCTCGGCAAGCGCGTCGACTACTCGGGCCGTTCGGTCATCGTGGCCGGCCCGACGCTCAAGTTCCACCAGTGCGGCCTGCCCAAGGTCATGGCGCTCGAGCTGTTCAAGCCGTTCGTCATGAAGCGGCTGGTCGACGAGGAGATCGCCCAGAACATCAAGTCGGCCAAGCGCATGGTCGAGCGGCGCAAGCCGCAGGTGTGGACGGTCCTCGAGGACGTCATCCGCGAGCACCCGGTGCTGCTGAACCGTGCCCCCACCCTGCACCGCCTGGGCATCCAGGCCTTCGAGCCGGTGCTGGTCGAGGGCAAGGCCATCCGCATCCACCCGCTGGTCTGCGCGGCCTTCAACGCCGACTTCGACGGCGACCAGATGGCCGTCCACCTGCCGCTCTCGTCGGAGGCCCAGGCCGAGGCCCGGGTCCTGATGCTGTCGGCCAACAACGTGCTCAGCCCGGCCCACGGCCGCCCGCTGGTCACGCCGACCCAGGACATGGTGATCGGCGCCTTCTACCTGACCGCCGAGCAGGAGGGCATGCCCGGCGAGGGCAAGGTCTTCCGGAACGTCGACGACCTGATGTGGGCCGTCGAGTCCGGTGACGTGCACCTCCACGCCCGCATCCAGTACCGCTCGCCGGAGTACCCGGAGCTGGTCGACACCCCGGCCAACGGCGTGGCCGCCACCTGGCACACCACCACCCCCGGCCGGGTGTTCTTCAACGAGGCCCTGCCCGGCAACGAGGTGGAGCCGATGGAGGTCGGCGGCCACCGTGCCCAGCAGATCACCTACGTGAACGAGCAGGTCGGCAAGGGCCAGCTCGGCTCCATCGTGGACGACCTGGCACGCGGCTACCCGAAGAAGGTGGTCGCCGAGTCGCTGGACGCCCTCAAGGACGCCTGCTTCGAGTACGCCAGCCGTTCGGGCCTGACCGTGTCGATCGACGACGTGAAGACCCCGGACGCCAAGGCCGGCATCCTCGACGAGCACGAGAAGCGGGCCGAGAAGGTCGAGGCCCAGTTCCGGAAGGGCATCATCACCGACGGCGAGCGTCGGCAGATGGAGGTCGAGATCTGGAACTCGGCTACCGCCGAGGTCACCGACCGCATGGTCGAGTCGCTCGAGGCCGACCACTTCAACCCGATCGACATGATGGTCAAGTCGGGTGCCCGAGGGAACATGATGCAGGTGCGCCAGATCGCCGGCATGCGTGGCCTGGTGGCCAACCCCCGTGGCGACATGATCCCCCGGCCCATCAAGTCGAACTTCCGCGAGGGCCTGGCGATGCTGGAGTACTTCATCGCCACGCCGGGCGCCCGCAAGGGCCTCGTCGACACCGCCCTGCGGACCGCCGACTCGGGCTACCTGACCCGTCGCCTGGTCGACGTGTCCCAGGAGCTGATCATCAACGACGTCGATCCGTTCGAGGGCGACGGTCCGGTGCACGGCATCTGGATCGACGACGTCCGCCCGGACGACCCGAACCGTCGGAGCCACCTGGAGACCCGCCTGTTCAGCCGGACCCTGGCCGACGACGTGACCCTGTCGGACGGCACCGTGATGCCGGCCGGCACCATCGTGGGCGAGCCCGAGATGCTGACGTTGCGCGACGACGAGGGCGTGGAGCGGGTGCGGGTGCTCTCCCCGTTGACCGACGGCTCGGCCACCGGCGTCTCGGCGGCCAGCTACGGCATGTCGCTGGCCACCGGCAAGGGCATCGAGCTGGGCGAGGCGGTCGGCGTGATCGCCGCCCAGTCGATCGGCGAGCCGGGCACCCAGCTCACCATGCGGACGTTCCACACCGGTGGCGTGGCCGGCAAGGACCTGGCCGGCGGTCTGCCCCGCGTCGTGGAGCTGTTCGAGGCCCGCGAGCCGAAGGGCAAGGCCACCCTGGCCCGCATCTCCGGCGTGGTTCGCCTGGGTGACGACGAGGGCCGTGGCCGCGAGGTCACCGTGGTGGCCGACGACGGCACCGAGGAGGTCTACTTCGTGCCCGGTTCGGCCCGGCTCGAGGTGGTGGACGGCCAGGAGGTCCGGGCCGGCGACGCCATCGTCGAGGGCCCGCGCGACCCCAAGGAGCTGCTCGAGATCAAGGGCGTCCGGGAGACCCAGCAGTACCTCGTGGAAGAGGTGCAGCGGGTCTACCGCGACCAGGGCGTGTCGATCCACGACAAGCACATCGAGCTGATCGTCAGGCAGATGACCCGCCGGGTGAAGATCAACGACCCCGGCGAGTCGGACTTCCTGCCCGGCGAGCAGGTCGACCAGCGGCTGTTCGCCGAGACGAACCGCCTGCTGGTGGCCGAGGGTCGCCGCCCGGCCGAGGGCCGGCCGGAGCTGATGGGCATCACCAAGGCCTCGCTGGCCACCGACTCGTGGCTCTCGGCGGCCTCCTTCCAGGAGACCACCCGGGTGCTGACCGAGGCGGCCATCGAGTGCCGCAGCGACAAGCTCATCGGCCTCAAGGAGAACATCATCATCGGCAAGCTGGTCCCGGCCGGGACCGGCATGGAGGAGTACCGGCGGGTGGCCACCCACGCTCCGGACTACAAGCCGATGGACTTCTACTCGTCGGCCGACGAGGAGCAGGACCTGGCCGAGTGGCTGGCCAGCCAGTCGGGGCCCGACGACGACGTGTTCGCCGGCGCCTACGAGGCCGAGGTCATCGACCTGGCCGGTTCCCTGGACCTGCCCACCGGCGATGCCGAGGTGCCCTCCGACGGCGGTGACGCCGCCCCGGAGGCCGACTGAGACGATGACCCGGCCCGCCGGACCGACCTGTGACGTCGGTCCGGTCGGGCGCGGACGTTTGACCGGATCGGAGCCACCCGTAGACTCGTCCGCTGTTCGGTTCCGCGTCCGGGACCGACCCCGGACCGGGCCCGCCGAGGGTGGACCGGCCCGACCAGGTTTCCAAACGCAGAGTTCCAATCGACGGGTCCCGACGGGGCCCACCACGAGGTGACGTAGTGCCCACCATCCAGCAGCTGGTCCGCAAGGGCCGCCAGAGCAAGCGCCGCAAGGAAGCCACCCCGGCGCTGAAGGGCGCGCCCCAGCGTCGTGGCGTCTGCACCCGCGTGTACACCACCACGCCGAAGAAGCCGAACTCCGCCCTGCGCAAGGTGGCCCGTGTCCGGCTCACCAGCGGCATCGAGGTCACCGCCTACATCCCCGGCGAGGGCCACAACCTGCAGGAGCACTCCATCGTGCTGGTGCGCGGCGGTCGTGTGAAGGACCTGCCGGGCGTCCGCTACAAGGTCATCCGTGGCACGCTCGACACCTCCAGCGTCGGCCAGCGTCGCCAGGCCCGGAGCCGCTACGGCGCCAAGAAGGAAGGCTGACCATGCCACGCAAGGGCCCCGCCGATCGTCGGGAACTGACCCCGGACCCCGTCTACCGGTCCACCGCGGTCACCCAGCTCGTCAACAAGGTCCTCCAGCGCGGCAAGCGCTCGACGGCCGAGCGCATCGTCTACTCGGCGCTCTCCACCGTGGAGTCCAAGACCGGCTCCGAGCCGGTCACCACGCTGAAGCGGGCCATCGACAACGTCCGCCCGCAGCTCGAGGTGCGCAGCCGCCGCGTCGGTGGTGCGACCTACCAGGTCCCGGTCGAGGTGCGTCCCCGCCGGGCCAACACGCTCGCCGTCCGCTGGCTGGTCAACTACTCGCGGGACCGCCGCGAGCGGACCATGGCCGAGCGTCTGGCCAACGAGATCATGGATGCCGCGAACGGCCTGGGTTCCTCGGTGAAGCGCCGGGAGGACCTGCACAAGATGGCCGAGTCGAACAAGGCGTTCGCCCACTACCGCTGGTAGGCGGTCCCCGCACCGACCCTTCCATCGAGACCGGCCCCGGCGCGCCGCAACGGCGATCCGTCAGGCCGTCGCCGTGACGCTCCGGCCGACGCGGCGAGCCGTCCCACCCCAGTGGCCCGGGACGCAGAACCGACAACGATCCGAAACCACGACGAACCCCCACGAGCACTGAGATGGCGAAGCGACACCCCCTCGAGAAGACCCGCAACATCGGGATCATGGCCCACATCGACGCGGGCAAGACCACGACGACGGAGCGGATCCTCTACTACACCGGCGTCAACTACAAGATCGGCGAGGTCCACGACGGCGCCGCCACCATGGACTGGATGGAGCAGGAGCAGGAGCGGGGGATCACCATCACCTCGGCGGCCACCAGCTGCTTCTGGAACGACCACCGGATCAACATCATCGACACCCCGGGCCACGTCGACTTCACCGTCGAGGTGGAGCGTTCGCTGCGCGTGCTCGACGGTGCGGTCGCCGTGTTCGACGGCGTGGCCGGCGTGGAGCCCCAGACCGAGACGGTGTGGCGCCAGGCCGACAAGTACAACGTGCCCCGCATGTGCTTCATCAACAAGATGGACCGCACGGGCGCCGACTTCTACTACGTGCTGGGCACCATCCGCGAGCGCCTCGGCTGCAAGGCGGCGGTCCTGCAGCTGCCCGTGGGCGCCGAGTCCGACTTCGCCGGCATCATCGACCTGGTCGAGATGAACGCCCTCATCTGGCAGGGCGAGGACCTGGGCGCCTCGTGGGACGTCGTGGACATCCCCGAGGACCTGGTGGACACCGCCGAGGAGTACCGGGCCGAGCTGATCGACGTGCTGTCCGAGTTCGACGAGAACATCCTCGAGAAGTTCGTCGGCGAGGAGGAGATCACCGCCGAGGACGTCCGGAACGCCGTGCGGACCGGGACCCTGGCCGGCGACTGCGTGCCGATCCTCACCGGCACCGCCTTCAAGAACAAGGGCGTGCAGCCGCTGCTGGACGCCGTGGTCGAGTACCTGCCCTCGCCCATCGACCTCCCTCCGGTGGAGGGCGTGCACCCCCGTTCGGGCGACGCCCTGGAGCGCGACGCCGAGGACTCGGCGCCGTTCGCCGCCCTGGCCTTCAAGATCATGACCGACCCCCACGTCGGCAAGCTCACCTACTTCCGGGCTTACAGCGGCGTGCTGGACAAGGGCTCGGCGGTGCTCAACAGCCGCACCGAGAACAAGGAGCGGATCGGGCGCATCCTGGAGATGCACGCCAACGACCGCGAGGACCGCGACGACGTCCGCACCGGCGACATCGTGGCCGGCATCGGCCTCAAGAACACCCGGACCGGCGACACCCTGTGCGACCCGGACCATCCGATCGTGCTCGAGCAGCTCGAGTTCCCGGAGCCGGTGATCCACGTGGCCGTGGAGCCCCGCTCCAAGGCCGACCAGGACAAGATGGGCAAGGCGCTGGGCGCGCTGGCCGAGGAGGACCCGACCTTCACCGTCCGCAGCGACGAGGAGACCGGGCAGACCATCATCGGCGGCATGGGCGAGTTGCACCTCGAGGTGCTGGTCGACCGCATGCTCCGCGAGTTCCGCGTCGACGCCAACGTCGGCAAGCCGCAGGTGGCCTACCGCGAGACCATCACCAAGGCGGTCACCGACCACCGGTACACCCACAAGAAGCAGACCGGTGGTTCGGGCCAGTTCGCCGAGATCGTGGCCAGCCTGGAGCCGTTCACCGACGAGGAGGACACCTACCTCTTCGAGGACAACGTCACCGGTGGCCGCATCCCCAAGGAGTACATCCCGTCGGTGGACGCCGGCGTGCAGCTGGCCACCACCAACGGCCCGCTGGCCGGCTACCAGGTCCTCGGGATCAAGGTGGCCCTGAACGACGGCAAGTCCCACGACGTGGACTCGTCGGAGATGGCCTTCAAGATCGCCGCCCAGGCGTGGTTCCGGGAGGCCATGCGGATGGCCAAGCCGGTCCTGCTCGAGCCCGTGATGTCCGTCGAGGTCGTCACGCCCGAGGAGTACATGGGCGACGTGGTGGGCGACCTGAACTCCCGACGCGGCCGCGTGGGCCAGATGGAGGCCCGTGGGGCCAACCAGGTGGTCAGCGCTCAGGTGCCGCTGTCGGAGATGTTCGGTTACGCTACCGACCTGCGTTCGCGCACCCAGGGACGCGCGACCTACACCATGCAGTTCGACTCGTACCAGCAGACGCCCGCGTCGGTGCAGGAGGAGATCACCCGCCGGATCCACGGCGAGTGACCGGCGGGGACCCGGTCCCGGGCCCCCGAACGACGAGTCCCAGAGCAAGTCTCAGAAAACAAGTCTCCAGTACAGAGAGAAACCGAGGAAGAAGAAGCGACATGGCCAAGGCCCAGTTCGAGCGCACCAAGCCCCACGTGAACGTGGGGACCATGGGTCACATCGACCACGGGAAGACGACCCTCACCGCGGCGATCACCAAGGTCCTGTCGGACCGTGACCCGAACTCCACCTCCTTCACGGAGTTCGAGAACATCGACAAGGCTCCCGAGGAGCGGGAGCGCGGCATCACGATCAACGTGAGCCACGTCGAGTACGAGACCCCCAACCGGCACTACGCCCACGTCGACATGCCGGGCCACGCCGACTACATCAAGAACATGATCACCGGTGCCGCCCAGGTGGACGGCGCCATCCTGGTCGTGTCGGCCGCCGACGGCCCGATGCCCCAGACCCGTGAGCACGTGCTCCTGGCCCGCCAGGTCGGCGTGCCGAAGATCATCGTGGCGCTGAACAAGTGCGACATGGTCGACGACGAGGAGTTGCTCGAGCTGGTCGAGATGGAGGTGCGCGAGCTCCTCGACGAGTACGACTTCCCCGGTGACGACACCCCGGTCGTGCGGGTCTCGGCGCTCCAGGCCCTCGAGGGCGACGAGTCGGCCGGCGACCAGATCGTCGACCTGATGAGCCAGGTCGACGAGTACATCCCGCAGCCCGAGCGCGACGTCGACAAGCCCTTCCTGATGCCGATCGAGGACGTGTTCTCGATCACCGGACGCGGCACCGTGGTGACCGGTCGTGTCGAGCAGGGCGTCGTCAACACCGGCGACAGCATCGAGATCATCGGTATCAAGGACACCCAGACCACGACCTGCACCGGCGTGGAGATGTTCCGCAAGCTGCTCGACCAGGGCGAGGCCGGCGACAACATCGGCGCCCTGCTGCGCGGCATCGACAAGGAGGAGGTCCAGCGTGGCCAGGTCCTGGCCAAGCCGGGCTCGATCACGCCGCACACCAACTTCGAGGCCGAGGTCTACGTGCTGACCAAGGAGGAGGGTGGCCGTCACAAGCCGTTCTTCTCGAACTACCGGCCGCAGTTCTACTTCCGGACCACCGACGTGACCGGCATGATCGAGTTGCCCGAGGGCACCGAGATGTGCATGCCCGGCGACAACACGACCATGACCGTCGAGCTCATCGCTCCGATCGCCATGGACGAGGGCCTGCGGTTCGCCATCCGTGAGGGTGGCCGCACCGTGGGTGCCGGCGCCGTCACCAAGATCCTCAAGTAGGCAGGACGTCACCGATGCCTGCTGGGCAGAAGATCCGCATCCGCCTCAAGGCCTACGACCACGAGGTCATCGACCAGTCGACGAAGAAGATCGTCGAGACGGCTCGACGGACCCAGGCGGACCTGCGGGGTCCCGTGCCGCTGCCGACCGAGAAGCACCGCTACACGGTCATCCGCGGTCCGTTCAAGGACAAGGACTCCCGGGAGCACTTCGAGATGCGCATCCACAAGCGCCTGCTCGACATCCTGGATCCCTCGCCCAAGACGGTCGACTCGCTGCAGCGCCTGGACCTTCCGGCCGGCGTCGACATCGAGATCAAGATCCAGCAGGTCTGAGGCCTCCCGGGCCTCGGGTCCGGACGAACGAGTGCGGAAGCGCCCCTCGAGGGGCGCTTCCGCCGTTTTCAGGCCGGGTCGCCGGCGGGGTCGTCCTTGGGGGTCGCTGCCGGGGCTCGGTCGCCGTGGCCGCGGCGGAGGCTGGAGGCCTCCTGGAGGTGCTCGGCCACCTCGTGCCGCTCGGCCTCCGCGGCGATGACCGCCTGGATGGTGGCCGCGGCGGGCAGGGCCAGCAGGGCGCCGACCACGCCGAGGACGGCCGATCCGGCGATGACCGCCCCGAAGGCCACGGCCACGTGGAGCTGCATGGTGTGGGCGGTGACCCGGGGGGCGAACAGGTAGTTCTCGACCTGCTGGTACACGGCGATGACCACGACCACCCACAGGCCGTCGGCCGGTTCGCCGAGCAGGGCGATGACGAGCGGCAGGGCGCCGGCGATGAAGGTGCCGACGACGGGCACGAACTGGGACATGATCCCGACCCACAGGGCCAGGGCGAGCGCCGACGGGAGGCCGATCACCTCGAAGGCCCCCCAGTGCAGCAGCGACGAGACGAGGGCCAGGACGCTCCTCGACAGGATGTAGCCGCCGGTCTTCTCGATGGCCAGGTCCCAGACCTCCAACACGTGGCGCTGGTGCTTCTCGGCCACGAACGAGCAGACCAGGCGACGCAGCTTGGGGCCCTCGGCCACCAGGTAGAAGGTGAACAGCCCCACGGTGAACAGCTGGAAGAGCACGTTGACGACCGTGGTCCCGAACCGGGCCAGGTCGTCGGCCACGTCGCCCAGCCAACCGGCCAGTGCCCCCGTGTCGTAGTCGGCCCGGAGGTCGGCGGTCGCGTTCTCGATGCCGAAGGCGTCCTCCAGCCACTCGTCCACGTCGGACAGGTAGGCGGGCACGTTCTCGCTGAACTCGGTCACCTGGTCGGCCAGCAGGCTGCCCACCTGGACGCCGAAGCCCCCGAGGGCGCTGACGAGGCCGACCATGACCAGCGCGGTGCCCAGCCCCCGGCGGACGCCCAGGCGTTCGAGGCGGTTGACGGCCGGCTCGAGGGCGAACGACAGGAAGAACGACACCAGGAGGACCATCAGGAGCGGGCGCAGCGACTCCAGCACGCCCCGCAGGTAGTACATGGCGGCCAGGCCGCCCAGCAGGGCGAGGATGGCCCGGCGGGCCCACGGTGGGAGGTGCCGGTCGACGGCGCTCGTGGTGGCCGGTTCGGTCACGGTTCCTGGGTTGCTCCGGAGGTGTCGGTGGCGCCGAGATCGTTGGAATGACGGGGATCTCGGCCCTCGGTGCGACGCTAGTGTTCGTTTCCCCGTCGCCCGGGGATGCCCGGGCGGCCCGCCGTGGCCCATCGGTCCGGCGGCCTGCCTCCGGAAGGTGGCCTCCGGCAGGTGGCCTTTGGCGGGTGGCGCGCGCCACACGGATGGCCGGAACGGCGCCGGTTGTGGCCGCCGACGGGCCGCCGTATCGTTGTCCCCTGCGATTCGGGCAGACCCCCGCTGGTCGGCCCGCTTCGCGAACTGACGTCCGTGAAGGCGCCGGGCCCCGTGGGCCGGGTGAACCGCACGGCACAACCGAATCACTGCTCCGCCGGGCCCTGCCCGTGCGGAGCGTTCGCGTGAAGGGCCCACCAGGGGCCGCCCGCCGGCAGTCACCGGCGCCAGTCGCAGGAGCCATCATGGCCAACAAGGCAATCGTCGGCGAGAAGGTCGGCATGACACAGGTGTGGGACGAGGACAACCGCGTCCTCCCCGTCACCGTGTTGCGCATCCGACCGAACCGCGTCGTCCAGGTCAAGACCACGGAGCGGGACGGGTACTCCGCCCTCCAGGTCACCGTCGGCCGCAAGGACGCCGACAAGCTCACCCGCCCCGAGGCCGGCCACTTCGCCGCCGGCGGCGTCGAGGCCGGCGAGCGCCTCGTCGAGCTCCGCCTCGACGACGTGGACGGCTACGAGGTCGGCCAGGAGATCACCGTCGAGTCCCTCGCCGAGCAGGCCCGGGTCGACGTCACCTCGGTCAGCAAGGGCAAGGGCTTCGCCGGCGCCATGAAGCGCCACGGATTCTCCGGCCAGCGGGCCTCGCACGGCGCCCACAAGGTGCACCGCAAGCCGGGCGCCGTCGGCCAGTGCGCCACCCCGTCCCGCGTCTTCAAGGGCAAGCGCCTGCCGGGCCGCATGGGCAACCGCAGGACCACGATGCTGAACCTCGAGGTCGTGCAGGCCGACGCCGAGCGCGAGCTGCTGCTCGTCCGGGGCTCGGTCCCCGGCCCCCGTGGCGCCACCGTCCTCATCCGCGACGCCGTGAAGGGAGGCTGACGATGCCGAAGATCGACGTCCGCAGCCGGACCGGCGCCGCCGCCGGGTCCGTCGACCTCGACGAGGCCACGTTCGGCATCGAGCCGAACACCGCGGTGATGCACCAGGTCGTGACCGCCCAGCTGGCCGCCCGTCGTGCCGGCACCCAGAGCACGCTGACCCGGGCCGAGGTCCGGGGTGGCGGTGCCAAGCCGTGGCGCCAGAAGGGCACCGGCCGGGCCCGCCAGGGATCCATCCGCTCGCCGCAGTGGCGTGGCGGCGGCGTGGCCCTCGGCCCGAAGCCCCGCAGCTACGCCCAGAAGACCCCCAAGAAGATGGTCAGCCTCGCCCTGCGCTCCGCGCTGAGCGACCGGGCCGCCGAGGGGAAGGTCGTCGTGGTTGACGACTGGTCGTTCGAGGCGCCCCGCACGAAGGACGCCGTGGCCGCCCTGGGCGCCCTCGGCGTGGACGGGCGGGCCGTGGTCGTCGCCGAGCGGGACGACGTGAACACCTGGAAGAGCTTCGCCAACCTGTCCCAGGTCCACGTGCTGTCGCCCGGCGAGCTGAACGCCTACGACGTGCTGGTGGCCGACTGGGTGGTCTTCACCACGGCCACCCTGCCCACCGCCCCGGCCCCGAAGGCGGCCGCCGCTCCGGCGCCCGCCCCGGTGGTCGCCGACGACGAAGCGGGAGAAGAAGAGTGAAGGACCTGCGCGACGTCATCGTGAAGCCGGTCGTGTCGGAGAAGTCCTACGCCCTGCTCGAGGAGAACGTCTACACCTTCGAGGTCGCCAAGGCGGCCTCCAAGCACGAGATCCGCGACGCGGTCGAGTCGATCTTCGACGTGACCGTGCTCAAGGTGAACACCCTGAACCGCGACGGCAAGCGCAAGCGCAACCGGCGCCTGCCGACCTACGGCAAGCGCCCGGACGTCAAGCGGGCCTACGTCACCCTCGTCGAGGGTGACTCGATCGAGTTGTTCGAGGTCTAGGAACATGCCGCAGCGCAAGCGCAAGCCGACCAGTCCCGGCCGCCGGTTCCAGACCGTCGCCGACTTCTCGGACATCACCAAGACCGTCCCCGAGCGGTCGCTGACCGAGGCCAAGTCGAGCACCGGTGGCCGCAACAACTACGGCCGCAAGACGGCCCGCCACCGTGGTGGCGGCCACAAGCGCCAGTACCGGGTCATCGACTTCCGTCGGAACAAGGACGGCGTGCCGGCCAAGGTCGCCGCCGTCGAGTACGACCCGAACCGCAGCTGCCGGATCCTGCTGCTCCACTACCACGACGGCGAGAAGCGCTACATCCTGGCGCCGAAGGGCGTCGAGGTCGGCGAGACGCTGCAGTCCGGCCAGGGCAGCGAGATCAAGGCCGGCAACGCCCTGCCGCTGCGCTACATCCCGGTCGGTACGACCATCCACAACGTCGAGCTGCAGCCGGGCGGCGGCGGCAAGATGGCTCGCAGCGCCGGCTCCAGCGTGCAGCTGGTGGCCAAGGAGGGCGACTTCGCCACCCTGCGCCTGCCCAGCACCGAGATGCGCCGGGTGCGCATCGACTGCCGGGCCACCGTCGGCGAGGTCGGCAACCAGGAGCACGAGCTCACCAAGATCGGCAAGGCCGGTCGCAACCGCTGGAAGGGCGTCCGCCCGCAGACCCGCGGCGTGGCCATGAACCCGGTCGACCATCCGCTGGGTGGTGGCGAGGGCAAGTCGTCGGGTGGTCGCCACCCGGTGTCGCCGTGGGGCAAGCCCGAGGGGCGGACCCGCCAGCGCAACAAGCAGTCCGACAAGTTGATCGTGCGTCGCCGTCGTCGGCGCGGGTCGCGGAGGTAATCGGCGATGCCGAGGAGTCTCAAGAAGGGTCCGTTCGTGGACGACCACCTGCTCAAGAAGGTGGACGTGCTGAACGAGTCCGGCGAGAAGAAGGTCATCCGGACGTGGTCCCGTCGGTCCACGATCGTGCCCGACATGGTCGGCCACACGATCGGCGTGCACGACGGCCGCAAGCACGTCCCGGTGTACGTCACCGAGTCGATGGTCGGCCACAAGCTGGGCGAGTTCGCCCCCACCCGGACCTTCCGGCACCACGCCGGCCAGGAGAAGGGCGGGCGTCGCTGATGCCGGGCGTGAAGACCAACGAGCGTCCCGGGACGCGTGCCGTCGCCCGCCACGTGCGGGTGTCGCCGTCCAAGGCCCGGGCCGTCCTGGACCTGATCCGCAACGAGTCGTACGGCCGGGCCGCCGAGATCCTGGCCTTCTCCGAGCGGGCCGTGTCCGACGTGATCGCCAAGTGCCTCGACTCGGCCGTTGCCAACGCCGAGAACAACGACGGCATCCCCGCCGAGGAGCTCTACGTGTCGGCCTGCTACGCCGACGAGGGCCCGACGCTGAAGCGCTGGCGCCCCCGCGCCCGGGGCCGGGCGACGCGCATCAACAAGCGGACCAGCCACATCACCATCATCGTGGGCCGCTACGGCGACGACGAGATGGAGGCCATGCGCGAGCGCGAGCTGGCCAAGGGCCGGGCCTCGTCCAGCGCCCAGGCCGCCGAGGCCCGCCGCCAGCGCGTGGAGCGCAGCCGTGCCGCCGCCGAGGCCGAGGCCGAGGCGCACGACCACGACCATGACCACGACCACGACCACGACCACGACCACGAGGCACCCGAGGCCGGCGTGGACGCCGTGGTGGAGGACGAGGCCGTGACCGAGGAGGCCCCCGCAGAGGAGGCCCCCGCCGA
Source organism: Acidimicrobiales bacterium (assembly GCA_016845305.1). GTDB lineage: Bacteria > Actinomycetota > Acidimicrobiia > Acidimicrobiales > MedAcidi-G1 > UBA9410. The sequence continues at coordinate 22,037 of JAERSW010000041.1, forward strand.
GACCACCGACGAGACCGTCGCCGACGAAGCCTCCGCCGACGAAGAGGCTGCCGCCGACGAGCAGGAAGAAGAGGCCAACTGATGGGCCAGAAGGTCAATCCGTACGGCTTCCGCCTGGGGATCACCACCGACTGGAAGTCGCGGTGGTTCGCCAGCCGGCAGAAGTACGCCGACAACCTCGTCGAGGACTGGGAGGTCCGCGACTACCTGATGACCGAGCTGCCGCACGCCGCGATCAGCCGGGTCGAGCTGGAGCGCACCGGCGACAAGCTGCGGGTCGACGTCCACACGGCCCGTCCGGGCATCGTCATCGGCCGCAAGGGTTCCGAGGCCGACCGCCTGCGGGCCGGCCTGGGCAGGATCACCGGCAACCACACGGTCACCCTGAACATCCAGGAGATCAAGGAGCCGGAGCTGGACGCCGCCCTGATCGCCCAGGGCGTGGCCGACCAGCTGGCCGGCCGGGTGGCCTTCCGTCGGGCCATGAAGCGGGCCGTCCAGAACGCCCAGAAGGCCGGCGCGCTGGGCATCCGGGTCCAGTGCTCGGGCCGCCTGGGTGGCGCCGAGATGTCCCGCACCGAGTGGTACCGCGAGGGTCGGGTCCCGCTGCACACGCTGCGGGCCGACATCGACTACGGCTTCCGCGAGGCCCGCACCACGTACGGCCGCATCGGCGTGAAGGTGTGGATCTACAAGGGCGACATCCTCCCCTACAAGAGCGTGCTCGAGGACAAGATCACCAAGGAGGCCGCCATGGCCGCCGGTGAGACCTCCGGGCAGAACAAGCCGCGGACCGTCGTGTCGTCGGCCGCGGCCCGCCGCCGCACCGAGGCCGCCGAGACGGCCGAGGCCACCCCCGAGGCCGCCCCGGAGTCCACGGAGGCCGAGCCGGCGCCGCTGGTCAAGGAGGGCGACGCCGAGTTCGAGAAGCTGCTCGCCGAGGAGGAGGCCATCGAGGCCACCACCCGGGACAGCCACGAGACGCCGCACTTCCGCGGTGGGGACGGTGACTGAGCCGTGTTGATGCCGAAGAAGGTCCGCCACCGCAAGCACCATCGTGGCCGGATGAAGGGCGCCTCCAAGGGCCAGACCGAGGTCACCTTCGGTGAGTTCGGGATCCAGGCCCTCGAGCCGGGTTGGATCACCGCCCGCCAGATCGAGGCCGCCCGTATCGCCATGACCCGCCACATCAAGCGTGGCGGCAAGGTGTGGATCAACGTCTTCCCGGACAAGCCCATCACCGAGAAGCCGGCCGAGACCCGGATGGGCTCGGGCAAGGGCAACCCCGAGAAGTGGGTGGCCGTCGTCAAGCCGGGCCGGGTGCTGTTCGAGTTGTCGTACCACGACGCCGAGGTGGCCCGTGCCGCCCTGGACCGCGCCATCCAGAAGCTGCCCATCAAGGCCCGCTTCGTCGAGCGCGAGGAGGGCTTCTAGCCATGGCCAAGAACCAGTCCCTGACCGAGCTCGGCGACACCGACCTCCTGGAGCGCCTGTCGGGTGCCAAGGAGGAGCTGTTCAACCTCCGGTTCCAGTTGGTCACCGGCCAGCTCGAGAACCATGCCCGGGTCGGGCAGGTCAAGAAGGACGTGGCCCGCATGCTGACCGAGCTGCGGGCCCGCGAGATCGAGGCCGCGGCGGCTGCCGCCGGCGAGGAGGTGGCCGACTGATGGCCGAGACGACCGAAGTCACGCCCCGCCCCAACCGCCGCAAGGTGCGTGAGGGCCTCGTGGTGTCCGACGTGCAGGACAAGACGGCCATCGTGGAGACGGTCGACCGGGTCCGGCACCGTCGCTACGCCAAGACCGTCCAGCGCACCAAGCGCCTCCACGTCCACGACGAGGAGAACCAGCTGAACGTGGGCGACCGGGTCCGGGTCCAGGAGACCCGCCCGCTGTCCAAGCTGAAGCGCTGGCGCCTGGTCGAGATCCTCGAGAGGGCGAAGTAATGATCCAGCAGGAGACCCGACTCCGGGTCGCGGACAACTCGGGCGCCCGCGAGGTGCTCTGCATCAAGGTGCTGGGCGGCTCGAAGCGCCGCTACGCCTCGATCGGCGACGTCTTCACCGCCACGGTGAAGGACGCCAACCCGGGTGCCGCGGTGAAGAAGGGCGAGGTCGTCAAGTGCGTCGTCGTCCGGACCAAGAAGGAGCGGCGTCGTCCGGACGGGAGCTACATCCGGTTCGACGAGAACGCCGCCGTGCTCATCAACGACCAGAACCAGCCCCGGGGGACCCGCATCTTCGGCCCCGTCGGGCGCGAACTGCGGGACCGCAAGTTCATGCGGATCGTCTCGCTGGCTCCGGAGGTGCTCTGATGAAGATCCGCAAGGACGACAAGGTGCAGGTCCTGTCCGGCAAGGACCGGGGCCACGTGGGCGTGGTCCTCAAGGCCCTGCCCGCCGAGAACAAGGTGATCGTGGACGGCGCCAACATCGCCAAGCGCCACCAGAAGCCGACCAACGCCACCATGCAGGGCGGCATCATCGACAAGGCCATGCCGTTGGACGCGTCCAACGTGGCCGTCGTCAGCCCCAAGGACGGCAAGCCCACCCGCGTCGGCTACCGGTTCACCGAGGCCGGCGAGAAGGTGCGGATCTGCAAGCGGACGGGGGTGGACCTCTGATGGCCGAGACCATGGTGGAGGCGCCCATCCGCATGCGGGAGCGCTACGACGCCGAGATCCGCGACGCCCTGAAGGACGAGCTGGGCCTGGCCAACGTGATGCAGGTTCCGAAGCTCACCAAGATCGTGGTCAACATGGGCGTCGGCGACGCCGCCCAGCAGGCCAAGCTCCTGGACGGGGCGGTGGCCGACCTGACCGCCATCACCGGCCAGAAGCCGCTGGTGACCCGGGCCCGCAAGTCGATCTCGAACTTCAAGCTCCGCGAGGGCCAGGCCATCGGCGCCAAGGTGACCCTCCGCGGCGACCGCATGTACGAGTTCCTGGATCGCCTGGTCACCCTGGCGATCCCCCGCATCCGCGACTTCCGGGGCCTCAGCCCCAGGTCGTTCGACGGGAACGGGAACTACACGTTCGGCGTGACCGAACAGCTGATCTTCCCGGAGATCGACTACGACAAGGTCGATCGCACCCGGGGTATGGACATCACGATCGTGACGTCCGCGTCCGACGACGCCGGTGGGCGGGCACTGCTCGCCGCGTTCGGTTTCCCGTTCCGGAAGGAAGGGCAGTAGTGGCCAAGAAAGCACTGGTCAACAAGCAGCAGAAGACCCCGAAGTTCAAGGTTCGGGCCTACACCCGCTGTCGCCGTTGCGGCCGGCCGCGTTCGGTGTACCGGGCCTTCAACCTGTGTCGGGTCTGCCTGCGCAACATGGCACACGCCGGGGAGATTCCCGGGCTGACGAAGTCGAGCTGGTGAGGAGGATCTGACATGACCATGACCGATCCCGTCGCCGACATGCTGACCCGCATCCGCAACGCCAACCAGGCGATGCACGACGGCGTCAAGATGCCCTCGTCGAAGCAGAAGGTGGCCCTGGCCGACGTCCTGAAGGCCGAGGGGTACATCCGCGACTACGACGTGGCCGAATCCACGTCGGGTCCCGGCAAGGTGCTGAGCATCGAGATGAAGTACTCCCCGGAGCGGGAGCGCGTCATCAGCGGCGTGCAGCGGGTGTCCAAGCCCGGCCTGCGCGTGTACAGCGCCTCCAACAGGATCCCCCGCGTGCTGGGAGGCCTCGGCGTCGCCGTGATCTCCACCAGCCGCGGGCTGATGAGCGACCGCGAGGCTCGCCGCCGGAAGATCGGCGGCGAGGTCCTCTGCTACGTCTGGTAAGGGGAGGCGACGACATGTCCCGCATCGGGAAGGCCCCCATCCCCGTGCCGTCCGGCGTCGAGGTGACCATCGACGGTCGCCGGGTCGCCGTGAAGGGCCCCAAGGGCGAGCTGGACCTCGAGGTCCCCGGCGAGATCACCGTCCGTCAGGACGGTGGGGAGCTGCTCGTCGAACGCCCCGACGACGAGCGCCAGAACCGTGCCCTGCACGGCCTGGCCCGCTCGCTGGTCAACAACATGGTGGTCGGCGTGTCCGAGGGCTTCTCCAAGGAGCTCCAGATCGTCGGCGTCGGCTACCGCGCCGCGGCGAAGGGCTCCGACGGCCTCGAGCTGCAGCTCGGCTTCAGCCATCCGGTGAACGTGACGGCCCCCGCCGGCATCACGTTCGACGTGCCGGAGCCGACCCGCATCATCGTCTCGGGCACCGACAAGCAGGTCGTCGGCCAGGTGGCCGCCGACATCCGCTCGTACCGCAAGCCGGAGCCCTACAAGGGCAAGGGCGTGCGCTACCTCGGCGAGCACGTGGCCCGCAAGGCCGGAAAGGCGGCGAAGTGAGCACCACGGATCGTTCCAAGGCGCGTCAGCGTCGGCACCGCCGGGTCCGCAAGTCGGTCGTCGGCACCGAGGCCCGTCCCCGCCTGGCGGTGTTCCGCTCGGCGAAGCACATCTCGGCCCAGGTCATCGACGACGGGGCGGGCCGCACCGTGGCCGCCGCGTCGACCGAGCAGGCCGGCGTCGCCGACGGCGTGACCGGGGTGGCTGCGGCCACCGAGGTCGGCCGTCTGGTCGCCGAGCGTGCCCGCGAGGCAGGGATCGCCACCGTGGTCTTCGACCGGGGTGGGTACAAGTACCACGGCAGGGTGGCGGCGCTGGCCGATGCCGCCCGCGACGCCGGACTGGAGTTCTAGTGGCACAGCACGATCGACAGCAGAGCAACCCCCGCCTGAGCGACGACGCGTCGCTGCGGGAGTCGCGCGTCATCCACATCAACCGCGTGGCCAAGGTGGTCAAGGGCGGTCGCCGGTTCTCGTTCACCGCCCTGGTGGTGATCGGCGACGGCGCCGGCCGGGTCGGCCTGGGCTACGGCAAGGCCAAGGAGGTCCCGCTGGCCATCCAGAAGGGGACCGAGGAGGCCAAGCGCAACCTGTTCAAGGTGCCGCTGGCCGGTTCGACGATCGTCCACCCGGTGATGGGCATCATGGGCGCCGGCCGCGTCCTGCTGCAGCCCGCCGCTCCCGGTACCGGCGTGATCGCCGGCGGTGCGGCCCGGGCCATCCTCGAGGAGGCTGGCATCCACGACGTGCTGTGCAAGTCGCAGGGTTCCCCGAACCACATCAACGTGGCCCGGGCGACCATCGCCGGCCTGCAGGCCCTGCGTCGGCCCGACGAGGTGGCCCGCCTGCGCGGCCTCGACCCGGAGGAGTTCGTGCCGGGCGCCCTGCTCGAGGCCTACCGCCGCACCGAGGCCGGTGTGGGCGTGGGCGCTTCGCGGGACGGTGAGTGAGATGGCGCAGCTCGTCGTCACCCAGGTCCGGAGCGCCATCGGCGCCAAGCCCAAGCAGCGCGGCACCCTGCGTGCCCTCGGCCTGGGCCGCATCGGACGCAGCAACACCCTGCCCGACCGCAGCGAGATCCGGGGCATGATCGCCCGGGTGCCGCACCTGGTCCGGGTCGAGGAACTCGAGAACGGGGAGGCCTGAGATGAAGGTCCATGATCTGCAGCCGGCTCCCGGCTCCCGCAAGCGCGGCAAGCGCGTCGCCCGCGGCATCGGCGGCAAGGGCGGCAAGACCGCCGGCCGCGGCCACAAGGGCCAGCGGGCCCGCAACACGGTCCGGGTCGGCTTCGAGGGCGGCCAGATGCCGCTGCACATGCGGATCCCGAAGCTCAAGGGCTTCAAGAACCCGTTCCGGGTGGAGTACCAGGCCGTGAACCTGGACACCCTCCAGGAGTGCGGCCTCGACGACGTGTCGCCCGAGGCCCTGCACGGCCTGGGCCTGGTCGGCAAGAAGTCGCTGGTCAAGGTGCTGGGACGCGGCGAGCTGTCGCGGGCCGTCACCGTGAAGGCCCACGCCTTCTCGGCGTCGGCCGAGGCGGCCATCACCGCCGCCGGTGGCTCCGTCGAGAAGCTCCCGCTGCCCTTCGCCGTGCGTCCGCCGGCCAGCGGCAACGCCCTGATGAACCGCTGAGCGACGGTCTCCGACCCCGCCACACACCCTCCGAACCACCAGAGAGCCGACAGGAGTCCACGTGCTGTCCAGCATGCTGAACATGTTCCGGGTGGCCGATCTGCGCAAGCGGATCGTCTTCACCCTCCTCATGATCCTGCTGTACCGGGTCGGCGCGTTCATGCCCGCCCCGGGCATCGACGTGGAGCAGGTCCAGTTGCTGCGCGACCGGGCCGACCAGGGCGGCGTGCTGGCCTTCCTGCAGCTGTTCTCCGGTGGCTCGCTGACCAGCTTCGCCGTGTTCGCCCTCGGCGTGATGCCCTACATCACGGCGTCGATCATCATGCAGGTGCTCGGCGTGGTGGTGCCCCGCATCGAGCAGTGGCAGCAGCAGGGCGCGGTGGGCCAGCGCAAGATCACCCAGTGGACCCGCTACCTGACGGTGGGCATCGCCGTCATCCAGTCCACGAGCTTCGCCTTCCTGTTCAACGACCAGGGCAACTCGATCTCCGGGTCGACGGGCGCCAACCTGCTGCCCGACTTCCACATCGGCACGGTCAGCGTGGTGGTGCTCACCCTCACCGCCGGCACGGCGCTGCTCATGTGGATGGGCGAGCTGATCACCCAGAAGGGGATCGGCAACGGCATGTCGCTGCTCATCATGATCTCCATCGTGAGCGGCTTCCCGGCCCAGGGGTCGCTGATCCACGCCGAGAACGGCGCCGTGGCCTCGGTCGTGGTGCTGGCCGTCCTGATGCTGATGGTGGCGGCCATCGTGTTCGTGGAGCAGGGCCAGCGGCGCATCCCGGTCCAGTTCGCCAAGCGGGTGGTGGGGCGTCGCATGTACGGCGGCCAGAACACCTACATCCCGCTGAAGGTCAACCAGTCGGGCGTGATCCCGATCATCTTCGCCTCGTCGGTCCTGTACCTGCCGGTGCTGGTCGCCGCCGCCCTGCCGTGGGACGGCCTGCGGGGCTGGATCGACGACAACCTGGCCCAGCCCGACAACGTCTTCTACTTCGTGATCACCGGGCTGCTGATCGTGGGCTTCGCCTACTTCTACACGGCCATCACCTTCGATCCGGTGAAGCAGGCCGACACCATCCGCAAGCAGGGCGGCTTCGTGCCCGGCATCCGGCCCGGCCACCAGACCGAGCGCTACCTGGCCCGGATCCTGTCCCGCATCACCCTGCCCGGCGCGCTGTTCATCGCCGCCGTGGCCCTGCTCCCGTCGATCCTCATCAACATCTTCCTCGACACCAGTGCCGGGGTGGGTGGTGGCGGTGCGGCCGGCTTCGGCTTCATCGGCATCTCGATCCTGATCGCCGCCGGCGTGTCGCTGGAGACCATGAAGCAGGTCGACTCGCAGCTGACCATGCGCAACTACGAGGGCTTCCTCAAGTAGTCGTGGCCGTCCGTCTCGTCATCCTCGGCCGGCAGGGTTCCGGCAAGGGCACCCAGGCCGCCCGCCTGGTCGATGCCTATGGCCCGGTGCACGTGTCGACCGGCGACATGCTGCGGGCCGCCATGGCCGCCGGCACCGAGCTGGGACGCCAGGCCCGGGCCCTCGTCGACGCCGGCGAGCTGGTGGGCGACGACGTGGTCAACGGCATCGTGGCCGAGCGCCTGGCCGAGGCCGACGTGGTCGAGCGGGGCTTTCTGCTCGACGGCTACCCCCGGACCCCCGACCAGGCGGCCGCCCTGGAGGGCTTCCTCGCCGAGGCCGGCACCCCGCTGGACGGCGCCCTGAACCTGGACGTGCCCGTCGACGAGGTCACGGCCCGCATGATGGCCCGGGGTCGCGCCGATGACACCGAGGAGGGCATCCGCCGCCGCCTCGACCTGTACGAGTCGGAGACCGCGCCGCTGCTGGCCTGGTTCGACGACCGCGGCCTGCTCGACGTGGTCGACGGCCTGGGCGACGAGGAGTCGGTGTTCGCCCGCCTGACCGATGCCGTGGACGGTCGCCTGAGCGTCGGAGACGCCTCATGACCTGCGGTTCTGTCCGTCACACCCCCGCCGCGGGGGTTGGCCCGTCGGAGGGCCTCCGGTAGCCTCGTCTACTGGCCTGTGCCGGGTGTGCGCCCTTGGGAGCAGCCCCCGGATCCGGGCCAGGTGGCGACGTCCGACCGGTCCAGCCGATCACCCGTCCACCGAACCAGTCCGACATTCGACCAGGAGCACCACACTGCCGAAGCCCAAGGAAGACGCGATCGTGATGGAGGGAACGGTGGTCGAGCCGTTGCCCAACGCCATGTTCCGCGTCGAGTTGGAGAACGGCCATAACGTGCTGGCCCACATCTCCGGGAAGATGCGGATGCACTACATCCGGATCCTCCCCGGCGACAAGGTCCAGGTGGAGCTCACCCCGTACGACCTCCAACGAGGTCGGATCACCTACCGCTACAAGTAGCGGGTCGAGCGAGAGAAGAACATGAAGGTCCGAGCGAGCGTCAAGCGCATCTGTGAGAAGTGCCGGGTCATCCGGCGCCACGGACGCGTGCAGGTCATCTGCAGCAACCCCCGCCACAAGCAGCGTCAGGGCTAGAGGAAGACACCCATGGCACGAATCTCCGGCGTCGACATCCCCCGCGAGAAGCGGGTGCAGATCTCGTTGACGTACATCCACGGCATCGGCCGCACGTCGGCCCTCCACATCTGCGAGGCCACCGGGGTCGATCCGACCGCCCGGGTCCGCGACCTCACCGACGACGAGGTCACGGCCATCCGTGCCTTCGTCGACCAGCAGTTCAAGGTGGAGGGCGACCTCCGCCGCGAGGTGTCGCAGAACATCAAGCGCAAGATGGACATCGGCTGCTACCAGGGCCTCCGCCACCGTCGTGGCCTCCCGGTCCGCGGCCAGCGCACCCACACCAACGCCCGCACCCGCAAGGGCCCGCGCAAGACGGTCGCGAACAAGAAGCAGGTCACGAAGTAATGGCGAAGCCGGCAGCCGGGGGTCGACGCCCCCGCAAGAAGGAGCGCAAGAACGTCCCGCACGGCGTGGCGCACATCAAGAGCTCGTTCAACAACACGATCATCACCATCACCGACCAGGGTGGGAACACCCTGGCGTGGGCCTCGGCCGGCAACGTCGGCTTCAAGGGCTCCCGCAAGTCCACCCCGTTTGCCGCCCAGATGGCCGCCGAGCAGTGCGCCCGCCGGGCCATGGAGCACGGCGTGCGCAAGGTCGACGTGGTGGTCCGCGGTCCGGGCTCCGGCCGGGAGACCGCCATCCGCACCATCCAGAACACCGGCATCGAGGTGACGGGCATCAAGGACGTCACCCCGATTCCCCACAACGGCTGCCGGCCGCCCAAGCGACGGAGGGTCTGACAGATGTCCCGTTACACCGGCCCCCGGGCCCGCGTCTCACGGCGCCTGGGCACCAACATCTTCGGCACCAAGGGCGAGATCGTGGCGCTGGACAAGCGCCCGTACCCGCCCGGTGAGCACGGTCGGACCCGGCGCCGGGGCAACCCGTCCGAGTACCTGCTGCAGCTCCAGGAGAAGCAGAAGGCCCGCCTGTCGTACGGCCTGACCGAGAAGCAGTTCCGTCGGATCTACGACGAGGCCAACCGCCGCCAGGGCGTGACCGGCGAGAACATGCTCCAGTACCTGGAGCTGCGCCTCGACAACGTCGTGTACCGGGCCGGCATGGCCGCCACCCGGCCGCAGGCCCGCCAGCTGGTCAACCACGGCCACGTGGACGTGAACGGCTCCCGGGTCGACATCCCGAGCTACCGCTGCCGCAAGGGCGATGTGGTCACCCTGCGCGACAAGGCCCGCAAGATGGTCGTCGTCCAGTGGAACATCGACGTGCTGGACCGCCAGGCCCCGGCCTGGATGGACATCGCCGACGGCGGCCACGAGGCCACTGTGCGCGAGGTCCCGATCCGCGAGCAGATCGACGTCCCGGTCCGCGAGCAGCTGATCGTCGAGCTCTACTCCAAGTAGCCCCACCCCGGGGCGGTGCCACGGGCGCCGCCTCCACCCCCGTACTCCCCCCGAACACGCGAGAAGGACATCCCATGCTGGTCATTCAGCGACCGACCGTGAACCCGGTGGCCGACGCCGACGGCAACCGGCAGCAGTTCTCCATCGAGCCCCTGGAGCCCGGCTTCGGCCACACCCTGGGCAACTCCCTGCGGCGCACCCTGCTGTCGTCCATCCCGGGCGCGGCCATCACGCAGGTCAAGTTCGACGACGCCCTGCACGAGTTCGGCACCATCGACGGCGTCCGCGAGGACGTCACCGACATCGTGCTGGCCCTCAAGGACGTGGAGCTGCGCTGCCACAGCGACGAGCCGGTCACCCTGCGCATCGACGTGACCGGCGAGGCCGAGGTGACGGCCGCCGCCCTGGAGACCAACGAGCAGGTCGAGGTCCTGAACCCGGGCCTGCACCTGGCCTGGGTGGAGGCCAAGGGCCGTCTGGCCCTGGAGCTGACCGTCGAGGTCGGCCGCGGCTACCTCGGTTCGGACCGCAGCGCGGGCGACGCGGTGATCGGCGTGATCCCGGTCGACGCCCTGTTCTCGCCGGTGCGCCGGGTCTCCCTCGAGGTGTCCCCGGTGTCGATCGGCCAGGCCCGCGACATGGACCGCCTGGTGCTGGACGTCACCACCGACGGTTCGATCACCCCGGCGGCGGCCATGGCTTCGGCCGGCGCCACGCTGACCACGCTGTTCCAGCTGGTGGAGGGCATGAGCACCGAGGCCCGCGGCCTCGAGCTGGGCGAGCAGGAGGAGTTGGGGACCGGGTCCCCGGACATGGACCTGCTCATCGAGGACCTCGACCTGTCGGAGCGTCCCCGCAACTGCCTGAAGCGCGCCCAGGTCGACACCGTGGCCCAGCTGCTGGACAAGACGGAGGACGACCTGCTGGCCGTCACCAACTTCGGCCAGAAGTCGCTGGACGAGGTCATCGAGAAGCTCGACGAGCGCGGTCTGGCGCTCAAGGTGAGGGGCTGAGACCATGCCCGCCACCCCGAGGAAGGGGCGTCGCTTCGGCGGCAGCTCCGCCCACCAGAAGTCGATGATGGCCAACCTGGTCGCGTCGCTGATCGCCGCCGAGGCCATCACGACCACCGAGGCCAAGGCCAAGGCCATGCGGCCCATCGCCGAGAAGATGATCACCAAGGCGCGCAAGGGCGGCGTCCACAACCACCGCCAGGTGGTCTCGTTCCTCCGGGACCGGGAGATGGCGTCGAAGCTGTTCGACGAGATCGGGCCGCGCTACGCCGACCGTCCGGGTGGCTACACCCGGATCCTGAAGGTCGGCCCCCGCCACGGGGACAACGCCCCGATGGCGCGCATCGAGCTGGTCTGACCCGGCTCTCCCGGCGTCGACTGGCCCTCCCGTGCGGGTCCGGGGCGATGTCGCCTACGACGGGGCCCCGTTCCACGGGTTCGCCGTCAACGAAGGCGTCCCCACCGTCGCCGGCCTGCTGAACGGGGCGCTGTCCCGCGTCCTGCGGTCCGACGTCGCCGTCACGTGTGCCGGTCGGACCGACCGCGGCGTGCACGCCGTCGGCCAGGTGGTCAGCTTCGACCTGCCGGACGACGTCGACCTCTCCCGCGGCCTGGAGTCGGTCCGGCACGCCGTGAACCGCCAGGTCGGCCCGTCGGTGGTCGTGACCGGCCTGTCGGTGGTCGACGACGGGTTCGACGCCCGCTTCAGCGCCACGGGCCGCACCTACCGCTACCGGATCCTCGACCGGCCCGACGGCGACCCGTTCACCGCCACCCGAGCCTGGCACGTGCCCGAGGCCCTCGACGTGGCCGCCATGGAGGCCGCCGCCTCGTTGCTGGTCGGACAGCACGACTTCTCGTCGTTCTGTCGGCGGCCGTTGCCCCGGCCTGACGGGACGGAGGCCAGCCTGGTGCGGAGGGTCACCGGCGCCTCGTTCCGGCGTGTCGCCGACGGACTGTCAGGCGTCGAGCTGCTGGAGTTCGAGGTGTCGGCGTCGGCCTTCTGCCACCAGATGGTGCGGTCCATCGTCGGCACGCTGGTCGCCGTCGGTCGGGGTCGCATGGAGGCCTCGTCGATGCCCGACGTGCTGGCCGCCCGGGACCGCCATGCCGCCGGCGAACCCGCCCCGTCCCACGGCCTCACCTTCTGGTCCGTCGACTACCCCTGAGCGCCGCTCGGTCGGGTCTCAGGCGGTGAGCAGGGCGGCGGGGACGACGCCGATCCCGTCGGAGCGCCGGTAGGCGTCGCGGCCGGTGGTGACCACGATGGCGTCGAGGAGGTCGTCGCCGATGGTGGTGGCCAACCACCGCAGGTGTCGGACGTCGTCGTCGCCCACGGTGGCCGAGAGCTTGACCTCGATGGCCACGATCCGTCCGTCGGTTCGCTCCACGATCAGGTCCACCTCGTGTTCGCCGCCCCGGGTCCGGAGGTGCCGCACCCTCGCCTCGGCGGCCTGGGCGTAGGCGCGGACCGAGAGGGTCAGGAGCGACTCGAAGAGGGCGCCGAGGAGCGTCCCGTCACGCGGGATCGGTGGCCCGGCGGGCGTGCCGTCGAGGAGGGCATCGGCGTCGACGCCGAGGAGCCGTGCGGCCAGTGCCGGATCGGCCAACTGGTGGACGGGCGAGGCGCCGAGCCTGCGGAGCCGGTTCCGGGTGGGCGACCAGGCGGGCACCTCCTCGATCATCCACAACTGTTCCAGGGTCGCCCGGTAGGGGATGGTGGTGGCCTTGGCCGGCTTGTCGTGTTCGCCGGACGAGGCGGCGTCCCGGATGGCGTCGTAGGAGGTGGTGGTCGACGACGCCGCGGCGTAGGCGGTCAGCCATCGGCGCAGCGCGCCCTGGTTGCGGACCCGGTGGCCCGCCTCGACGAACTCGCGCTCGACGATCCGGTCGAGGTAGCCGTCGAGTTGGCTGCGGAGGAGGCGACCCGAGAGCTCGCGGATGGCCGGGAATCCCGACCGGACGATCTCATCCGCATAGTCCTCGACGGTGAGCGAGGTGGTGCCGTCGAGGTCGGAGCGGTCGCCGGCCAGCAGGTCGGCCAGCCGGACCGTCGGCTGCTCGACCGCCCGCTCGGCGAGGGACAGCGGGCGCATCCGGACGGTGACGATCCGTCCTGCGCCCGAATGGGTGGGTGCCTCGGACGGTGCGGCCGAGCCGGTCAGGAGGAAGCGGCCGGGCGACGGGTCCTCGTCGACGGCGCGGCGGACGAGGTCCCACGACTCGGGGATTCGCTGCCATTCGTCGATCAGGACCGGCGGTTCTCCGATCACCAGGCGCTCCGGAGCGGCGTCGAGGACCTCGCGTCGGCCGGGGTCGTCGAGTCGGTGGATGGTGCCCGCGCGGCGCGACGCCGTTGCCGTCTTGCCCACGGCCTTCGGCCCCTCGACCGAGATCGCCGGGAGCCCGCCGACCAATTCGTCGAGTTCGGCGTCGACGATCCTCGGTCGGTAACCCATCTGGGAACCATACCAGATGGACGGCACAAACCATACGAAATGGACGGCACGAACCAGTCGAAACGGACGGTACCGTGGCGCCGTCGACGGGGTGGACCCGATGTGTGGCGCGCGTCCCACGGGGGCGGGGCGGGTTGCCGGGGTTCGGCGCCCCCCGTAGCCTTGACCCCCGGTCCGAGCGCGTGCGCCGACCTCCGTGGAACGCCCGGGCGGGCGCTCCGCACCGAAGCCTCCAGACAGTCACCCGAACAGGGCGGTCACCGTGTCCACCTACACCCCCAAGGCCAGCGAGATCGAGCGCGCCTGGCACGTCGTCGACGCCGAGGGCCTCATCCTCGGCCGCATGGCGTCCGAGGTCGCCGCCATCCTGCGCGGCAAGCACAAGCCGACGTTCGCCCCCCACATCGACACCGGCGACCACGTGGTGATCGTCAACGCCGACAAGGTGGTGCTGACCGGCGCCAAGGCGACCGACAAGAACGTCTACGACCACTCGGGCTACCCGGGCGGCCTCAAGACCCGCGCCTACGGCGCCGTCCTGGCCGACAAGCCCGAGGAGGCCGTCCGCCGGACCATCCGGGGGATGCTGCCCAAGAACCGCCTGGGTCGCCAGCAGCTCACCAAGCTGAAGGTGTACCGCGGCGCCGACCATCCGCACGAGGCGCAGCAGCCGCAGCCGCTGGCCCTCGACCACACCCGGGCCCGCACGGCCTGAGCCGACGGTTCCCACAGGAGCATCCGATGCCCAGCCCCCTGATCCAGTCCACCGGTCGTCGCAAGGAGTCCGTGGCCCGCGTGCGGCTGCGTCCCGGCAACGGCACGGTCACCGTCAACGGTCGTTCGGCCGAGGACTACTTCCCGTCGGAGAGCCACCGCCTGGTGTTCACCGAGCCCCTGCGGGTGACGGCCACCGAGGGCGCCTACGACATCGACGCCACCCTGCACGGCGGCGGCGTGAGCGGCCAGGCCGGCGCCATGCGCCTCGGCATCGCCCGTGCGCTCGAGGCCCTCGACCCGGAGCGTCGTCCGGCGCTGAAGCAGGCCGGCCTGCTGACCCGGGACGACCGCAAGAAGGAGTCCAAGAAGTACGGACTCCACAAGGCCCGCAAGGCGCCGCAGTACTCCAAGCGCTGACCTGCGCCAGTCGTCGGTCGGCGTCCCCGTCGACCGACCACCGCCTCCTACGCTGCCCGTCATGACCGGCGGCGCGCCCCTGCGCTTCGGCACCGACGGCGTCCGCGCCCGGGCCGGCACCGTGCTCGACGAGCCGACGGTGCGCGCCCTGGGCCGTGCCGCGGCCGCCCACCTGGGCTCGGCGACGGTCGTCGTCGGCCGCGACACCCGCGAGTCCGGGCCGGACCTCGCCCGTGCGCTGGCCGAGGGCCTTGTCGCCGGTGGCGCCTCGGTGTCGTCCCTCGGCGTGGTGCCGACGCCGGCGGTGGCCCACGCCTGCCGGGTCGACGGGGTGGCCGGGGCGGTGGTGACGGCCTCGCACAACCCGTGGCACGACAACGGGATCAAGTTCTTCGCCGCCGGGGGCCGCAAGCTCGACGACGCCGCCCAGGACGCCGTGCAGGCCGCGTGGGACGCCGAGCCGAGCCTGGATGCGGCCGGCGATCCGACGTCGTTCGTGGATCCGGTCGATCCGGTCGACGGGGGTCGGGCCTGGGCCGACGCCCTGGTGGCGGCCGGGGCGGCCGACGGGGGTGGCCCGAGCCCGCTGGACGGCCTGTCGCTGATCGTGGACTGCGCCAACGGGGCCATGGCGCCGTTCGCCGCCGACGTGCTCCGCCGCCTCGGCGCCGACGTGGACGTGCTGCACGCCTCGCCGGACGGTCGCAACATCAACGAGGCCTGCGGGTCGACCCATCCCGACGACCTGCGGACCGCCGTGGTCGCCGCCGGAGCCGATGCCGGCCTGGCGTTCGACGGCGATGGCGACCGGGTGGTGGCCGTCGGTGACGACGGGCGCCTCCTCGACGGTGACGACCTGATGGCCGTCTGCGGCGTGGACCTGCACGACCGCGGCCTGCTGGCCGGCGGCACCGTCGCCGTGACGGTCATGTCCAACCTGGGCCTGCGTCGGGCACTCGACGACCACGGCATCGACGTGCACGAGACGCCGGTGGGCGACCGCCACGTGCTCGAGGCCCTCGACGCCTACGGCTGGGTGCTGGGCGGCGAGCAGTCGGGGCACGTGGTGTTCCGCGACCTGGCCACCACCGGTGACGGCCTGCTGACTGGCATCCGGGCGCTGGTCGCCGCGCAGCGGGTGGGGCGCACCCTCGGCGGTCGGGTGGCCGACCTGGTGGTGCGGGCGCCGCAGGTCCTCCACGCCGTGCCGGTCGCCGGCGACGGCGCCGCTGTGGTGGTCCGCATGGCCGACGAGCTGGCCGAGGCCACCGCCCAGCTGGGCAGCGCCGGACGGGTCCTGGTGCGCCCGTCGGGCACCGAGCCGGTGGTGCGGGTCATGGTCGAGGCCTTCGACGCCGCCGAGGCCGCCGCGGTGGCCGACCGCCTGGTGGCCGCCACCCGACGGGCCGACGCCGCGACGAGTTCGTAGGATCAACCGTCGTGTGCGGCATCATCGCGGTCCTCCGCCGCCCGGCCACCCGGGACGTCCCCACCTCCGACGAGGTGCTGGCCGTGCTGTCCGGCGGCGTGGCGTCGCTGCGGGGCCTGGTCGGTGACGGTTCGGCGGACGCACTGCCCGACGCCGTCGCGCTGAGCGCGTCGGCCGAGGCCTTCGAGGCCGCCGACCGCCTGCTGGGCGGCGCCCCGGGCCTGCTGGCCCTCACCCGCGACGGCGCCCTGCCCGGCCGGATCGAGGCCGCCCTGGCCGACGTGCCCGCCCTGGTCGACGCCGTCGAGGCGGCCCTCGAGGACCACGACGGTGACGCGGCCGACGTCGAGTCGGCGAACGCCGGCCTCGTCCGGCTCCGTGACGCGGTGTGGGCCGTGGAACGCGACCGGCTCGGCACCCGGGCCGGCGTGGCCTCGCTGGCCACCTCGGGCACGCCGAGTGACGCCGGCCTGGCCGTGCTGCTGTCGGTCCAGCAGGCCCTGTCGGCCATCGACCGCCTCGAGGTCCGGGGCCGCGACTCGGCCGGGGTGCAGGTCACGGTCTGGAACCACGGCATCGCCGCCGACGACCCGGCCGTGGTGGCCCGCCTGGCCGACCCGTTGCACCGCTCGGGCAGCGTGCGGCTGCTGGAGGCCGGTGCGCTGGCCTTCGTGGTGAAGGCGGCGGCCGAGATCGGCGAGCTGGGCGACAACACGGCGTCGATGCGCGCCGCCCTCGCCGGCGACGACCTGCTGGCCCGGGCGCTGGCCGCCCCCGACGTCGAGGGTTCGGTGCTGGGCCACACCCGCTGGGCCAGCGTGGGCCTCATCTCGGAGCCCAACGCCCACCCGGTCGACTCGACGCGGGCCGACGGCGCCACGGTCCCGCTGGTGACCGCCGTGCAGAACGGCGACGTCGACAACCACGCCGACCTGGTGGTGTCCGAGGGCCTCAGCGTCGCCCCGGAAATCACCACCGACGCCAAGGTGGTGCCCGCCCTGTGCGCCGCCCACCTGGCCGCCGGCCACGACCGCATGGAGGCGTTCCGCCGCACGGTCAGCGTCTTCGAGGGCTCGCTGGCCATCGGGGCGGCCACCGGCGACGCCCCGGACCGCCTGCTCCTGGCCCTGCGGGGGAGCGGCCAGGGCCTGTACGTCGGCCTGGCCGAGGACTCCTACGTGGTGGCCAGCGAGCCGTACGGCGTGGTCGAGCTGACGTCGGACTTCGTGCGCATGGACGGCGAGACGCCGGCCGACCCGGACGATCCGGGCGCCAGCCGGGGCCAGATCGTGGAGTTGGACGGCACCCGGGCCGGGACGCTCGCCGGCATCGCCCGCCGCTCCTACGACGGCCGGGACCTGCCGGTGGGCGACGACGACGTGGCCTGTGCCGAGATCACCACCCGCGACATCGACCGGGGTGACCACCCGCACTACCTCCTCAAGGAGATCGGCGAGTCGCCCGCCTCGGTGCGGTCCACCCTGCGCGGTCGCCTGCTGGCCCCCACCGACGGTGGCGGGAGCACCGACGGGAGCCCCGACGGGAACGCCGACTGGCGGGTCCGCTTCGGCGACGCGTCCCTCGGTCCCGACCTGCGGGCCGCACTGGCCGACGGCACGATCCGCCGCATCCTGGTCATCGGCCAGGGCACCGCGGCGGTGGCCGGCGGGTCGGTGGCCGATGCGCTGTCCGCCGAGCTGGCCGGCACCGACGTCTGGGTCGAGGCGCTGCCGGCCACCGAGCTGTCCGGCTTCGGCCTGTCCGGCGACATGTCCGACGTGCTGGCCGTGGCCATCAGCCAGTCGGGCACCACGACCGACACCAACCGCACCGTCGACCTGGTGCGGGCCCGGGGCGCCCGGGTGGTGGCCATCGTCAACCGCCGCAACAGCGACCTGGTCGACCGGGCCGACGGCGTGATCTACACGTCGGATGGCCGCGACGTCGAGATGAGCGTGGCGTCCACCAAGGCCTTCTACGCCCAGGCGGTGGCCGGGATCCTGCTGGCCGTGGCCGTGGCCGACGCCGTGGGGGCGCCCGGCGATCCGGACCGCCAGGCGGTGCTGGCCGGGCTGCGCGACCTGCCGTCGGCCATGGTCGAGGTGCTGGGCCAGCGCGACCACATCGGGGCCATCGCCGCCCGGCACGCCCCGGGCCGCCGCTACTGGGCGGTGGTGGGCAGCGGTCCGAACCTGGTGGCGGCCCGCGAGATCCGGATCAAGTTGTCGGAGCTCTGCTACAAGTCGATCGCCGCGGACGCCACCGAGGACAAGAAGCACATCGACCTGTCGTCGGAGCCGATGATCCTGGTGTGCGCCACCGGCCTGGTCGGCTCGACGGCCGACGACGTGGCCAAGGAGGTGGCCATCTACAAGGCCCACAAGGCGGCGCCCATCGTGGTCGCCGACGCCGGGTCGTCCCGCTTCCTCGGCGCCCACGACCTCGTCGCCGTGCCGCCGGTGCATCCCCGCCTGGCCTTCGTGCTGTCGACGATGGTCGGCCACCTGTTCGGCTACGAGGCGGCCCGGGCCATCGACGCCCAGGCCCGCCCGCTGCGTGCCGCCCATGCGGCGATCGAGGCCGAGGCCGAGCGCCGCCTGGCCGACGGCACGCCGGTGGACGGTTCGACCGCCGGCCCGGCCCTGCCCGATGCCCTGCCCGAGGAACTGCGCGACGAGTTGCGGACCGCCGCCTCGGCGTTCTCCGACGAGCTGCGCAACGGTCGCCTCGACGGCCACCTGGAGGCGTCCACCGCCGTGCGCCTGTCGACGCTGTTCCGGTTCGCCCTCGGCGTGGTGCCGCTGGAGTCGTACCAGCTGGAGTTCGGGCGGGTCGGCACGCCGGCCCTCGTGCTCGACGACCTGGCCGCCGCGCTGAACGTGGCCGTCGAGGAGCTGACCCGGCCCATCGACGCCATCAAGCACCAGGCCAAGACGGTGACGGTGGGCATCTCCCGGACCGACGAGACGCTGCTCGACGCCCGCCTGGCCCGCGAGGTGCTCGACGCGGGGGCGCCCCGCGACTCGCTCAGCTACCGGACGCTGCGGGCGCTCGTCGCCCTCGACCCGGCGGTGGCCGACGTGGCCGGCTACACCCGCTACCGGGTGGACGGCCTGGACGGCGATTCGCCGACGGCGGCCATCGTCGACCGGGGCGGCGTGTCGACGGGGATCCGGTCGCGCACCGACCGGGATCCGGCGCTGAAGGGCACCAAGCACCAGGTGGCCGTGGACCGCGACGTGCTCGTCACCCGGGGTGCCCGAGACGACCGCACCATCGTGCTGGTCCCCGAGGTGAAGGACCGCGAGACGGTGGGCCTCACCCTGTTGCACGTGGTGCTGCGCGACCGCCTGGCGCCGGACGTGCTGCGGGGCGTGCTGCAGGGCTACGGCAACCGCTACGGCGCCGTGCGCGACGCGGTCTGCGAGACCGAGCCCGACCTGCGCGACGACCTGCTGGCCGAGCTGCCGGTGGTCGACCTGCTGACCGAGCCGGTGCCCGACCTCGCTGACCGGATGCGGTCCTGACCGGGGGCGTGGCGTGATCGGCATCGGGGTCGACCTGGTCGACGTCGACCGGTTCCGCGCCTCGTTGGCGCGCACCCCGTCGTTGCGCGACCGCCTGTTCCGCCCCGACGAGCGGGCCTACGCCGACGCCCACGTGGATCCGGCCGGCCGCTACGCCGTGCGCTTCGCCGCCAAGGAGGCGACGTTGAAGGCGCTCGGCCTGGGCCTCGGGGGCATGGCGCTCCACGACATCGAGGTGGTCCGCGACGGCCTAGGACCGCCGTCGCTGGTGCTGCACGGTGCGGCCGCCGAGGTGGCCGCCGGGGCGGGCGTGTCCCGCTGGCTGGTCACCCTCAGCCACACCGACCACGTCGCCCAGGCGACCGTGGTGGCCCTCTGACCGGGGTGTCGTGATCCCCGTCTGCACGCCCGACGAGATGGCGGCGGTCGACGCCGCCGCGGCCGATCCGCTCGACGTGCTGGTGGACCGGGCGGGAGCGGCGGTGGCCCGGGCCGTGCTCGACGAGCTGGGCGGCGGCTACGGCCGGCGGGTGGCGGTGCTGGCCGGGAAGGGTTCCAACGGAGCCGACGGCCGGGTGGCCGCGACGCGCCTCGAGCGGCGCGGCGTGCGGTGCACGGTCGTCGACGCCGCCCCGACACCGGACCGCCTGCCGCCGCCGGGCGCGCACGCCGTGGACCTGGTGGTCGACGCCGCCTACGGCACCGGCCTGGGCCGCCCGTTCGAGGCGCCGGCCGTCGACGCGCCGGTGCTGGCCGTGGACCTGCCGTCGGGCCTCGACGGCCTGACCGGCGAGGCGCTCGGCCGCCCGCTGCCGGCGGTGCGGACGGTGACGTTCGCCGCGCTGAAGCCGGGCCTGCTGTTCGGCGACGGTCCGGCGCTGGCCGGTCGGGTCGAGGTGGTCGACCTCGGCCTCGACGTGTCGGGGGCGACGGCGCAGATGCTGGAGGACGCCGACGTGGCCCGGCTCGTCCCGGCGAGGCCCGCCGACGCCCACAAGTGGGAGAGCGCCTGCTGGGTGGTGGCCGGGTCGCCCGGAATGGAGGGCGCGGCCGGGCTGGCCGCCACCGCCGCGCTGCGGGCCGGCTCCGGCTACGTCCGCCTGACCACGCCCGGCCGACGTGACGGGGGGCCGTCCGAGGTTCCCGCAGAGGTCGTGCGCACGGCCGAGGTCCCGTCCGACCCGGACGACGTCGCCCGGTTCGCCGCGCTCGTCGTCGGCCCGGGCCTCGGGACGGGGCCTGATGCCGAGTCGACGGTCGACGCCGTGCTGGCTGCGACGTGTGCCGCCGACCGTCCGGTGGTCGTGGACGGCGACGGCCTCACGGCGCTGGCCGGGAGCGGGCACCGACCGCTGCCCGACGGGACGGTCCTGACCCCCCACGACGGCGAGTTCGCCCGCCTGTCCGGCGGCCCGCCCGGCCCGGACCGGATCAGCGCCGCCCGCACCCTGGCTGCCGATGTCGGTGCCGTGGTCCTGCTCAAGGGCCCGACCACGGTGGTGGCCGCACCCGACGGCCGGGTCCTGCTGGCCGCCGCCGGCGACGCCCGCCTGGCCACCGCCGGCAGCGGCGACGTGCTGTCGGGCATCACCGGCGCCTTCCTGGCCCGCGGCGCCGAGCCGTTGGCGGCCGCCGCGGCCGCCGCCCACGTCCACGGCCGCCTCGTCACCCACGAGGTGGCCCACGTCGACGCCGAGCCCGTTGCGACCACGGGGGTGGCGGCGGGCGACCTGGCGGCGAGGCTGGTGGCCGTGCTGGAGGACCTCGGCGTCGACGCTCCACGGACCGATGGGGGACGGGCCTGATGCGCCCCACCTGGGTGTCGGTGGACCTGGCCGCCGTGGCCCACAACGTGGCCGCGTTCCGGGGCCTGGTCGGCGACGCCGAGCTGTGCGCCGTGGTCAAGGCCGACGGCTACGGGCACGGCGCCCCGGCCGTCGCCGCCGCGGCGGTGCAGGCCGGGGCCACGTGGCTGGCCGTGGCCCTCGTCGAGGAGGCCGCCGAGCTGCGGACCGCCGGCGTGACCGCCCCGGTGCTGGTGCTGTCCGAGCCCCGGCCCGACGAGATGGCCGAGGTGGTGGCCCTCGGCGGGGTGCGCCCCACGCTCTACACCGACGCCGGCATCGACGCCTGTGCCGCCGCCGTGGCCGCCGCCGACGCCACCGACTTCGCCGTCCACCTGAAGGTCGACACCGGCATGCACCGGGTCGGCGTCCATCCCGACGCCGCCGTGGCCGCCGCCCGCCACGTGGTCGCCGCCGGCCTCCGCCTGGAGGGCGTCTTCTCCCACTGCTCGATCGCGGACGTCCCGTGGGACCCGTTCACCGACCGGCAGGTCGAGCGGTTCGACGCCGTGCTGGCCGACCTGGCCGCCGCCGGGATCCGTCCGCCGGTCGTCCACCTGGCCAACACGGCCGCCACGCTGAGCCGCCCCGACACCCACCGGTCGCTGGTCCGGGTCGGCATCGGCGTCTACGGCGTGTCGCCCGGCTCCGCCGTCGACGAGGCCTGCCGGGACCTCGGCTTGCGCCAGGCCATGACGGTGCGCAGCGAGGTCACCCACCTGCAGGTCATCGGTCCCGGCGAGGGCGTCGGCTACGGGCACCGCTGGGTCAGCGACCGCACCACCCGCCTGGCCACCGTCCCCATGGGCTACGCCGACGGCCTGGCCCGGGCGTGGGGGCTGGGCGGCGAGGCGTTGATCGGGGGCCGCCGCCGTCCGCTGCGCGGCGTGGTGTCGATGGACGCCCTCGTGGTCGAGGTCGACGACGACGTGTCGCTCGGCGACGAGGTGGTGCTGCTGGGCCGGCAGGGCGACGACGAGATCGGCGCCACGGAGGTGGCCGACGCCATCGGCCTCATCCCGTGGGAGGTGCTGTGCTCGTTGAGCGCCCGCCCGCCCCGGCGCTATCCGGCGGCCCCGCCGGCATCGCCCGCTCCGACCGCCGGGGGCTGACCGGACGGTGGCCCGGGTCCTGCTCGTCGAGCCGTTCCACGGCGGGTCGCACGCCGCCTGGGCCGACGGGCTGGCCCGCCACAGTCGCCACGAGGTGGTGGTGGTGTCCCACGAGGCGGCCGCCTGGCGGTGGCGGCTGCGCGGCGGGGCGGTGACGCTGGCCGACGGGGCCCGGGCCGCGGTGGCCGACCACGGTCCACCCGACGTGGTGGTGGCCTCCAGCCTGTTCGACCTGGCCGGCTTCCTCGGCCTGTCGCGGCGCTTCCTGGGCGACCCGGCGGTGGTCCGCTACGTCCACGAGAGCCAACTGCTGTACCCGGCCAATCGCCGGACGGCGGGCACCTCCGGCCCGGGCGACGAGTTCCCCCTCGTGGACTGGCGGTCGATGGTCGCCGCCGACGAGGTGTGGTTCAACTCCGGCTTCCACCGCGACGCCCTGCTGGCCGCCCTGCCCGCCCTGCTGGACCGTGCTCCCGACCAGTCGCACGCCGGTCGGCTGGACGAGGTGGCGGCCCGCTGCCACGTGGTCCCGGTGGGCGTCGACCTGGCCGACGTGCCCTCGCCGGACCGCACCGACGTCGTTCCTGGCAGAGGGGCCCCGGCCGGGAGCGCCGGGCCGCTGGTGCTGTGGAACCAGCGGTGGGACCACGACAAGAACCCGGCGGCGGTGTTCCGGTCCCTCGGGCGCCTGGCCGACGAGGGGGTGGCGTTCCGGGTGGCGGTGCTGGGCGAGAACGTCCGCGTCGATCCCCGGGAGTTCACCGAGGCCCGCGACCGCCTCGGCGACCGGGTGGTGGCGTGGGGGTTCGCCGAGCGGGCCGACTACGTGTCGTGGCTGGGCCGGTCCGACGTGGTGGTCGGGGCGGCCGACCACGAGTTCTTCGGGATCGCCGTGGTCGAGGCCATGGCCGCCGGCTGCGTGCCGGTGCTGCCCGACCGCCTGAGCTACCCGTGGCTGCTCGACGGGTTCGCCCCCGCCGACGGCACCACCCCGGTCCTGTACCCCGACGGCGGGCTCACGGACCGGCTGCGCGACGTGCTGGCCGACCCGGGCGGCTGGCGGGCCCGCCTCGCCGGGTTGGACGCGCACGTGCGGCGCTTCGACTGGCGCACCGTGGTCGACGACTACGACGACCGGATCGAGGCGCTGGCCGCAGCGCAGGCCGCCGGCGGTCCCGCTTCCTGAGAAGACGGGCTTCCTGAGGAGGCCGGCCCTGAGGAGGCGGGCCCTGACCAGCCGGCCGCGTCTACCGTCTGGCCCGTGGACCTTCGGATCGACGGCCTGCGGGTCGGCCACTGGACCGACGAGGTGGCCCGGACCGGCGTGACGGTGCTGTTGTTCCCCGACGGCACGGTGGCGTCCGGCGAGGTGCGGGGCGGGGCGCCGGCCACCCGCGAGTTCGACCTGCTGGAGCCGACCCGCACCGTCGGCCGTCTCGACGCCCTGGTGCTGTCGGGCGGCTCCGCGTTCGGCCTGGCCGCCGCCGACGGCGTGGTCGACCACCTGGCCGACGCCGGGGTCGGCTTCCCGACGGGCGCCGGGCCGGTGCCCATCGTGGTCGGTCTGTCGCTGTTCGACCTGCTGGAGGGAGACGGCTCGGTGCGCCCCGGTCCCGCCGAGGGCCGGGCCGCCGCCGAAGCCGCCGAGGCGACGAGCGGTGGGACGGTGGCCGTCGGCAGGGTGGGTGCGGGCACCGGTGCCACGGTCGGGACGTGGCGGGGCCGTGCGCACGCCCGGCCCGGCGGGTTCGGGGTGGCGGTGGCCCGCCACGCCCACCTGACCGTGGCCGCCCTGGTGGCGGTGAACGCGGCCGGCGACGTGGGCGATCCGGCGGTCGCCGAGGCCGTCGCCGACGGCACCTTCGCCGGTTGGCCGGACGGCGCGGAGCCCTTCGGGGCGGACGGCGGCGGGGCCCGGGGCAACACCACCATCGGGGCGGTGGTCACCGACGCCGCGCTGTCCACGGTCGACTGCCGCCTGCTGGCCACCTCGGCGCACGACGGTCTGGCCCGGGCGGTGTTCCCGGCCCACGCCCGGTCCGACGGGGACGCCTTCGTGGCCGCCGCCACCGGGACGGTCCCCATCACCGACGGGGACCTCGACGTCCTGCGGGTGCTGGCCACGGCGGCCGTCCAGCGGGCCGTCGTCCGGGCCTGCTGAGGGCCGGGTTCCGGCGGCGGGTCCGGTCCGGGGGGACCCGGCCGCGACGGACCCGCTGGGTAGCCTGCCGGGGTGCCGACCACCCTCGCCGCCCTCGCCGAAGAGGCCTCGTCCTGCACGGCCTGCGGGTTGTCCGAGGGGCGTACCAACGTGGTCTTCGGCACCGGTTCGCCCGACGCCGAGGTCATGTTCGTGGGCGAGGGGCCGGGTGCCCGGGAGGACGAGCAGGGCGTGCCGTTCGTGGGTCGTTCCGGCCAATTGCTGGATCGCCTGTTGGCCGAGGAGATGGGCGTGGATCGTTCGGCCTGCTACATCGCCAATGTGGTCAAGTGCCGTCCGCCCGACAACCGAGACCCCCGTCCCGACGAGATCGAGGCGTGCCGTCCGTACCTGGAGCAGCAGGTGGCCCTGGTCGACCCGTCGGTCATCGTGACGCTGGGCAACTTCGCATCGAAGTTGCTGCTCGACACCGACACCGGGATCACGAAGTTGCGCGGGCAGGCCTACGCCTACGGCGAGCCGCCCCGCCACCTGGTGCCGACCTTCCATCCGGCGGCCGCCCTGCGCGGTGGCGCCGACGTGCTGGCCCGGATGCGCTCCGACCTGGTGCGGGCCAAGATGCTGGTCGGCCGGGCGGGGGGCGAAGGATGAGTGGGCTGCGTCCGCTCTGTTCGGTGGCCACGTCGTCGCCGGAGGCCACGAAGGCCGTCGCCGCGTCGCTGTCCGGCCTGGCCCGGGCCGGCGACCTGCTGGTGCTGTGCGGCGACCTGGGGGCCGGCAAGACGGCCTTCACCCAGGGGTTCGCCGCCGCGCTCGGGGTGACCGCCCCGGTGACGTCGCCCACCTTCACCCTGGCCAACCGCTACGTCGGGACGGAGCTGATCGTCCACCACCTCGACGTCTACCGCCTGGCCCACATCGACGAGGTCCGCGACCTCGGCCTCCACGAGCTGGTCGACGACCGGACGGTGACCCTCATCGAGTGGGGCGACGCCATCGCCGGCGCCCTGCCCGGCGGCTACCTCGAGGTGCGCCTGGTGCTGGGCGACGGCCCCGACGACCGCCTGCTGGAGATGCGGGTGGTGGGCTCGGACTGGGCCGACCGAGAGGTGGCCCTCCTGGTCCTCGACACCGCGAACGGCGGCGGGGAGGACCCGTGCTGATCCTCGGGATCGAGAGCGCGGGCGCCCAGGTGGGCTGCGCGGTGGGCGGCCACGAGGGCGTCCTGGCCTCGGCGCATGCCGGCCGCGGGCGTCGCCACGCCGAGGCGCTGGCCCCCCAGGTCGACTTCGTGCGCCGCCAGGCCGGCATCGAGCTGTCCGAGGTGGGGGCGGTGGCCGTCGACGTCGGCCCGGGCCTGTTCACCGGCCTGCGGGTCGGGATCGCCACCGCGGTGTCGTTGGCCCAGGCGCTCGGCGTGCCGATGATCCCGGTGCCCAGCCTCGACCTGATGGCCTTCCCGGCCCGGTGGACGTCCAAGGTGATCGTCCCGGCGCTCGACGCCCGACGCGGTGAGCTGTTCACCGCCCTGTTCCGCAAGGTGCCCGGCGGCGTCCAGCGGGTGCGCGACGCCAACGTGTGCACGCCGGAGGAGTTGTCGGCCGAGTTGGAGGCCCTCGACGAGCCGGCGCTGCTGCTCGGCGACGGGGCGCTGCGCCACGCCGAGGCGTTCGCCGGCCTGCGGGGCATCGAGATGGCCGAGCAGGGCCTGGCCAACCCGAGTGCCCGGGCGCTCGTGCAGCTGGCCCACGCCCGGGCCATGCGCGAGGAGTTCGTGCAGCCGTGGGAGCTGGAGCCGATCTACCTGCGCCAGCCGGACGCCGAGATCAACTGGTCGACCCGGGCCGGTGGGGCGTGATGGCCGTGGCCGCGCCGAGACGGACCACCGCCGAGGTGACGCTGCGACCCATGGGCACCGCCGATGTGGCCGCCGTGCGGGCCCTGGACGCCCTCGTCCAGCCGTCGCCGTGGTCCGAGGCGTTCCTCCGCACCCAGCTGGCCGACCCGGAGACGCGGACCCTGCTGGTCGCCGAGGGCCCTGACGGCACCCCGGTGGGCCACGCCGCGCTGGTCGTGGTGGCCGACGAGGGGCACGTCACCTCCATCGCCGTCGACCCGGCCCACCAGCGGTCCGGCGTCGGGTCGCGGCTGCTGGCCGCCCTGTGCCGCGAGGCGGTGGTCCGGGGGCTGACGGCCATGACGCTCGAGGTGCGGACCACCAACGAGGCGGCCATCGCCCTGTACCGCCGGTTCGGGTTCGCCCCGGCGGGGGTGCGGCCCGGCTACTACGCCGACCCGGACGGGTCGACCACCGACGCCCTGGTGCTGTGGGTCCACGACGTGGACGACCCGGCGTTCCGACGGGCCATCGAGGAGGCATCCCGCTGATGGGCGACCAACTGTCGGGCGACACCATCCTGGGCATCGAGACGTCGTGCGACGAGACGGCGGTCGCCGTGGTCGAGCGGGGCACCCTGGTGCGGTCGTCGGTGGTGTCCAGTCAGGTCGAGCAGCACGCCCGCTACGGCGGGGTGGTGCCCGAGGTGGCCGGCCGGGCCCACGTGCAGCAGCTGGTGCCGGTGCTGGCCGAGGCGCTGGCCACCGCCGGCATCGAGGGAACCGACGTCGAGGCCGTGGCCGCCACCACCGGGCCGGGCCTGGTGGGCTCCCTGCTGGTCGGGGTCAGCTCGGCCAAGGCCCTGTCGTTGGTGTGGGGCGTGCCGTTCGTGTCGGTCAACCACCTCGAGGCCCACCTGTACGCCTCGTTCCTCGAGGAGCCCGACCTCGAGATGCCGCTCGTCGTGCTGCTGGTGTCGGGCGGGCACACGATGCTGGTGCTGATGGAGGGCCACGGCCGGTACCGGCTGCTCGGCTCCACGCTCGACGACGCCGCCGGCGAGGCCTACGACAAGGTGGCCCGCTACCTCGGCCTCGGCTACCCGGGCGGTCCGGCCATCGACGCCCTGTCGGTCGACGGCGATCCGACGGCCTTCGACTACCCGCGGGCCATGGTCCAGGAGAACCCCGACACCCTGCCCGACGACCGTCGCTACGCCTTCTCGTTCAGCGGGCTGAAGACCGCCGTGGTCAACCACGTCCGCAACGAGCCCGACGCGCCCACCGCGGACGTGGCCGCCTCGTTCCAGGCCGCGGTGGTCGACGCCCTGGTCACCAAGGCCCGGTGGGCGGTGGAGGCCACCGGGGCGGTCGGGGCGTGCCTGGGCGGGGGCGTGGCCGCCAACTCGCTCCTGCGGGAACGGTTCGCCGCCATGTGCGACGGGGCCGGGGTGCGGGCCTTCGTGCCGTCGCGGGCCATGTGCACCGACAACGCGGCCATGGTGGCCGCCGCGGGCTGGTGGCGCCTGCAGTCCGACGGGCCCAGCCCGCTGGACGTCGGCGCCGACCCCAACCTGTCCCTCCCGCTCCTCGACTGAGGGCCTGGCTCTCCGGGCGCCCGCATCCGGACGCCCCATCGGGGAAGGCGCCGGCCGCGCCGCCGGGGGGAGTCCCCGACGACGCGGCCGCCTCAGGCCGTTGGCAGGCGGCTCAGCCGCGTGCGGCGATCACCGCCTCGACGGCGGCCTCCTGGAACGCCTCCGGGTCCATGGAAAAGGCCACCATGGAGTTGGTCTCGAGGATCACCACCATGCCGACCCCGGTGTCCCGGTCGATGAACCCATTGCCACCCCAGATGCTGGCGGAGACGGGCCGGCCGGTCTCCCGGTCGATGCCGAAGCCGAGTCCCTGTCCCCAGGTCCTGCCGCCGGGGTCGACGACCATGCCGTCGTACACCCGGGCGATCCGGTCCTCGGTCATGAGGTCGATGGCCTCGGCCGACAGCACCTGCTGGTCACCGCACCGGCCGTCGCGCAGGAACATCGTCAACAGCGCCGCGACGTCGTCGGCGGTGCCGTGGGCGCCGCCCAGGATCGACGGGTTGTCGGTGGCGGCCAGCGTCGACGGGTCCCCGCCGAACCCGGTCGGGTATTCCCAGGTGGGCCCGAACGTGAACTGGCTCCACGGGTTGTTGTAGGCCAGCGTGTCCATGCCGCAGGGCTGGACGTACGTCTCGTCGACCAGCTCGGCCCACGACTTCCCCGAGGCCGCCTCGGCGATGGCTCCGGCCAACTGGAGGTCGGCGCCGGTCCACGGGAACCGGTGCTCGGTGTCCGGGGCGATCAGGTCGGCGTCGTCGTCGGGGCTGGTGGCGATCGCCTCGCCGCACGCCTGCAACGTTCCCGTGTGCTCCGCTGAGCACAGGTACGGGGCGTAGCCGCCGGAGGCGAATCCGCCCAGCATGCCGGAGCTGTGCGACAGCAGCTGGGCGACGGTCACGTCGGGCATGCCCGATCCCCACGGTGCCGCGTCCGAGATGGGGGCGTCGATGTCCAGCACGCCGTCGTCGTGGAGCTTCATCAGGATCCCCGCCGAGAACGTCTCGCTCAGGTTCCCGAGCAGGGAGATCCGTCCGGGGGCGAACTCGCCGAAGTCGGACCGGTGGACGATGCCGGCGTCGCGTTCGACCACGATCACCGTCCCCCCGTTCAGGCTGTCCCCGACGACGGTTCGCCGCACGAGCTCGTCCAGCGCCGAGAAGTCGTAGTCCCGTGGTTCGGCGACGAGGTCACCGACCACGTTGCCGCCGGCCGGGGAGTACTCGTAGATGACGTTGGCCAACGAGGCATCGACGTCACCGGAGTCGGCGTGGCCGATCACGGTGATCTTCTGGGACCCGCAGTCGCCGAACTCGTCGCACGACAACAGGCCGGTGAAGCCCTGGTAGTCGCGGACGCCGCTCAGGAACTCGCGGACCCCGGCCCGGTCGATGACCAGTGCCCCGTCGTCGTCGAGGTAGCTGGCCGCGTCGATGGCTTCCAGCAGCAGCGTCGTGGCGTCCACGCTGTGCGCCCAGAACGCCGCCGATGGCCGCTCTGCCCACTGGGCTACGTAGGTACCCAGGAAGGAATCGACGGTGCCGCCGATGATGGTCTGGTTCCGGTTGTTGCCGTAGCGCAGGTCCGGACCGGAGAAGTACAGGCCCTCGGACTCGGGCAGCTCCATGAAGTTCGACACCATCAGGCCGTCGGCGGCCATCAGGGTCACGCCGTCCATGCCGGCCACGTTGCCGACCTGCTGGACGATGAAGTCGCCCTCGGGCTGGAAGATCGGGAAGAACAGCATCTCCGGGGCGCCGGCGGCGATCTCGGTCAGGACCGGGACCATGTCGGTGTCGCCCTTGTTGACCGCCGTGAACCCGGTGATCGTCCCGCCGCCGGCCTCGAAGGCGTCGGCGAACGCCCGGGCCAGGCCCTGGGTGTACGGGTCGCCGTCGTGGATCGCCGCCGCCGTGGTCACCCCGAGCACGTCGAGGGCGAACCCGGCGGCCGCCGCACCCTGGTACAGGTCGTTGTGCGCGGTGCGGTAGTAGCCGGGGTAGTTGTTCTCGCCGGCCGTCCCGGCCAGGTCGCTGGTCAGCGACGGGCTGGTGTTGGACGGTGAGATCATCACCATGCCGGCCTCGGAGATCAACGGCGCGGCCGCCGCGGCCGCACCGGAGCAGCTGGTGCCGATCACGCCGACCACGTCCTCGTCGGCCACGATCGTCTGGGCGGCCGCCGCACCACCATCAGCGCTGCACAGGTCATCCAGACCGGTGCCATACGAGATCTGGAAGCCCTTGACCTTCCCGGAAGAACTGCCCATCGCATGGAGGGTGGTGTGGATGGACCGCTGGTTCGGGATGCCCAGGAAGGCCACGTCGCCGGAGATGGCGTTCAACGACCGGATCTGGATGTCCTCACCCGGCTCGACGCGCACCACGCCGAGCGACCCGTCGCCCAGGTGGTCGGCCGGAGCCGCCTCCTCGGCGGGTTCCTCGGCGGGTTCCTCGGCCGGCGCGGCCGTCGTGGCCGGAGCGGCCGTGGTCGCCGGAGCGTCATCACTCCCGCTGTCGGCTGGAGCGGCCGTGGTGGCCGGCGCGGCCGTCGTGGCGGCCGCCGTCGATTCGTCACCCCCGTCCGAGCCACAGGCCGCGGCCACCAGGCCGAACACGGCCAGCAGCGCGACGAAGGAGAACAGGGACTTCCGTGACCACCTCATGGCCACCGCCTTTCCGCCCGGGGGGGGGGTTCCCGCTGAACCCACCGCCTGATCGACGGACCACCCGCCGGTCCGCCGTCCGGCAAGGTCACCATCCCCGGGGGGGGTGTCAACCGTCGACCGCCCCCGTATCGTTGGCACTCGTCCGGCGAGACTGCCAATCGGTGGTCCCGCCACGGCCAAGCCATCAGGACGCCTCCGGCCACACGGGTCCGGCGTCGTGTCGAAAGGGAACCATTCGATGAACCTGCAGCCCCTCGAGGACCGCATCGTCGTCCGTCCGAGCGACTTCGAGTCCACCACGGCCTCCGGCCTGGTCATTCCGGACACCGCCAAGGAGAAGCCCCAGCAGGGCGACGTCCTGGCCGTCGGCCCCGGCCGTCGCTCCGACCAGACCGGCGAGCTCGTGCCGATGGACGTCGCCGAGGGCGACACCGTCGTCTACAGCAAGTACGGCGGCACCGAGATCACCGTCGGCGGTGAGGACCTCCTGATCCTCAACGCCCGCGACGTCCTCGGCATCCTCAAGTAGTCCGCGCCATGGCAAAGATCCTGAAGTTCGACGAGGAGGCCCGACGCGGCCTCGAGGCCGGCGTCAACAAGCTGGCCGACGCCGTCAAGGTCACCCTCGGCCCCAAGGGCCGCAACGTGGTGCTCGACAAGAAGTTCGGCGCCCCCACCATCACCAACGACGGCGTGTCCATCGCCCGTGAGGTCGAGCTGGAGGACAGCTTCGAGAACATGGGTGCCCAGCTCGTCAAGGAGGTGGCCACCAAGACCAACGACATCGCGGGTGACGGCACCACCACCGCCACCGTGCTGGCCCAGGCGCTGGTCCGCGAGGGCCTGCGCAACGTGGCCGCCGGCGCCAACCCGATGGGCCTCAAGAAGGGCATCGAGGCCGCCGTGGCCGCCGCCGTCGACTCCATCGCCGACCAGGCGGTCCGGGTCGACGACTCCAAGGAGCAGATCGCCAACGT
This sequence comes from Acidimicrobiales bacterium, assembly GCA_016845305.1. Classification (GTDB taxonomy): domain Bacteria; phylum Actinomycetota; class Acidimicrobiia; order Acidimicrobiales; family MedAcidi-G1; genus UBA9410. The sequence goes on from JAERSW010000041.1 coordinate 53,712, forward strand.
CGCCGCCATCTCGGCCGCCGACGCCACGATCGGCCAGGTCATCGCCGATGCCATCGACAAGGTGGGCAAGGACGGCGTGGTGACCGTCGAGGAGTCCAACACCTTCGGCATGGACCTCGACTTCGTCGAGGGCATGCAGTTCGACAAGGGCTACCTGTCGCCGTACTTCGTGACCGATCCGGAGCGCCAGGAGGCGATCCTCGACGAGCCGTACATCCTGTTCAACCAGGGCAAGATCAGCTCGGTCCAGGAGATGCTGCCGGTCCTCGAGAAGGTCATGCAGTCGGGTCGCCCGCTGCTGATCATCGCCGAGGACGTCGAGGGCGAGGCCCTGGCCACCCTGGTCGTCAACAAGATCCGCGGCACCTTCAACTCGGTGGCCGTCAAGGCCCCGGGCTTCGGCGAGCGCCGCAAGGCGATGCTCCAGGACATGGCCATCCTCACCGGCGGCCAGGTCGTCGCCGAGGAGGTCGGCCTCAAGCTCGACGGCGTGAGCCTCGACATGATGGGCTCGGCCCGCAAGGTCGTCGTCACCAAGGACGAGACGACCATCGTGGAGGGCGCCGGCGACTCGGCCGACGTCGAGGGCCGCATCGGCCAGATCAAGCGCGAGGTCGAGGAGACCGACTCCGACTGGGATCGCGAGAAGCTCCAGGAGCGTCTGGCCAAGCTGGCCGGCGGCGTGGCCGTCGTCCAGGTCGGTGCCGCCACCGAGGTGGAGCTCAAGGAGAAGAAGCACCGCATCGAGGACGCCCTGTCGGCGACCCGTGCCGCCATCGAGGAGGGCGTGGTCGCCGGCGGCGGCACCGCCCTGCTGCGGTCGCGTGCTGCGGTGTCGAGCGCCATCGACGGCCTCGACGGTGACCAGGAGACCGGTGCCCGCATCGTGTACTCGGCGCTCGAGGCCCCGGCCCGGCTCATCGCCGACAACGCCGGCCTCGAGGGTGCGGTCATGGTCCGCGAGGTCGAGGCGGCCTCCGGCTCGACCGGCCTGAACGCCGCCACCGGCGAGCTGGTCGACCTCGTCGACGCCGGCGTCATCGACCCGGCCAAGGTGACCCGTGCGGCGCTGCAGAACGCGGCGTCGATCGCGGCCCTGCTGCTCACCACCGAGGCGCTCGTGGCCGACAAGCCCGAGCCGGAGCCGGCGATGCCGCCGGGCGGTGGCATGGATCCCATGGGCGGCATGGGCGGCATGATGTAGGACCCGTCAGGGTCGCCCCGGTCGCATCCGGGTTTCTGGGAGCCGGGCCCTCGTGGCCCGGCTCCCGGCGTTTTCGGGCCCGCCGGTAGGTTGGGGCCATGAGCGACGCCGCCCGTCCCACCGCTGGTGCCTGGCCGGCGCCCGATGCCGCGAAGCTGGCCGGCCAGTTCGCCGAGTGGACCCGCGGCGAGACCCTCGTGGGCCGCATGCTGGCCAACCTGAAGACCGGCCGCCTGCCCGACCTGCTGGCCGAGGCCGCCGACGGTCCGCACGCCGACGCCGTGGCCGCCGTGTCGGTCCACTGGGAGGGCTGGGAGAAGGGTTCCATCGTGCCGCTGGCGGTGGCCGAGGGCCTGCGCGACGACGGCCTCGAGGCCCTGCTGGCCGCGCTGGCCGACGGGTGAGCGCCCCGGCGTCCACCCCTCCGGGGGGCCCGGCCGACGGCGAGGCCCCGATCGTTCCCGAGGGGCGGGGCGGCCCTCAGCGCATTCCCCGCCCCGCCGACTGGCGTCCCGGCTGGCCCGCTCCGTGGGCCGACCTCGACGACCGCACCCTGTCGCTCGATCGGGTCGTCGACGCGGTGGAGGGCCGCGAGCCGTCCGGCATCCGGGGTCGTCCCCGTGGCGACGAACGATCCTCCGGCGTGCTCGTCGCGCTGTACGACCAGCCGGGCGAGGGCGCCCACGTGGTCCTGACCCGTCGGGCGTCGCACCTGGCGTCGCACACCCACGAGGTGTCGTTCCCCGGCGGCCGCCACGACCCCGACGACGCCGACCTGTGGGCCACCGCCCGACGCGAGGCCGCCGAGGAGGTCGAGCTCGACCCGGCGCTGCCCCGTCTCGTCGGGCGCCTCGACCCGTTGGTGACCGTGGGTAGCCGCAGCCTCATCCACCCGTTCGTGGCCGTCCTGCCCGGCCCGCCCGAGCTGACGGCCAACCCCGACGAGGTGGAGGCCGTGCTCCGGGTGCCGCTGGCCGAACTGCTCCTCGACGACGTGTACCGGGAGGAGGAGTGGTCCCGCTTCGGCGAGCCGTGGATCCTGACCTTCTTCGAGCTGGTCGGCGACACCGTGTGGGGGGCCACCGCGGCGATGCTGCGCCAACTGCTGGTGCTCGGTCTCGGCCTCGACGACCCCCGCAACTACCGTGCCGACCCATGAGGACCCCCGGTGCCTGACCAGATCCCCGCCACCGACGGTTCCGAGCCGGTGCCGCACATGTCGACCGACGAGTTCCGGTCGGCCGGCCGCGACACCGTCGACTTCCTGGCCGGCTACCTCGACGGCTTCCGCACCGATGCGCCGGACTCCCGTCCCGGGCCGACCGTGGCTCCCGGCGAGGTCTACGCCTCGTTGCCGTCGTCGCCGCCCGCCGAGGGCGAGCCGTTCGAGGCGATCCTGGCCGACGTCGAGCGGCTGCTCGTCCCCGGCCTGACCAACTGGCAGCACCCCGGCTTCTACGGCTTCTTCCCCGCCGACTCGTCACCCCCGTCGGTCCTCGGCGAGCTGGTGTCGGCCGGCCTCGGCCAGCAGGGGATGCTCTGGTCGACCAGCCCGGCCTGCACCGAGCTCGAGATGCTGGTGCTGGACTGGCTGGCCGAGGCCGCCGGTCTGCCCGACCGGTTCCGGTCCGGCGGCCCGGGTGGCGGCGTCATCCAGGACTCGGCCTCGTCGTCGTCGCTGTGCGCCATCCTCGCCGCCCGCGACCGGGCCGGCGGCGCCGAGGCCCTGCCCACCCTGCGGATCTACACCTCCGAGCAGGCCCACTCGTCGATCGAGAAGGACGTCCTCGTCGCCGGCTTCGCCCGCCACCAGCTGCGGTCCGTGCCCGGCGACGACGCCTTCGCCATGGACGCCGACGCGCTGGCCGCCATGGTCGCCGCCGACGTGGCCGACGGCCACGTGCCCTGCCTGGTGGCCGCCACCGTCGGGACCACCTCGTCCGGAGCCGTCGACCCCGTGTCGGCCATCTGCGACGTGGCCGGGCCGGTGGGGGCGTGGGTGCACGTCGACTCGGCGTGGGCCGGGGCGGCCACGGTGTGCCCGGAGCACCGCCACCTGCTCGACGGCCTCGACCGGGTCGACAGCTACTGCTTCAACCCGCACAAGTGGCTGCTCACCAACTTCGACTGCTCGGCGTTCTACCTGGCCGACGTCCAGCCGCTCCACGACTCGCTGTCGATCGTGCCCGAGTACCTCCGCAACACGGCCAGCGACGCCGGCGCGGTGGTCGACTACCGCGATTGGCAGGTGCCCCTCGGGCGTCGGTTCCGGGCGTTGAAGCTGTGGTTCGTGATGCGGTCCTACGGCGTCGAGGGCCTGCGGGCCCACATCCGGGCCCACGTGGCCGCCGCCGCCGATCTGGCCGCACGGGTCGAGGCCAACCCGCGTCTCGAGCTGGCCGCCCCGCTGTCGCTGTCGCTGGTGTGCCTCCGCCACGTCGACGGCGACGACGCCACCGAGGCACTGATGGCCGCCGTCAACGCGTCGGGTCGGGCCTTCTGCACCCACACGAAGCTGGCCGACCGCTACGTGATGCGCGTCGCCGTGGGCGGCACCTGGACCACGGCCGCCCACGTCGCCGACCTCGCCGACCTCCTCGACGACCTGGCCTGAATCGGCGGGCCTGACCCGGCGGCTCGGAGCCGGCCGGTGGGCTATGCCACGTGCCCGACGACCACCACGGTGGGCGCCCGCGCTCCGCGGACGGGTGCCGCGCGCGTGCCTAGAATCGACCCTTTCCGGAGGCCGGTCCCATGCCGCCGGCGGGGCCGCACCGGGCGGAGCAGGGCGCCGCGTCGAGGCTGCGCCGACAGGGAGTGACCATGGCCGAGATCGAGATCGGACTGGGCAAGAGCGGACGTCGGGCCTACGGCTTCGACGACATCGCCATCGTCCCCAGCCGTCGGACCCGCGACCCCGAGGACGTCGACATCTCCTGGCAGATCGACGCCTACCGGTTCGACCTGCCGCTGATGGCGTCGGCCATGGACGGCGTGGTCAGCCCGGCCACCGCCATCGAGATCGGCCGCCTCGGCGGCGTCGGGGTGCTCAACCTCGAGGGCCTGTGGACCCGCTACGAGGACGCCGACGCCATCCTCGCCGAGATCTCCGAACAGCCCGTCGAGAAGGCCACCCAGCGGATGCAGGAGCTGTACCAGCAGCCCATCGTCCCCGAGCTGGTCACCCAGCGGATCCGCGAGATCAACGACGCTGGCGTCGTGTCGTGCGCCTCGGTCACCCCGCAGCGCACCGCCGGCCTCATCGACCACATCACCGCCGGCGAGCTGGACATGCTCGTCATCCAGGGCACCGTCGTGTCCGCCGAGCACGTGTCGACCACCGTCGAGCCGCTGAACCTCAAGACGTTCATCCGCAGCCTCGACATCCCCGTCATCGTCGGCGGCTGCGCCACCTACAAGGCCGCCCTCCACCTGATGCGCACCGGCGCCGCCGGCGTGCTGGTCGGCGTCGGCCCCGGCCACGCCTGCACCACCCGCGGCGTGCTCGGCCTCGGCGTCCCCCAGGCCACCGCCATCGCCGACGTGCGGGCCGCCCGCATGCGCCACCTCGACGAGACCGGCGTCTACTGCCACGTCATCGCCGACGGCGGCATGGCCACCGGCGGCGACATCTCCAAGGCCATCGTGTGCGGCGCCGACGCCGTCATGATCGGCTCGCCGCTGGCCGCCGCCGCCGAGGCGCCCGGCCACGGCTTCCACTGGGGCATGGCCACCTTCCACCCGACGCTGCCCCGCGGCGCCCGGGTCGAGACGACGACCCGCGGCACGCTCGAGGAGATCCTCCTCGGCCCGGCCAACGAGAACGACGGCAAGCTGAACCTGTTCGGCGGCCTGCGCACCTCGATGGCCACCTGCGGCTACGTCGACGTCAAGGAGTTCCAGAAGGCCGAGGTCATGGTCGCCCCGGCGCTCCAGACCGAGGGCAAGTCGCTGCAGAAGTCCCAGGGGGTGGGGATGGGCCACTAGGCCCGCCGACCTCCCCGAACCCATGACCAGGACGTCCGGCGGGAGCGCCCGCGCCACCGACCGCATCCTGGTCGTCGACTTCGGCGCCCAGTACGCGCAGCTCATCGCCCGCCGGGTGCGCGAGGCGAACGTCTACAGCGAGATCGTCCCCCACGACCTGACGGCCGACGAGTTCGCCGCGAAGGCCCCGTCGGGGATCATCTTCAGCGGCGGCCCCGCCTCGGTCCACGTGGACGGCGCGCCCCGCATCGACCCCGGCGTCTACGACCTCGGCGTCCCCATCCTCGGCATCTGCTACGGCGCCCAGCTGATCGCCCACCAGCGGGGCGGCACCGTCGGCCGCAACGAACGTGGCGAGTACGGCCGCACCGACCTGTCGGTGGCCGAGCCGGGTGCCCTGCTGGTCGACGCCGGCGCCGGCTCCCATCCGGTGTGGATGAGCCACTTCGACGCCATCACCGAGCCGCCGGCCGGCGCCACCGTCACCGCCTCGTCGCCCGACGCCCCGGTGGCCGCCTTCGAGGCCCCCGACGCCGGCCTGTACGCCGTCCAGTTCCACCCCGAGGTCCACCACACGCCGTGCGGCCAGGACCTCATCGTCCGCTTCGTCCACGACGTGTGCGGCTGCGGCGGTGACTGGACGATGGCCTCGGTCATCGAGTCGTCGGTCGACGCCATCCGCGCCCAGGTCGGCGACGGCCGGGCCATCTGCGGCCTGTCCGGCGGCGTCGACTCGGCGGTCGCCGCCGCGCTCGTGCACCGGGCCATCGGCCACCAGCTGACCTGCGTGTTCGTCGACACCGGCCTGATGCGGGCCGGCGAGGGCGAGCAGGTCGTCGAGACGTTCCAGAAGACGCAGGGCATCGAGCTGGTCCACGTGCGGGCCGCCGACCGGTTCTTCGAGCGCCTGGCCGGCGTCACCGACCCGGAGGACAAGCGCAAGGCCATCGGCGAGCTGTTCATCCGCATCTTCGAGGAGGCGGCCGGCGGCATCACCGACGCCAAGTTCCTCGTCCAGGGGACGCTGTACCCGGACGTCATCGAGTCGGGCACGAAGGACGCCGCCAAGATCAAGAGCCACCACAACGTGGGCGGCCTGCCCGACGACATGGAGTTCGACCTCGTCGAGCCGCTCCGCAACCTGTTCAAGGACGAGGTGCGGGCCGTCGGCTCCGAGCTGGGCCTGCCCGACGAGATCGTGTGGCGCCAGCCGTTCCCCGGTCCCGGCCTCGGCGTCCGCATCATCGGCGAGGTCACCCCGGAGGCCACCGCCATCCTGCAGGCCGCCGACCTGATCGTCCGCGAGGAGGTGCGGGCCGCCGGCCTGGAGCGCGAGATCTGGCAGGCGTTCGCCGTGCTGGCCGACATCCGGTCCGTCGGGGTGATGGGCGACGAGCGCACCTACGCCCGACCCATCATCATCCGGGCCGTCACCAGCGAGGACGCCATGACGGCCGACTGGGCCCGCCTGCCGTACGACCTCCTCGAGAAGATGTCGAGCCGCATCATCAACGAGGTCGACGGCGTGAACCGGGTGGCCTACGACATCACGTCCAAGCCGCCCGGCACCATCGAGTGGGAATAGGCGGATGGGAAGAGGCGATCACCCGTGACCGCTGACGGTCCCGCTCCGCTCTCCGACGGCGACCGCACCGACACGATCGCCGCCTACACCTCGGCGTGCGCCTTCTTCGGTGAGCGCCTGGCCGCCGTCACCGAGCTCGACTGGGAACGCCCCACCCCGTGCGACGACTGGGACGTCGGCACGCTCGTCGCCCACGTCGTCACCGGCGAGTCGCTCGTCACCCGGGTGCTGCGCGACGGCGGCGCCTGGGAGGGCACCGTCGACCGCTCCGTGCTGGGCGCCAACCCGATGGCCGCCTGGCGGGGCACGGCGCTGGCCGCCCTCGAGTCGGCGTCGGCCGACGGGGTGCTGGACGCCCTGCACCCCCACGCCGTCGGCGACCTGCCCGGCGCGGTGATCGTCGGGTTCCGGGTCACCGAGAACCTCGTCCACGGCTGGGACCTGGCCGCTGCCTGCGGCACCGAGGTGGAGCTGCCCGAGGCGCTGGCGGCCCGCTGCCTCGACTTCTGGCTGCCGCTCGTCGGCACCGACGGCCGCATCGGCGCCGCCGGGTCGTCGTTCGGCCCGCCGGTCCTGCCGCCCGACGGCGCCCCGGCCGGCGTCCGACTGCTCGCCCTGCTCGGCCGGACGGCATGATCCACGGGTGACCGCCGTCCCTGCCCCCTCGCTCGACCACTACTCCAGCGAGCCCTTCTTCACCGAGGCCGACGGCCTGCTTGTCCCCGGCCCGCTCACCGGCGGCCCGTGGGACCCGACCATCCAGCACGGCGGCCCCGTCTCCGGGATCCTCGCCCACCTCGTCGAGACGCCGCCCACCCCGTCGCCCATGCGGACGGTGCGCCACACCGTCGACATGATGCGCGGCGTCCCGCTCACGCCGCTCCGCCCCGAGGTCGAGGTGCTGCGCTCCGGCCGTCGCATCCAGGTGGTGCGGGCCTCGCTGTTCGCCGGCCCCGACGTCACCCCGGACTCCGGCGGCGTCGAGGTGGCCCGGGCCACGTCGCTGCGCATGCGCGTCGCCGATGAGCCCAACCCCGTCGACGCCGAGAAGACCTTCCACCCCGAGGACGAACCGCACCCCGTGCCCGACGAGCCGGTGCTGCTCACCATGACCGACGTCGGCATCCCCGCCTTCCTCACCGCTGTCGAGTTCCGCCGCTCCGGCGAGTACCGCGAGGGCGCCCCCGGCCTGGTCTGGCTGCGGATGCACAACGAGATGGTCGACGGCCGGCCCACCAGCGCCTTCACCCGGCTGGCCACGGTGGCCGACATGGCGTCGATGGCCGCCCAGTACCTCGAGGTCGAGGCGTGGACCACCATCAACGCCGACCTCACCGTCACCGCCTTCCGCGACCCGGTCGGCGACTGGATGGGCATCCGGGGCCTCCACAAGAACGACGGCGACGGCATCGGCCTGTCCGAGGCCGTCCTCTACGACCTCGACGGTCGGGTCGGCCGGGCCACCGCCTCGATCCTCATCGCTCCCCGCTGAGAACCCCCACCCCGAGACGACAGGAGTCCCCGTGACCACCGACCAGCCCCTCGTGACCGAACCCGGCGACGGCCCCGCCCACCCGGTGCGGGTCGGCAGCATGCTGTACACCCTCGTCGACCCCGAGAAGGGCCACGAGGTCGCCTATAACCGGTGGTACGAGCGCGACCACTTCTACGGCGGCTGCATGACCGGCCCGTGGTGCATTGCCGGCAGCCGCTGGGTGGCCACCCGCGACCTCAAGGACCTGCGGTTCCCGGCCGACGGCAACTCGGTCAACGACCCGGTCGACAGGGGCTCGTACCTGGCCGTCTACTGGGTCGAGGACGGCCACCACGACGACCACTTCGCCTGGGGCGCCGACCAGGTGGTCAAGCTCTACATGGCCGGCCGCGGCTTCAACGAGCGCCGCCACGCCCACACCGTCCTGTACCTGCACCGCTCGAACCGGTACCGCGACGCCGACCCGGTGCCGGTCGACGTGGCCCTCGACCACGGCTACGCCGCCCTGGCGTCGGTCGTCGTCGAGCCCGCCGACGGTGCGACGGCCGACGACGTGGCCGCCTGGGTCGACGCCGAGGGCCTGCCCGCGCTGTTCGCCGAGGGCCCGGTCGCCTCGTGTGCCCAGTGGACGGCGGTGCCCCGCGACGACATGACCAGCAACGCCCCCATGGACCTCGGCTCGCCGCCCATCGGGCCCGACGCCACCATGCAGCTGTTCTTCCTCGAGGACGACCCGCGGACCTGCTGGGACCGCTTCGTGGACTACGCCGGGCGCCTCGAGGCGTCGGGCGTGGGGCGGGTCACCTCCGCCGCGCCGTTCCTGCGCACCGTCGTCGGCACCGACCGGTACGCGGACGAGCTCTGGTAGGCGAACCCCCGGTGGGGGAAGGCCTGGGGAGGGCGCTCAGACCCCGTCGAGCGCTTCGACCACGGGGCCGAACTCGACCATGGCGTCCTCGTTGAGGCCGATGTAGGTCAGGCCCCACCGTTCCCGCCACGCCAGCAGCGTCTCCACGCACTGGCCGGTCGAGCCGACCAGGACGTGCGGTGACGCCAGGGCCGCCTCGGCGTCCAGTCCGAGGGCGGGGGCCATCAGCTCGGCCAGGCCCAGCGGGTCGTCGGTGATCTGCGCCATGTGGACCCGGGTCTGCAGCTCGATGTCGGCGAACCGCTCGCCGGCAGCGTCGCGGATCCAGCCCAGCTTCTCGTCGGTGGCCTCGACGGTGGCCGACGCGCCGGCCCGCTCGTCGATGACGCCGGCGGCCATGTTGGCGTTCACGCCGACGATGTCGGCCTCCCGGGCGGCCAGGGTCAGCATCTTCCGCCCGCCACCGGCCAGCAGGATCGGCGGGTGTGGCGACTGGATGCACGTGGGCTGCCCGTCGTGGCCGCGCACCGTGTAGTGCTCGCCGTCGAAGTCGAACGGGCCGTCGGCGAAGCACCGCTTCAGGATCTCGACCGACTCGGCCAGGCGGGCGATGCGGACCCCGGGGGAGTCCAGCGCGATGCCGGACTGGTCGTAGTCGGAGGTCTTCCAGCCGGCGCCCAGGCCCAGCTCGAGGCGCCCGTCCGACAGCAGGTCCAGCGTGGCGGCCTGCTTGGCCAGGAACAGCGGATGGCGGAAGTCGTTGCCCAGCACCAGCGTGGTCAGGCGCAGGTCGCGGGTCGCCTCGGCGGTCACGGCCAGGGCGATCAGCGGGGCCATCTCGGCGTCGAGGTGGTCCGACACCGACAGCGCGGAGTAGCCGAGGTCCTCGGCCCGGCGGCCGAGCTCGCGCCACTCGGCGGCCGGTCGGGGCGCCGAGGCCTGGACGCTGAAGCGGAACGAGCGGGTCATGGCCGGCCACCCTACGACAGCACCGTGGACGGGGCCGAAGGCGGCGCGGACCGCCCCGGGGCCCGTCACGGCCCACCGGTAGGGTGCCGCCGATGACCCTGTTCGAGCCCGATCCCGTCGCCGCCCCGGCGGGGGTCCCGACCGGGGTCCCGACCGGGACGGGCGTGGCGCTCGACGACGGCCTCAACCCCGCCCAGGTCGACGCCGTGACCCACGTGGGTGGCCCGCTGCTGGTCGTGGCCGGCGCCGGCTCCGGCAAGACCCGGGTCCTGACCCGCCGCATCGCCCACCTGGTCGGCGAGCGGGGCGTGTCGCCGTTCGCCATCCTGGCCATCACCTTCACCAACAAGGCCGCCGACGAGATGAAGCACCGGGTCGCCGACCTGGTCGGTCCGGTCGCCCACCGGATGTGGGTGTCGACGTTCCACTCGGCCTGCGTGCGCATCCTGCGGCGCGACGGCGAGCGCCTCGGCTTCCCGTCCCGGTTCAGCATCTACGACCAGGGCGACGCCGTGCGCCTCACCCGCTACGTCATCCGCGACCTCAACCTCGACACGAAGCGCTTCCCCGACCGGTCGGTCCACGCCTCCATCTCGGCGGCCAAGAACGAGGGCCTGTCGGCCGAGCAGTACGTGGCCAAGGCGTTCGGCCCGTTCGAGCGCCACATCGGCGACGTCTTCACCGAGTACCAGGACCGCCTGCACAAGGCCGGCGCCATGGACTTCGACGACCTGCTCGGCAACGCCGTCCGCCTCCTACGGACCCATCCCGACGTGCTCGACCACTACCGCAACCGCTTCGAGCACGTCCTGGTCGACGAGTACCAGGACACCAACGTCGTCCAGAACCAGCTGGTCCTGATGCTCACCGAGGAGCACGGCAACGTCTGCGTGGTCGGCGACGGCGACCAGTCGATCTACCGGTTCCGTGGTGCCGACCTCCGCAACATCGCCGAGTTCGAGCAGCGCTTCGTCGACCAGGCCGCCCGCCTCGGCCGACCCCAACTCGAGCCGACCGTCGTCGTCCTTGACCAGAACTACCGGTCCACCCAGACCATCCTCGACGCCGCCAACGCCGTCATCGCCCGCAACGAGGGCCGCAAGCCCAAGGAGCTGTGGACCGACGCCGGCACCGGCGAGCCCATCACCCGCTTTCGGGCCGACGACGAACAGGACGAGGCCCGCTGGGTCGTCGGCCGCCTGAAGGCCCTGCACGCCGAGGGCCGGCCGTGGTCCGACCTGGCCGTCTTCTACCGGACCAACGCCCAGAGCCGCGCCGTCGAGGAGCAGCTGGTCACCCTCGGCGTGCCGTACCGGGTGGTCGGCGGCCTGCGCTTCTACGACCGCCGCGAGGTCCGCGACGCCATGGCGTACCTGAAGCTGGCCGCCAACCCGGCCGACGAGGTGGCCGCCAAGCGGGTGCTCAACGTGCCCAAGCGGGGCGTGGGCGACACGTCGGTGGCCCGGGTCGACGCCTTCGCCGCCACCGAGGGCCTCACGTTCCTCGACGCGCTGCGCCGGGCCGACGAGGCCGGGGTGTCCGGTCGGGCCGCCACCGGCATCGCCGTGTTCCTCGACCTGGTCGACGCCCTGGCCGCCGGCGTCGACGACGGTCCGGCGACGGTGCTGGAGGTGGCGCTCGAACGGTCCGGCTACTTCGACGAGGTGCGGGCCGACCGCGACCACCAGGCCGAGGGCCGCCTCGAGAACCTCCACGAGCTGGTCGGCGTGGCCGCCGAGTTCGACGACGTCGACGACTTCCTCGAACGCGTCGGCCTCGTCGCTGACACCGACGACATTCCTCCGAGTGGGCCCCCGAGTGGGCCCGACGGAGACGGGGCCGGGGAGGGGAACGGTGCCGGCGCCGACGAGGACCGGGGCCAGGTGGTGCTCATGACCATGCACGCCGCCAAGGGCCTCGAGTACCCGGTGGTGTGCATCGTCGGCATGGAGGATGGCGTGTTCCCCCACGTCCGCGCCCTCGGCGACCCCGTCGAGCTCGAGGAGGAGCGCCGCCTCGCCTACGTGGGCCTCACCCGGGCCCGCGAGCGCCTGCTGCTCAGCCACGCCTGGAGCCGCCTGCTCCACGGCCAGACCCAGTACAACCCGCCCAGCCGGTTCCTCGACGAGATCCCGTCGGAGTTGATCGTCGACGCGGAGGGCACCCGCCGGACCAACCGCCGCCGCGACGACTCGTGGTTCGGTGGGGGCGGGTCCCGGTCGTCGGACCGCTGGGACTCGTCGCCTCGGACCGGTCGGACCGACTGGCTGGACGGCCCCTCGCGCACCAGCCGGTCCGACGTGCACGACGACGGCGAGCCGGCGGGCCGCGTCTTCGGCGGTGGCGGGGAGCGCGAGCGGTCCCGGAAGCCCGCCGAGTCGGCGGACGGGCCCGGCGCCCACACCCTCGGCCTGAAGGCCGGCGACGACGTTGTCCATCGGGCCTGGGGCGACGGCGTGGTCCTGTCGGTCCACGGCGACGGCGACCGGGCCGAGGCGGTGGTGCGCTTCGCCACCAAGGGCGAGAAGCGCCTCCTCCTGGCCTGGGCACCCCTCACGCGGCCCGAGTCCTGATCCGCCGAGGCCGTTACGCTTCCCCGGTGGCCGACCCCGTCGGCCGGCGCCCGTGTAGCTCAGTCGGCAGAGCGATTCACTCGTAATGAATAGGTCCGGGGTTCGATTCCCCGCGCGGGCTCGACGAGAACCGATCCACCCGTCCGGCGGTGCCGGGGCCGGGTGGCCGACCCCCTAGGATCCACCCCATGAACGTGCTCGCAGGCGTGATCTGGCACTACTGGCTCGCCGTGCCGCTGGTCGGCGGCGGCGTCGTCCTCACCGTGGCGACCCTCGTCGGCTACTTCCAGAAGGTCTCCTCGACCCGCTACCCCAAGCGCTGAGCACCTCGACCGCTCCGGCGGCCGCCTCGTTCGTCGACTGGGAGCTGGCCGAGAAGGTTGCCGTCCGGGTCGCCGATCGGGCACCCTTCGGCGGCGCACACCACCTCGACGGCCTGACCGCCGAGTTCGACGAGCACACGGCCCGCGCCGAGGACCTCGTCGCCGCCACCACCGGCCTCCGCTCGCTGTCCGGCGACGCCCGGGCCCGGGTGGTGACCCGCCCCGACTGGATCCGGGCCAACCTGGCCTCCCTGCAGCGCCTGCTGCGCCCCCTGTTCGAGCGCATCGCCGACGACCCCGAGCGGGAGGCGTCGGCCACCACGGCCCGGATCGGCGCCCTCGAACTGGGCGCCGTGCTGGGCTGGATGTCCACCCGGGTGCTCGGCCAGTACGACCTGCTGGTGCTGGAGGACGAGGCCGCCGAGGACCAGGACCTCGTGTACTACGTCGGCCCCAACCTGGTGGCCCTGGAGCGCCGCTACGCCTTCCCCCGCCACGACTTCCGCCTGTGGCTGGCCCTCCACGAGGTCACCCACCGGGCCCAGTTCATGGGCGTCCCGTGGATGCGGGGGCACTACCTCGGGCTCGTCACCTCGCTGCTCGACGGCGCCGAACCCGAGGCCTTCGACCTGGTGTCGTCGCTGAAGGGCCTGGTGGAGAAGCGCCGGTCGGGGAGCAGTGACGATGACGCGGCGGCCGGCTCGGGCGTGCTGGGGGCCATCTCGACGCCCGAGCAGCAGGAGTCCCTCGACCGCATCGCCGGGCTGATGAGCCTGCTGGAGGGCCACGGGGACGTGACCATGGGTCGGGCCGGCGAGGGCATCGTCCACGGAGCCGACCGGATGGCCCGGGTCATGGCCGACCGGCGCCGCAACGCCTCCGGCGTCACGAAGCTGTTCCAGAAGCTGGTCGGCCTCGAGGCCAAGCTGGCCCAGTACGCGCAGGGCGAGGCGTTCATCGCCGCGGTCGAGGGCCACGGCGGCACCGCCCTGCTGGACCGGGTCTGGGAGGACCCGGCCCACCTGCCCGACCTGGGCGAGATCCGCGAGCCCGACCGGTGGATCGCCCGGATGGCCGCCTGACCCGACCGGTGGCTGCTCCGTCGGAGGACCCGCCCCGAGAGGCGCCCCCGGACCCGGTGGCGGCGCTGCTGGACCGCTGTGCCTTTCCACCCCCCGGCACCGCCGTGGACTGTGCCGTGTCCGGCGGCCCCGACTCGACCGCCCTGCTGGTGCTGGCCGTCGCCGCCGGGCTCGACGTCACCGCCTGGCACGTCGACCACGGCCTGCGTCCCGGCTCGGCCGACGAGGGCCTGCTGGTGGCCCGCACCGCCGGCGGCATCGGCGCTACGACGATGCGCGTCGAGGCCCCGATCGACGACGGCCCCGGCCTCGAGGAGCGGGCCCGCGACGCCCGCCGGGCGGTCCTTCCCACCGGCGTCCTGACCGGCCACACCGCCGACGACCAGGCCGAGACGGTGCTGTGGAACCTGCTGCGCGGCTCCGGCGTGCCGGGCGCGGCGGGCATCGGCGAGCCCCACCGCCGCCCCCTGCTGGGCCTGCGCCGCGCCGAGACCCGGGGCCTGTGCGAGGACCTCGGCCTCGAGGTGGTCGACGACCCGCACAACGCCGAGGCCCGATTCACCCGCAACCGGATCCGCCACGAGGTGCTGCCCCTGCTGGCCGACGTGGCCGGCCGTGACCCGGTCCCGCTGCTGGCCCGTCATGCCTCCCTGGCCGGCGAGGCCGTCGGCCTGCTCGACGCGCTGGCCGCCGACCTGGATCCGACCGACGTGGCCTCGGTGGCCGACGTGGGCGACGACCTGGTCCGTCTGGCCGTCCGCCGGTGGCTGGCCGACCACGACGACGGCCGCCCGCCGGACGCCGCCTCGGTCGACCGGGTGCTCGACGTGGTGCGCGGCCGGGCCGTGGCCACCGAGGTGGTCGGCGGCCACCGGGTGCGCCGGTCGGCGGGGCGCCTGTCCCACGACCGCCGCTAGGGTCGCGCCCATGGCCAGCGACCCGTCCGCCGTGCCGGAGCCGTTGACCGTCGGCGGGTACACCGCCGGCGACGTGCTGGTCTCCGAGGCCGACCTGCAGGCCCGCATCACCGCCCTCGGCGGGGAGATCACCGCCGACTACGCCGGGCGGGCGCCCCTGTTCGTCGGCGTCCTCAAGGGCGCCTTCATGTTCATGAGCGACCTGGCCCGGGCCGTCGACCTGCCCGTCGAGTTCGACTTCATGGCTGTGTCGTCCTACGGGCACTCCACCCGGTCGTCGGGCGTGGTGCGCATCGTCAAGGACCTCGACCTCGACATCTCGGGCCGCGATGTCGTCCTCGTCGAGGACATCATCGACAGCGGCCTGACGCTGAACTACCTGCGCCGCAACCTGCTGGCCCGCAACCCGGCCAGCCTCGAGGTGTGTGCCCTGCTGGTGCGCGAGAACCACGAGGTCGACGAGGCCATCCTCCGCTACGAGGGCTTCCGGGTCCCGGCCGACTTCCTGGTCGGCTACGGCCTCGACGTCGACGAGAAGTTCCGCAACCTGCCCGACATCCGCCTGGCCGGCCGGGCCGACGCGAACGGGACCGACGGGTGAGCGACGCCGGGACGAATCCCACGGTGGACCTGGCCCGCATCGAGGCAGCGGTGGCCGAGATCCTCGAGGCCATCGGCGAGGACCCGACCCGCGACGGCCTGGTCGAGACGCCGGCCCGGGTGGCCCGCATGTACGCCGAGGTCTGCTCGGGCCTCCACGAGGATCCCGCTGACCACCTCATCAAGACGTTCGACGTCGACCACGACGAGATGGTCATGGTCCGCGACATCCCCATGTACAGCCTGTGCGAGCACCACCTGGTGCCGTTCTTCGGCGTGGCCCACGTGGCCTACATCCCGCAGAAGGGCGGGATGATCACCGGCCTGTCGAAGTTGGCCCGCCTGGTCGAGGGCTACGCCCGGCGTCCGCAGGTCCAGGAGCGCCTCACCTCGCAGGTGGCCGGCGCCATCCAGCGCACCATCGACCCCCAGGGCACCCTCGTCGTGCTCGAGGCCGAGCACCTGTGCATGTCGATGCGGGGCGTCCAGAAGCCGGGGGCGGTCACCGTCACCTCGGCCGTGCACGGCGTCTTCCGCGACGAGGTCTCCACCCGCCTGGAGGCCATGCGGTTCATCGAGAGCAACCGCAGGCGCTGACATGTCGCCGGGCATCCCCGGACCCGGCCCCGGGATGGGTGCTGTGATGGGTGCCGTGATGGGCGTCCTGAACGTCACGCCCGACTCGTTCTCCGACGGCGGCGAGTTCCTCGACCACGCGGCGGCCGTGGCCCACGGGCGGCGCATGCTCGACGAGGGGGCGTCCATCCTCGACGTGGGCGGCGAGTCGACCCGCCCCGGTGCGGCCCCGGTGGGCGACGCCGAGGAGGTGGCCCGC
This sequence comes from Acidimicrobiales bacterium, assembly GCA_016845305.1. GTDB lineage: Bacteria > Actinomycetota > Acidimicrobiia > Acidimicrobiales > MedAcidi-G1 > UBA9410. Next base: position 70,150 of record JAERSW010000041.1, read on the forward strand.
GTCGTGCCGGTCATCGAGGCGCTGGCCGACGAGCCGGAGGTCGCCTCGGGGGCGGCCCGCATCTCGGTCGACACCCGCCATGCCTCGGTGGCCCGTGCCGCGGTGGCCGCCGGTGCCCACATCGTCAACGACGTGAGCGCCGGCCTCGGCGAGGTGGCCGCCGAGCTGGGCGTCGGCTGGGTGGCCATGCACATGCAGGGCGACCCCCGCACCATGCAGGTCGAGCCGACCTACGACGACGTGGTGGCCGAGGTCCACGACTTCCTCGTCGAGCGCGCCGGGGCGGCGCTGGCCGCCGGCGTGCCGGAGGTGTGGATCGACCCCGGCATCGGTTTCGGCAAGACGACGGCGCACAACCTCCGGCTGATGCGCAACCTGGACCGACTGGTGGCCACCGGGTTCCCGGTGGTGGTGGGGGTGAGCCGAAAGCGGTTCCTGGGCGAGATGACCGGCCTCAGCGACCGGTCCACGCCGGGGGGCGCGGGCGACGGTGGGGCGCCCACCCCGCCCGGCGACCGGCGCGAGGCCTCGGTGGCCCTGGCCACGTGGGGCTACCGGCAGGGGGTGGCCGTGGTCCGGGCCCACGACGTGCGGGCCACGGTTCGTGCCGCAAGGGTGGCCGGAGGACCGTGATCTCGGGCACCATGAGGGGCATGGAGCGGTCGACGGCGTGTGGACGGGCTCGCCGGCGGAATCGGCGGCGGGATCGGCGGGAGGCGTGATGCGGGGGAAGTGGGCGCAGGGGATCATCCCCCGGGGGTTCACGTGGATCGTCAAGGACCGGATCGCCGTGTCCGAGCGGCCCGGTGGCTGCGGCGACGCCCACCGGCGGGTGCGACGCCAGGAGGAGGTCATCTGGCTCCGGGAGAGCGGGTTCGACACCGTCCTCTCCCTGCTGGGCAGCGACCACAACCTCCACGCCTACGACGAGCTCGACCAACCGTGGGTGCACCTGCCGTTCAACGGCGCCGACGACGGCGAGGAGCGCCTGCGCGAGGTCTGCCGGGCCATCGACGAGCACAGCGGCGGTGGTCGGCGCCTCCTGGTGCACCGGGAGGAGCTGAACGACGTGGTGTGCGGCCTGGTCGGCGCCTGGCTGCTGCACGCCGGCCTGGTCGACTCGGGACCGCGGGCCATCTCGTTCGCCGAGCAGCTGACGGCCCGACCGTTGGGCCGTCCCGGTCGGGCCATCGTGGGCCTGGTGGCGCCCGCCGATGACGCCGCCGCCGATGACGTCTCTGATGACGGGGCCGCCGACGGGGAAGGGGCCCCGTGAGCGGGGGGAACGGCGACCGGATCGAGCTGCGGGGCCTCCGGCTGTCGGCGTTCTGCGGGGTGCTGCCCGAGGAGAAGGCCCGTCGCCAGCCGTTCGAGGTCGACCTCGACGTGCACGCGGACCTGTCGGCGCCGGCGTCCAGCGACGACCTGGCCGACACCGTCGACTACGGGTCGCTGACCACGTCGGTGGCCGCGGTGGCCGCCGACGAGCGGTTCGACCTGATGGAGCGGTTCGCCGGCCGGATCGCCGAGGTGGTCCTGGCCATCGACGGCGTGGACGCCGCCACCGTGGTGGTCCGCAAGCTGCGGCCGCCGGTACCCGAGGACCTCGCCACCAGCGGGGTGCGGATCCACCGCACGGCATGACCCAACGGGCCCTCCTCGCCCTGGGCTCCAACCTCGGTGACCGCTGGTCCCACCTCCGGGCCGCCGTGGACGCGCTGGCCGGCTTGGTTGCCGATGAGGTGGCCGACGGGGTGGCGGTGTCGTCGGTGTACGAGACGCCGCCGGTGGGTGGTCCCGACCAGGGCCCGTACCTGAACTGCGTGGTGCGCCTCGAGACCGACCTGGATGCCCGGGCCCTGCTCGGGGTGGCCCAGCGGCTGGAGGCGGCCGCCGACCGGCAGCGCGCGGTCCGGTGGGGGCCGCGCACCCTGGACGTGGACGTGCTGTGGGTCGACGGCGACGAGGTCGACGAACCGGACCTGTCGGTGCCGCATCCCCGCATGTTCGAGCGGGCCTTCGTGCTGGTCCCGCTGCTGGACGTGGCCCCCGACCTGGTGCCCGGCGGACGTGCCGGCATCCCCGACGACCAGGGCGAGATCGTGGACGTCGGACCGCTGCGTGCGGATGCCTCCGGTGGGGGCGGGGAGGCCTGAGCGTGCCGTCGTTGCGGATCATCGGGAACGGACGGGCCGGCGGGTCGCTGGCCGTTGCCCTGGCCGACGCGGGATGGACGGTGGACGGCCCGCTCGACCGCGACGCCGACCCGGGCCCGGCGGCCGACGGCGTGGACCTGCTGGTCCTGGCCGTTCCCGACGGGTCGCTGGCCGACGTGGCGGCCGCCGTGCGGCCCGTGGAGGCCACGGTGGTGGCCCACCTGTCGGGCGCCGCCGGCCTCGACGTGCTGGCCCCCCACCGGCTGCGGGCGTCGGTCCACCCGCTGGTGTCGATGCCCGATCCGGTGGTGGGGGCCGGTCGACTCCGGGGGGCGTGGTTCGCGGTGGCCGGCGAGCCCCCCGCCGTCGACGTGGCCCGGACCCTGGTCGACGGCCTCGGTGGACGGCCCCTGGTGGTGGCCGACGCCGACCGGGCCACCTACCACGCCACCGCGGCGGTGGCCTCCAACCACCTCGTGGCCCTGCTCGGACAGGTCGAACGCCTGGCGGCGTCGATCGGCCTGCCGCTGGAACCGTTCCTGGACCTGGCCGCCGGCTCGCTCGACAACGTGCGGGTGTCGGACCCGGCCACCGCGCTGACCGGACCGGCCGCCCGCGGCGACGAGGCCACCCTGGCCGCCCACCTGGCCGCCCTGCCCGCTGACGAGCGGGCCGCCTATGAGGCCCTGATGGTCGAGGCCCGACGCCTGGCCGGGCGGGCCTCGATCGGGGGAGAGCGGGACGGGGGAGCGCTATGAGCCCCGTCCCGGTCACCCGGACCGCCGACGAGCTGGCCGACCACCTCGAGGGGGTGCGCGCCGGCGGTGGTGCGGTCGGCTTCGTGCCCACCATGGGTGCCCTGCACCGGGGCCACGCCGCCCTCGTCGACGCCGCGGCGGCGGTGTGCGACGCCGTGGTGGTGTCGGTGTTCGTCAACCCGCTCCAGTTCGCCCCCGGCGAGGACCTCGATGCCTACCCCCGCACGCTGGACGCCGACCTGGCGCTGGCCGCCGACCACGGCGCCACGGTGGCCTTCGTCCCGACCGTGGACGCCATGTACCCGGAGGGCGACGACCGGGTGGCGGCCGACGGGGTCCGGCGGGTGGATCCCGGTCCGGTCGCGCTGCCGCTCGAGGGGGAGGGTCGTCCCACCCACTTCGCAGGGGTGGCCGAGGTGGTCGCCCGCCTGTTCGTCGCCGTCGGGCCGTGCCACGCCTTCTTCGGCGAGAAGGACTTCCAGCAGCTCCAGGTGGTGCGCCACCTCGTGGCCGCCCTCGGGCTGCCGGTCGACGTCGTCGGCTGCCCGACGGTGCGCGACGCCGACGGCCTGGCCCTGTCCAGCCGCAACGCCTACCTGACGCCCGCCGAGCGGGCCGCTGCTCCCGTCCTGCACCGGACCCTGTGCGACGGGGCCGAGGCGGTCGGCCGGCCGGGCTGGGACCGGGCCACCGTCGAGGCCGACATGGCGGCCGCCATCGCCGCCGAGCCGACCGGCGCGCTCGAGTACGTCGTGGTGGTCGACCCGACGACCCTGCTACCGCCGGAGGCACCCGAGCCCGGCGACGCATTGCGCTTGCTGGTCGCCTGCCGCTTCGGCCGGGCCCGCCTCATCGACAACGTCCCCGCCCTCGCTGGATGAGAAGCGATGCCCGGATGACTCGCGCCAGCCGGCCGGACCACCGGTTCGTCCCCCGACCCCGGCAGGCTTGACCGGTGGAACCCGCCGACCTGCCGCCGCAACTGCTGGCCCACTTCGCCGACCAGGCGGGCTCGGTCGACCCCCCGGCCGACGCGGTGGCCGACGCCGTCGTGCTGGCCCTCCACGAGGACCTCACCCCGGACGGCGACCTGAGCGCCTCGCTGGTCCCGGCTGCCGCCGTGGCCGACGGGGTGCTGGCCAGCCGCTCCGACGGGGTGCTGGCCGGGACGGCCTGCGCCAGCGAGGCCTTCGCACAGGCCGACCCGGCGATCGAGGTGGCCTGGCACCGCCACGACGGCGACCGCATCGCCCCGGGCGACGTCCTGGCCACCGTCCGCGGACCCCTCGCCCCGGTCCTCACCGCCGAACGCACCGCGCTGAACTTCCTGGCCCGTCTGTCCGGGGTGGCCACCACCACGGCGGCGTGGGTCGACGCCGTGGCCGGGACCGGCGTCCGCATCTGGGACACCCGCAAGACCACCCCGGGCCTCCGGGCGTTGGAGCGGGCCGCCGTGCGGGCCGGGGGCGGCTGGAACCACCGCACCAACCTCAGCCACTGGGTCATGCTGAAGGACAACCACCTGACCGGCACGTCGGTGACCGAGGCGGTGGCGGTGGCCCGATCGCTGTGGCCGGGGCGTACCGTTCACGTCGAGTGCGAGACTCTCGACCAGGTCCGCGAATCACTGGAGGCCGGCGCCGACGCGCTGCTGCTCGACAACATGACCCCCGAATCCATCACCGCGTGCGTGGCCGCCGTCCGTGACCACGCTGAGCGCCACGGCAGCCGTCCCCTCGTCGAGGCGTCGGGCGGCATCACGCTGGACCGGGTGGCCGCCTATGCGGCGACCGGCGTGGACTGCGTCTCCACCAGCGCCCTGACCAGCGGGGCCGCCATGCTCGACCTGGGCCTGGACCTGGACCGGGACCTGGACGCCGGAACGGCCGGCGCCGCGGACGCGGGAGCCCGCTGATGCTGCTCACCATCGACGTCGGCAACACCCAGACCGTGCTGGGCCTCTACGAGGAGGGCGCCGCGGTGTCGGCCGCCGACGCCGGCCTGCTCGACCACTGGCGGATCCGCACCGACCACGACCGGACGTCCGACGAGCACGCGGTGCTCATCCGCAACCTGCTCCGCCAGTCGGGCCGCGACCTCGAGGGGACGGTCACCGGCGTGGCCATGTGCGCCGGCGTGCCCCGGGTGCTGGCCAGCCTGCGGACCATGGTCGAGCGCTATGTCGACTTCACCCCGGTGGTCATCGAGCCGGGCGTGAAGACCGGCATGCCCATCCTCTACGACAACCCCAAGGAGGTGGGCGCCGACCGGATCGCCAACGCCGTCGGCGCCTACGACCTGTACGGCGGCCCCACGGTGGTCGTCGACTTCGGCACGGGCAACAACTTCGACGTGATCTCCGCCGACGGCGAGTTCCTCGGCGGGGCCATCGCCCCCGGCGTCGAGGTCAGCCTCGACGCCCTGTTCGGCCGGGCCTCGGCGTTGCGGGCCGTCGAGCTGGTTGAGCCCCGCAGCGTGATCGGCAAGAGCACCGTGGAGTCGCTGCAGTCCGGCGCCGTGTACGGCTTCGCCGCCCAGATCGACGGGATGGTCGAACGGTTCCGGGCCGAGCTGGGGGGCTGCACCGTGATCGCCACCGGCGGCCTGGCCCACCTGATCGCCCCGTCGACGTCGACCATTGAGCACGTCGAGCCCTTCCTGACCCTGCACGGCCTGCGCCTCGTGCACGAGAGGAACCAGTGACCGACGAGACCCCCGACGTCCCGGAGGCCATCGGCGCCACCGACGTGCCGTACCGGTTCGAGACGACGTCGACGGCCGCCGCGGTCGAGGAGGCGTGGTCGGGCCTGGCCGACGGCGAGGAGTCCGGCCAGGTCGTCACCGTGGCCGGCCGGCTCATGCTGCGCCGCGACCAGGGCAAGTTGGCCTTCGGCGACCTGCAGGACGCCACCGGTCGGGTCCAGCTGTTCGCCCTGGCCCGCTCCACCCCCGACTTCGACGGCTTCACCGGCCTGCACCTCGGCGACTGGATCGGCGTGACCGGCGAGGTGCTCCGCACCCGCCGCGGCGAGCTGAGCATCCGGGTCGACTCGTGGGTGCGCCTGGCCGAGGCCCGCCGCGGCTTCCCCGACAAGTGGCACGGCATCTCCGATGTGGACATGCGGTTCCGGCAGCGCTACGTCGACCTGTGGGTGACCGACGAGGCCCGGGCCGCCTTCACGGCCCGCAGCCGGATCATGTCGGCGACCCGCCGCTGGCTCGAGGACCGCGGCTTCCTCGAGGTGGAGACGCCGGTGTTCCACCCCATCCCCGGCGGCGCCCTGGCCCGGCCGTTCACCACCCACCACAACGCCCTCGACCTCGACCTCTACCTGCGCATCGCCCCCGAGCTGTACCTGAAGCGGCTCACGGTGGGCGGCATGGAGCGGGTGTTCGAGATCGCCCGGGTGTTCCGCAACGAGGGGCTGTCGACCCGCCACAACCCCGAGTTCACGATGCTCGAGCTGTACCAGGCGTACGCCGACTACCACGACGTCATGGAGCTGGTCGAGCAGCTCGTCGAGCACCTGGCCCTCGAGGTGTGCGGCACCACGTCGCTCACCTACGACGGGCGCGAGCTGGACCTGTCGGCCCCGTGGCGGCGGGCCACGCTGCTGGAGCTGCTGGCCGAGCACGGCGGCATCGAGGTCGACCTCGACACGCCCCGCGACGAGCTGGTGCGCCTGTGCGAGGAGCGGGACATCCCGGTCAAGGACGGCGACGGCCCCGGCAAGCTCATCCTCGAGCTGTACGAGAAGACGACCGAGCCCGAGCTGTGGGGTCCGGTGTTCGTCATGGACTACCCGAAGGAGGTCTCGCCGCTGTCGCGGGACCACCGCGACCACCCCGGCTGGGTGGAGCGCTTCGAGGGGATCGTGGCCGGCCGCGAGCTGTGCAATGCCTTCACCGAGCTGGTCGACCCCGACGAGCAGCGGCTGCGGTTCGAGGCTCAGGCCGAGGCCAAGGAGGCCGGCGACGACGAGGCCATGGCCGTCGACGAGGACTACCTGCGGGCACTCGAGTACGGCCTCCCGCCCACCGGCGGGCTGGGGATCGGCATGGACCGCCTGGTCATGCTGCTGACCGGGACCACGACCATCCGCGACGTGATCCTCTTCCCGACGCTCCGACCGGAGCAGTAGGGCCCGAGCAGTAGCCCCCAACTGGAGGGCCCCGGAGCAGTAGCGCTCAGCCAGCCGAGTCGAGGCGTTCCAGCAGCAGGTCGCAGGTGGTGCGCAGGGTGGCCACCGCCGGGCTGTCACCCAGGGAATCCAGCGCCCCGACGGCCCGCCCGAGGCAGTCGGTGGCCGTCGTCCGGGTCGCCGCGATGGCGGCGTCGTCCCGGACCACGTCGCGCACCCGGTCGCGGGTGGCGTCGTCGATCGGGCCGCCCAGCAGGCCGCGCAGCTCGCCGCCGGACGGGCCGGCCAACGCCCGGATGATCGGCAACGTGTAGGTGCCCTCGACCAGGTCGTTGCCGGCCGGCTTGCCCAGCTGCTCGTCGGTGGCCACCACGTCGAGGAGGTCGTCGACCACCTGGAAGGCCATGCCGTAGTGGTGCCCGAAGTCGGTGACCGCCTCGACCACGTCGCGGGGGTGGCCGGCCACCAGGGCGCCGATGCGTCCGGCGGTGGCCAGCAGCGAGGCGGTCTTGCCGGCGATCGAGGCCAGGTAGGCCTCCTCGGTGCGGTCCACGTCGAAGGCGTGTCGCAGCTCGCGCACCTGGCCCTCGCACAGTTCGGCGATGGTCGAGGCCAGCAGCCCGGCCACCTCGGTGCCGAGGTCCGCGGCGATCTCCGAGGCCCGGGCCAGCAGGTAGTCGCCGGCCAGGATGGCCTCGAGGTTGCCCCAGCGGGCGTTCACGCTCTGGACGGTGCGGCGGGTCTCGGCGCCGTCCATGACGTCGTCGTGGTACAGCGAGCCCTGGTGGACCAGCTCGACGGCCACGCCGCCGCGCACCACGTCGTAGTCGGCGGGGCCGGGATCGGCCTCGAGGACCTGCGAGGCGGTGATGCACAGGGCGGGTCGGACCCGCTTGCCGCCGGCGTCGATGAGGTGGCGGGCCACCTCGGTGAGGAACGGCTCGTCGGACTCGACGACCTTGCGGAGCTCGTCCTCGGTCCGCGCCAGGCCGTCGGCCATGCCGGGCAGGTCCAGCAGGCTGGTCACCCGCTCGGGCGTCGGGGAGACGGGCTCGGCCACGGGGCGAGGATACGGCCTGCCCGCGGTGCGCGGAAACGGCCCGTCTCGTCGCCCACCCGGCCTGCCGGGACCGCCGAGAACCGCGGGAAGGTCCGTCACGGCCCGTGGGTACACTCGAAATGCGGGGAGATGGTCAGATCGTCATTCCGATCCCCGTTCAGAATCAGGAGGCATCCCTTTGTTCGAGCGGTTCACCGACAGGGCCCGCAGGGTCGTGGTACTGGCCCAGGAAGAAGCGCGCCTCCTGAACCACAACTACATCGGCACCGAGCACATCCTGCTCGGGCTGATCCACGAGGGCGAGGGCGTGGCCGCCAAGGGCCTCGAGTCGCTCGGCATCTCGCTGGAGGCGGTGCGCAGCCAGGTCGAGGAGCTCATCGGCCACGGCGCCAGCTCGCCGAGCGGCCACATCCCGTTCACGCCGCGGGCCAAGAAGGTCCTCGAGCTGTCGCTGCGCGAGGCCCTGCAGCTGGGCCACAACTACATCGGCACCGAGCACATCCTCCTGGGGCTGATCCGCGAGGGCGAGGGCGTGGCCGCCCAGGTGCTCGTGAAGCTGGGCGCCGACCTGTCCCGGGTCCGCCAGCAGGTCATCCAGCTGCTGTCCGGCTACTCGGGTTCCGGCCAGGGCCCGTCCGAGTCGCGTGAGAAGGCGGGCGCCACGTCCGGCGGCAGCGGCGGCGACTCGGCGTCCGGTTCGCTGGTGCTCGACCAGTTCGGTCGCAACCTCACCCAGGCCGCCCGCGAGAAGAAGCTCGATCCGGTCATCGGCCGGTTCCGCGAGTCCGAGCGGGTCATGCAGGTCCTGTCCCGGCGCACCAAGAACAACCCGGTGCTGATCGGTGAGCCGGGCGTCGGCAAGACGGCCATCGTCGAGGGCCTGGCCCAGATGATCGCCAACGACGACGTCCCGGAGACCATCCAGGACAAGCAGCTCTACACCCTCGACCTGGGCGCCCTGGTGGCTGGCTCGCGCTACCGCGGCGACTTCGAGGAGCGCCTCAAGAAGGTCCTCAAGGAGATCCGCACCCGCGGCGACATCGTCCTGTTCATCGACGAGATCCACACCCTGGTGGGGGCCGGCGCCGCCGAGGGCGCCATCGACGCCGCGTCGATCCTCAAGCCGATGCTGGCCCGCGGCGAGCTGCAGACCATCGGCGCCACCACGCTCGACGAGTACCGCAAGCACCTCGAGAAGGACGCCGCCCTCGAGCGCCGCTTCCAGCCCATCACCGTCGACGAGCCGACGGTGCCGCATACCATCGAGATCCTCAAGGGCCTGCGCGAGCGCTACGAGAGCCACCACCGGGTCACCATCACCGACCAGGCCCTCGTGGCGGCCGCCAACCTCGCCGACCGTTACATCTCCGACCGGCACCTGCCCGACAAGGCCATCGACCTGATCGACGAGGCCGGCTCGCGGCTGCGCATCAAGCGGATGCACACCCCGGACGACCTGCGCGGGATCGAGACCGACCTGGCCGAGGTGGTCCAGCGCAAGAAGGCCGCCGTCGAGGCCCAGGACTTCGAGGAGGCCGGACGCCTCCGCGACTCCGAGAAGGAGCTGCAGTCCCGCAAGGACGAGCGCGAGGCCGAGCTGAAGTCGGAGGGCAAGGACCTGTTCGACGAGGTCGACGAGGAGGCCATCGCCGAGGTGCTCTCGGTGTGGACCGGCATCCCCGTCTACAAGCTCACCGAGGAGGAGACCCAGAAGCTCCTCACCATGGAGGACGAGCTCCACAAGCGGGTCATCGGCCAGGAGGACGCCATCCACGCCGTCAGCCAGGCCATCCGCCGCACCCGGGCCGGCCTCAAGGACCCGAAGCGCCCGTCCGGCTCGTTCGTCTTCCTGGGCCCGTCGGGCGTCGGCAAGACCGAGCTGGCCAAGACGCTGGCCGAGTTCCTGTTCGGCGACGAGCAGGCCCTGATCGCGCTGGACATGTCCGAGTACATGGAGAAGCACACGGTCAGCCGCCTCGTCGGCTCGCCCCCCGGCTACGTCGGCTACGAGGAGGGCGGCCAGCTCACCGAGGCGGTGCGCCGTCGCCCGTTCTCCGTCGTCCTGTTCGACGAGGTCGAGAAGGCCCACCCGGACGTCTTCAACACGCTGCTGCAGATCCTGGAGGAGGGTCGCCTGACCGACTCGCAGGGTCGCAGCGTCGACTTCCGCAACACCGTCCTGATCATGACGTCGAACCTCGGCACCGCCGACCTGCGCAAGGCCAACCTGGGCTTCGCCAAGGCCGACGAGGCCGTCACCTACGAGCGGATGAAGGCCAAGGTCCAGGACGCCCTCAAGGCGCACTTCCGGCCCGAGTTCCTGAACCGCATCGACGACACCATCGTCTTCCACGAGCTGTCCAAGGCCGAGGTGACCCGCATCGTCGACCTGATGGTCACCCGGGTGGCGACCCAGCTGGCCGGCCAGGGCATGGGCCTCGAGCTGACCGAGGCGGCCAAGCACCACATGGCCGACCAGGGCTACGACCCGTCGCTGGGCGCCCGTCCGTTGCGTCGGGCCCTCCAGCGCCTCGTCGAGGACCCGCTGTCGGAGCGCCTGCTCCACAAGGAGTTCTCGGCCGGCGAGATCGTGGTCGTCGACGTCGAGGACGCTCCGGACGATCCGGACGCCCCCGGCGGCAAGCGGGTCGTGTTTCGGGCCACCGCCGGGTTCGAGCCGCCGACCGTCGAGATGGCGGTCGAGGGCGCCGAGTAGCCCCGTCCCCGGCGACCCCGCCGGCGTGACGTCCCACCTCCCTGATCCGGTGCGCCCGGTCCGGCGCGGCCTGTGGGCCGTGGTGCGGGCCGTGGTGCTGGTCGGCGTGCTTGCCGGCCTGCTGGCCGCCTGCCGGGTCGATGCCACGGTCACCATCGACGTGGCCGACGACGGCACCGGCACGGTCGCCGTCGACGTGGTTGTCGACGAGGCGGCCGTCGAGGCCCTCGGGTCGCTCGACGGCCGGGTCCGGACCGACGACATGGTGGCCGCCGGCTGGCGGATCGACGGGCCGACCACCGACGACGCCGGGGTGGGTCGGGTCACCGCCACCAAGGCGTTCGACCATCCCGACCGGCTGCCCGTGGTGCTGGCCGAGGTGCTGGGACCGACGGCCCTCTCCGACGTCCGACTCGACCGCCAGCGGGACTTCGCCCGGACCACCTGGCGCCTGTCGGGCCGGATCGACCTGACCGACGGCCTGGCGCTGCTGGCCGACGACGACCTGGCCGTGGCCCTCGACGGCCTGCCCTTCGCCCGTTCCGACGCCGAGCTGGCCGAACTGGCCGGTTGCCCCGACGGGTCGTGCGATCCGGCCCGGTCGTTCTCGCTGACCGTGGTGGTGGCCATGCCCGCCGACGCCGCGGCGACGGCCTCGGTGGATCCGGAGGCCCCGCCGGCCGAGCAGCGCTGGACGGTGGTGCTGGGCGACGTCCTGCCCGTCCGGTTCGCCGCCGAGTCGGTGCTGGAGGACTCGACGCCCAAGACATGGCGGACCGTGTCGGTGATCGCCGGGGGCCTGCTGCTCGTCGTGCTGGCCTTCCAGGGCCTGCGGCTGCTGGTGGTGCGTCGTCGGGCGAAGCGGCCGGAGCGCCCGTCGGGTCCGCGGCGCCGGGGGCCGGAGACCATCCGGGAGGAACCGAAGCCGGTCACCACCACGACGGGGCGCCAGCTGCGCCTCGTGGTCCTGGGCGGGATCGGCGTGGTGTGGGACCCGGGCAACGACCCGGAGGGCCTGTTGGTGCCGTTCGTGCGCGAGCAGGGCGGGGTGGTCGATGCCAGCGAGGTGGCCGACCGCTACCGGGCGGCCAGCCTGGGCCAGCTGTCGAGCGCCGAGTTCTGGGCGTCGGTGGGCGTGCCCGGCGATCCGGTGGCCCTCGACGCCGAGTACCTGTCGCGGGTGCGGATGCGGGCCGACGTGCTGCCCTTCCTGGACCGCATGGACGAGCGGGGCCTGCCGGTGGCCTGCCTGACCAATGCCGTGCTGCCGTGGTCGTTGCAGCTGCGGAACCGGTTCGGCCTGGACGACCGGGTGGATCCGTGGGTGGCGTCGGGCGGGATCGGGGCCCGCAAGCCCAGCCAGGCCATGTTCGAGGCGCTGCGTCGGATGTCGGCCGTCGAGTTCGCCGACATGCTCCTCATCGACTCGGAGCCGGCCACCTTGGAGGCGGCCCGGGGCCTGGGCATGTCGACGGTCCTGCTGCGGGGCAAGGCGCTGGTCCCCGAGGGCTTCTCGCATCCGGTGATCGACGGCTTCGCCGGCCTGTTCCGGCCGCGTCGCCCCGACGACGCCGGGGAATAGGCCGCCTTGACGACGCATAGGGAGTAGGCCGCCCCGACGACGCCTAGGAGCGCAGGAAGGCCTGTCACAGGTCGTTCCTAGGGTCGGCCCCATGACGAGCCTGACCTCCACCTCCCGGGCACGGACCCGGACCACCTTCGAATGCGCCTCCTGCGGCACGCCCCATCCGGCGTGGGCCGGGCGGTGCGGCACCTGCGGCGAGTGGAACGCCCTCGTGGAGGTGCCCGTGGTGCGTTCCGGGTCAGCCGGCGGTTCGCCCGTCGGCGTCGTGGCCGTCGAGCCCCGACCGCTGACCGACGTCGCCCCCACTGACTCGACGGCGGTGCCCACCGGCCTGGCCGAGGCCGACCGGGCCCTCGGCGGCGGGCTGGTGCCGGGGTCGGTGACCCTGCTGGGCGGCGAGCCGGGCATCGGCAAGTCCACCCTGACCCTGCAGTTGGCCGCCGAGCGGGTCCGTTCGGGTGGCCGGGTGCTGCTGGTCTCCGCCGAGGAGTCGGCCGCCCAGGTGCGGCTGCGGGCCGACCGCCTCGGCGCCGTCCACGACGACCTGTGGCTGGCCGACGGCGGTTCGGTCGACGCCGTCGTGGACCGGCTCGACGACCTGCGCCCCGACCTCCTGGTCGTCGACTCGGTCCAGACGGTCCACGTGGCCGACGAGGGTGGGGCGCCCGGCTCCATCGGCCAGGTGCGGGCCGCCGCCCAGCGCCTGGTGGCCGAGGCGAAGTCGCGGTCGTTGGCGACGGTGCTGGTCGGCCACCTCACCAAGGACGGCTCGCTGGCCGGACCCAAGGCGCTCGAGCACGTCGTCGACACGGTCGTCGAGCTGACCGGCGACCGGCACCACGCCCTCCGGGTCCTGCGGGTGGCCAAGCACCGGTTCGGCCCCACCGACGAGATCGGCCTGTTCGAGATGGTCGCCGACGGCCTGCGTTCCGTCGACGATCCGAGCCGCCTGTTCCTGGCCGACCGGGCCGCCGGCGTGGCCGGTTCGGTGGTCCTGCCCACCCTCGAGGGGCACCGGCCGCTGCTGGTCGAGGTGCAGGCGCTGGTGGTCCGGGCCACCACGCCGCATCCCCGCCGGTCGCCCCAGGGGCTCGACGGTCGTCGCCTGGCCCTGCTGCTGGCCGTGCTGGACCGTCGGGTCGGCATCGACCTTGGGGCGCTGGACGTATACGCCACGGTGGTGGGCGGTGCCGCGGCGACCGAGCCGGCCGCCGACCTGCCGTTGGCCCTGGCCGTGGTGTCGGGGGTGACCGGGCGCCCGTTGGATGGGGCCACGGTGGCCCTCGGCGAGGTCGGCCTGGGCGGCGAGCTCCGCCAGGTGGTGGGCACGGAGCGTCGGCTCCGCGAGGCGGCCCGCCTCGGGTTCCACCGGGCCGTGGTGCCCGCCGGGACCGACGACGTGGGCGACGGCATCGAGCTGGTCCGGGCCGCCACGCTGGCCGAGGCGGTGGCCACCCTGGGCCTGCTGCCGTCGTCCTGACCGGCCGGCCTCCTTTCGTGGGCGGGGCCACCTGCTAGGAACGCGCCCATGCGCATCGAGCTGCCCTCCGGGACCGCCGCCGAGCTGGTCCACCCGCCGTCCGGTCCGGCCGACCGCGGCCTCGTCGTCATCCCCGACGTGATGGGGATGCGGCCCCTGTTCGACGACCTGGTGGCCGACCTGGCCGCCGCCAACGGCTGGTCGGTGGCCGCCTTCGAGCTCTACCCGGATCGTGAGCACCTCGACGTGGCCGAGCGCCTCGCCGCGGCGTCGTCACTGGCCGACGACCGGGTCCTCGGTGACGCCGTGGCCGCGGCGGATGCCACCGGCGCGGCGTCGGTCGGGGTGCTGGGGTTCTGCATGGGCGGCATGTACGCCATGAAGGCCGTGGGCACCGGCCGGTTCGACCGGCACTGTCCGTTCTACGGGATGGTCCGGGTGCCGGAGGCGTGGCGGGGTTCCGGCCAGGGCGAGCCGTTGGACGCGATGGCGGCCGGGGACGCGTCGTCGGTGCTGGCCGTCATCGGCTGCGACGACGCCTGGACGCCGCCGGACGACGTCGACGCCCTGGAGGCGGCCGGGGCCACGGTGGTCCGCTACGAGGGCGCCGACCACGGGTTCGTGCACGATGCGTCGCGTCCCGCCCATCGGGCCGACGACGCGGCCGACGCCTGGTCGAGGGTGCTGGCCTGGCTCACCCCCTGAGGAAGGCCTCTCGACCGGGGGAGGGGTCTACCGCGAGCGGATGGTGAGCTGTTCGCGGTTGGTGATCCGGTAGGAGCGGTCGATCTGTTCGATCCACCCCAGCCGGATGAACGAGGCGATGGCCTTGTTGACCCGCTCGCGTGACGCCCCGACCATGCCGGCCAGCTCCTCCTGGGTGATGGGCAGCGAGAACTCGTCGTCCTCGCCGGCCAGCTCCAGCAGGCGCTTGGCGGTCCGCCCGGTCACGTCCAGGAACACCGAGTCGGCCAGCGCGGCGTCCATGGTGCGCAGTCGCCCGGCCAGCATGTCGACGACCTTCCACAGCAGGGTGGGGTCGGCCTCGTAGACGCCGCGGACCGGGCCGTAGGGCACGGCGGTGACCACCGACGACTCCAGCGCCCGGGCCTCGGCGGAGCGGCCGCGCCCGTCGAACAGGCCCATCTCGCCGAACAGGTCGCCCTCCTCCATGAGGGCCACCATCGACTCGCGGCCGTCGATCGACTTGTTGGCGATGGCGATCCGTCCCGACACCACCACGAACAGCTCGTCGGGGGCGTCGCCCTCGCGGAAGAGCACGTCGCCGCGGCGCAGGTCGAGATCCTGGCCGGCCGAGACGATCGCCTCGAGGGCCTCGTCGCCGAGGCTGGCGAACAGCGTCGTTTCGCGGAAGAGCGTGGAGTCCGGCATGTCGAGTGGCCATGCTAGTGAGATGCGACACACCCCACCGGCATCCGCTCCGGTGCCTGACCGCCGGACGGCCGGACGCCCCGGGGAGGCGCCGTGAGCACCTGGACGATCGTGGTGGCCGCCGGTCGGGGCGAGCGGTTTGGCGGCGACAAGCAGGCCGCGGACCTGGGCGGCCGTCCAGTCGTGGCCCACAGCGTGGCCACCGCCGCTGGGGCCTCCGACGGCGTAGTCGTCGTGGTCGCCGCCGAACGTCGCACGGAGGCCGTGGCGCTGCTGGACGGCATCGACGGCGTGGCCGCCGTGGTCGACGGGGGCGCCACCCGCTCCGCGTCGGTCCGGGCCGGCCTGGCCGCCGTGCCCGACGATGCCGAGGTCGTCCTCGTCCACGACGGTGCCCGTCCGTTGGCGTCGGCCGACCTGTTCGCCCGGGTGGTCGACGCGGTGCGTGCCGGCGCCGACGCCGTGGTCCCCGGCGTGCCGGTGGCCGACTCGCTGCGGGCCACCGACGGCTCGGTGGTCGACCGCGACGCCGTGATCGCCGTGCAGACCCCGCAGGGGTTCCCCGCTGGCCGGTTGCGCTCGGCCCACGCCTCGGGAGGTGACGCCAGCGACGACGCCACGCTGGTCGAGGCGGTCGGTGGCACAGTGGTGGTCGTGGACGGCGAGCCGGCGAACCTGAAGATCACCCGACCGGTCGACCTGGCCCTGGCTGCCGCCGCCCTCGGCGACGGCCCGGCTGGTGGCGGGGACGGAGGCGACCGTGGCTGAGCTGCCGGAGCTGCGGGTCGGGCAGGGCTTCGACGTCCACCCGTTCAGCGACGATCCCGACCGCACGATGGTGCTGGGCGGCGTGGCCTTCGACGGGCCGGGCCTGGTCGGTCACAGCGACGCCGACGCCGTGGCCCACGCCGTGACCGACGCCCTGCTGGGGGCGGCGGGGCTCGGCGACATCGGGCAGCGCTACCCCGACACCGATGCCGCCTTCGCCGGCTCCGATTCGATGGCCCTGCTGGCCGACGCCGCGGCCGCCGTGCACGCCGAGGGCTGGACGGTGGCCAACGTGGACTGCACCGTGGTGCTCGAGGCGCCGAAGCTGGCTCCGCAGCGCGAGGCGATGCAGGCGGGCCTGACGGCGGTCGTGGGCGGGCCGGTCACCGTGAAGGGCAAGCGGGCCGAGGGCCTCGGGGCGCTGGGTCGCCGTGAGGGCGTGGCCTGCTTCGCCGCGGCCCTGCTCGTCCGGGCGGCGGAGGCCGGGTCGTGAGCCCGCCGAAGGGACCGCGCAGCTCGGGAGGCAAGGGCGGTGGTCGGGGTTCCGGGAAGGGCCGGGGAGCGAAGCCGGGCACCCCGGGGCGTCCGGGTTCGGCCAAGCAGGGGCTCGGCAAGGGCGGTCGGGGCGGTCCGGCCCGCAGCGGCCCCGGCGGTCGGTCCGGCAACCGCGAGGGGCAGCGCGGCACCACGCCCCGCGGCAACCGCGGTGGATCGTCCGGGCAGTCGAAGGGCCCCCAGAAGGGCCTGGGCGGCGATCAGGTGGAGGGTCGTCAGGCGGTCCGCGAGTTGCTGCTGGCCGGGACGAGGCGCACCCGCGAGGTGGTGCTGGCCGGCGACCTCGATCCGGCACCCATCCTCGACGACATCATCGACCTGGCCGACGAGGCCAAGGTGACCCTGCGCGAGGTGTCCCGAAACCGCTTCGAGAACATGGCCCGCACCGACGCGCCGCAGGGCGTGATCGCCATGGCCCAGCCGCTGCGGGAGTACGAGTTCGAGGACCTGCTGGTTCCCGACGCCACCGGCCGCGACCCGTTCCTGCTGCTGCTCGACGGGGTGACCGACCCCGGCAACCTCGGGGCCATCCTGCGGTCGGCGGAGTGCGCCGGGGTGACCGGCGTGGTGCTGCCGCGGCACCGGGCGGCCGGGGTGACGGCCACGGTGGCCAAGTCGGCGGCCGGCGCCATCGAGCACCTGCGGATGACCCGCGTGGCCGGCCTGCCCAAGGCCCTCGGGCGGCTGTCGGCGGCCGGCGTGTGGTCGGTCGGCCTGGATGCGGGCGGCGACACGGCGATCCACCGCCTGGCGGTGGCCGACCAGCCGGTGGCGCTGGTCATGGGTGCCGAGGGGGCGGGCCTGTCGAGGCTGGTGCGCGAGCGCTGCGACGCCATCGCCCACATCCCGCTGGCCGGGGTGCTCGGCTCGCTGAACGTCTCCGCGGCCGCCGCCGTCGCCCTCTTCGAGGTCGCCCGCCACCGGGGTTGAGCCCAACCCCGGTCAGGACATCAGGTCCAGGTTCTGGCGGATGTCTCGGATCAGCATCAACATGGTGAGGGCGTCGGTCGGGCTGGGTGCGAAGCCGAAGCGCCGATAGAACGAAGCGGCCTGCTCGTCGGCGGCGTGGACGAGGACCACTCGGAGGCCGGTGAGGTCGGCGACCTCCATCGATTTCTGGAGGAAGTGCTTGAGGAGCGCGGTGGCGATGCCCCGGCCCTGGTATCGCCGGTCGACGGCGAGCCGCCCCAGCAGCATCGCCGGCATCGGGTCGGGCTGGTTGCGGGACATCCGACCGGGGGCGTCGATCCGGGCGAGGACGGCGGTGGACGACGCGTAGTACGCGATGACCTGCAGTGACTCGCAGGCCACCCAGGTCCTGCTCGAGCCCTGCTGTTGGTTCCTCACCGCCCGTCGGCGGAGCCACCCGTCGAGGATGGGATTCCCGGAGTCGAAGTCGGCGAGCTGGTGGGTCGGCTCGAGGAGTTCTGGCCCCAGGAACCGACTCACTCCAGGACGGAGGGCTCGGAGAACAGCTTCCGAATCGCCGGAAGGTCGGTCGGCGGTCGGTCCAGCGTCTCCAGCAGTTCGTCCCAGGCTTCGGCGTCCATGGTGAAGACCAGCCGGTCGGCGAGGTCGTTGGCGGCGGCCTCGACCGCACAGTTGACGACGTATTCGTTGAGCGAGACGTCCTTGGCCTCGAGCACGGTGCGGACGATCGCGTCCTGTGCCGGGGTGGCTCGGAGCGTCCAGCGCTCGGTCTTCGTCTCCACGGGTCGAGTGTACGTCAGATTGACGTACAAGCAATGGTCGACTCGTGGCGCCCGCTCATGCCGAGCGGCGCGGACCCGCGGGCGGAGGTGCCCGCGGATCCGCTGCCCGCGGCCGGGGTCAGGCCGCTGCGCCCGCCTTGCGGAACATGATGATGCCGCCGATGAGCATCCAGAGGAGCCAGAGCATGAACCCGATGAAGGCGACCTCGGCGGGGATGAGAACGATCAGGGCGGCGACGTAGCCGATCCAGACCAGCCATGACGGGATCAGCCCGGTCTGCTTGGCGCTGGCGCCCAGGCAGACCATCAGCATGATCCCGCCCATGACGTAGGGCCAGCCCAGGTACTCGGTGAAGGCGGCGAGTGCCATCACCGTGGCCTCGGGGAGGGTGTCGGCGGCGTCGCCGAGGATGACGCCCATGGTGCCGTCGAGGGCCATGCCGACGGCGATCATCACCGTGCCCATGGAGGCGCCGGCGGCCAGCATGGTGGCGCCTCGGTCACGCATGGCCCCGTTGAGCCACACGCCGAAGAAGAGCGCCAGGAGGCCGAAGATCAGGGCCAGCCACCCGCCGAAGAACGTCGAGCCGGACTCGGCCACGTAGTGGGCGACGACCTCGGCGGACGTCGAGTCGGACACCGACGGCGGTTCCTCGCCGAGGAGCAGCCAGCCGAGCATGC